>NZ_BCAI01000003.1:0-367099 GCF_001293805.1 Pseudoalteromonas sp. SW0106-04 | reverse complement strand
ATGCGTGCAGAAAAGCGCTCTCCCAAACCGCCCGCAGGCCAGGCTTCAGCCTTGCAATCACCTAGTCAGGGTAAACCCTGACCTACAACACAACCAAACACCTGTCACCACACCTGTAGGCAAGGCTTTTAGCCTTGCAACATCCTAGTCAGGATGAATCCTGACCTACAACACAGCATCATCTGTCACCACACCTGAAGGCAAGGCTTTAGCCTTGCATCATCCTAGCCAGGATAAATCCTGACCCACAACAGAACTAAACACCAGAAAATCCCACACCCGTAGGCAAGGCTTTTAGCCTTGCATACCCCAGTCAGGATAAACCCTGACCTACAACCAAATATACCATTCTTCCTTCGCGGGGCGCCTATTGGGTGCTATCTTACTGTTTACTATAGAGCAATTGAGTATTGAGAAATGGGAGAACTCTATCATTGGTTTGACTTGCTAGGAGTCGCAGTCTTCGCTATTTCCGGCACTTTGTTGGCGCACGAAAAATCAATGGATGGCTTTGGTGTTATCGTACTCGCTTCGGTCACAGCAATAGGCGGCGGTACACTGCGAGATCTCATTCTCGATATGCCAGTGTTTTGGGTGCATGACACCAGTTACTTTATAACCATATTAGTGACAGTGGCGATAACTATAGTGTGGTTAAATATTCGCCAAAGCTTTCCTCATTTCTTATTGCAATTGGCAGATGCCCTGGGGATAGCCTTCTTTGCAATTATGGGGGCGCAAAAGGCATTGGGAGCAGGGGTGCCAGTGATGACGGCGGTGATCATGGGAGTTTTGACTGGCTGTTTTGGCGGTATGATCCGTGATGTGTTAGCAAGAGAAGTACCTATGCTGCTTAAGGGGCCGCTTTATGCTATTGCCTGTGCTATTGGGGCTGGCTTGTATGCACAACTAGTTAGTATGGAAATAAACCAACAGCTTGCTATGTGGATTGGCGGGCTGACGACACTGATGGTGCGCCTTGCCGCTATTAGATGGCAATTAAGCTTACATGTTTTCCGCTATCACAACTAAACTGTATAGAGAACTAACTAGTGTAGGAACAAGGATGTGTCACTGGCTCATGTATTTACTCGTGCTCAAGTCGGTATAGAAACACCACAGGTGACGGTTGAGGTCTATCTTGGCTCCGGGTTGCCCGCATTTAATATAGTTGGGCTTCCTGAAACCTCGGTTAAAGAAGCCAAAGATCGGGTACGCAGCGCATTGGAGAACAGTCACTTTGTGTTCCCCAGTCAAAGAATAACGGTGAATTTAGCCCCCGCTGACTTACCTAAGGAGGGTGGCCGTTATGACTTGGCTATCGCTATAGGTATACTTATCGCCTCAGGGCAGCTAACGGTGTCGCAACCCTTGGCTTGTGAGTTTTTAGCTGAGCTTGGGTTAGATGGTAAGTTAAGGCCTGTACGCGGGGTGTTACCGGCAATGATGGCGGTGAGAAATGCGCAGCGTACAGCATATTTGAGTTCAGAAAATGAAAGGGAAGCTGAACTTGTCGCTGATGCGCAGTGCAAATGTGCAAATTCGCTGCACCAAGTTTGGCTAGACCTCAATAATCAGCAGTCGCTACCTTTGCTCCTGCCACAGTCCGAGATGGTTAATGCCAGCCCTGAACTGCCAGTTGATTTTAGTGAGGTGAAGGGCCAAGAGTTGGCGAAACGTGTACTTGAGATAGCTGCTGCCGGCGGACACAATGTCTTGTTTACAGGCCCTCCTGGTACTGGAAAATCAATGTTAGCGCAGCGCATGGCAACGATTATGCCACGGATGACGACGGATCAGGCATTACAGACCGCAGCCGTATATTCGGTTTCAGGACACGATATTGATTTGGCGAGTTGGCGGCAGCGACCTTTTCGTTCTCCACATCATACCTGCTCAGCAGTAGCCCTTGTTGGCGGCTCATCAAAGCCAAAGCCCGGAGAAATATCACTGGCACACAACGGTGTGTTGTTTCTTGATGAGTTGCCAGAGTTTGAGCGCAAAGTTATTGATAGTCTGCGTGAGCCCATGGAAACAGGTGTCGTCACTATCTCTAGAGCCGCGATTCAAGTTGAGTTCCCTGCACGGTTTCAACTTATTGCAGCGTTAAACCCAAGCCCAACAGGACATCATACCGACAAAAGAGCCAACCCTGAGCAAGTGCTCCGCTATTTGTCTCGTATTTCTGGGCCATTTGTTGACCGCATAGACTTACAGATAGAGTTATCTAGAATCCCCAGCACTGAGTTATTGAAAGACAGTAAACAAGAGTCAAGTGCTACGGTCAGGAAGCGCGTTGAGCAAGCTTATGAATTCCAGCTGCAGCGCCAAGGGGTTGTGAATGCCTTACTATCCAATAAAGAGCTCAGCCAACACTGTCGTTTAGATGCGAAAAGTCATGAATATTTGGCGCTAGCTAGTGAGCGCTTACAGTTATCTCCGCGCTCGCACCATCGTGTGATAAAAGTAGCTCGAACTATTGCCGATTTGAATGCGATGGCGAATATCCAAGTAGAGCATATTAAAGAAGCGCTAAGCTACCGTGCCTTTGAACGTCTACTGGCTCGGCTTGGGGAATAGCCATTGCGCGGTTATTTACCAGCTGTTAACATTGGCGCTTAGAACTGCTAGGAGTGAACAATGAAAGCGTGGATTTTAACCGTAGCGCTTGCCCCCATGTTAAGCTGGGGTAATGCCAATGAAGCGATGGACCTGTATTTAAATCAAGATTATCAACGCGCCTTTACTCTTTTTGAAAAGACGGCCGAGTTAGGCGATGGTCGCAGCCAATTTAACTTAGCTGTACAGTACCTACGTGGTCAAGGCGTTAAGGCCGACCCCGTTAAAGCGTATGCATATTTCTCTGTGGCGATGGCCAACGATTTCAAAATGGCGCAACAGGCCCGAAAGTCTGTTATTAAGCGTCTAAGCAGTGATGAATTACAACGGGCACAGCGCCTAGCTCAGCAGCTGATTGCCGAGATTGGTCGTCAAGGTAGCGCCACTGTACGCTATGAACTAAGCCGTGCACTGACATATAACCCCGCACCAAGCAAACGCATTAATCCACCCACTGAATACCCTAGCGGACTAAAGAGCGATGGGGTCCCTGGTGTCGCGAGCTATATTTTTGATATAGATAGTCAAGGTATTCCGAGGGATTATATTTTACTGCACAGCTACCCTGCACCAGAGTTCGCACAAAGTATTGCCGAAAAGCTGGATGAAACACGCTTTAGTTATTCAGGTGAAGTATTTCATAATGCGGTTATACGAGGGGTGTTTAGTGGCTCACCTGATAGCGAGGTGATGCAGCAGTTACGTACCAAGCAGCAACACTTATTACAGCAAGCCCGGCGTGGAGATGTTGATGCTCAAGCTGAGTTGGCTGAACTGCTAAGAGTACTCGATTATCAACCTGAGTTATGGCCAGTGGATAGCGACGTGCAAGTTGTGGCAAAGCAAGCGCCAATGGTCCGTTTTAATTCGATTACACAGCCTGATTTTACTCCTACAAAAACGATTGACCCCAGTTACTATAATTTCAACTACCTAGTGAACGTTGATAATCAGGGGCGTGTTCAAGAAGTGTCGGCTTTTGAGCATATTGATATCCCCAGTCAATTAGACGAGCATGCGCGGGAAGTGATGAGTCAGTGGTCACTGGGTGCAGAGCAGGGATTGTTGGGTGATAGCAACTGGTATTTAGCACGGTTTTTTTACAATAACCAAGAGCAACAGGCGAGCTATGAGAACCACAGCGTAGTAGCTTACGCTGATGTAAAACCTTTGGTTAATAAAGAGAAGGAGCAGCAATGGCGCTATTGGCAGCTCAAAGCTGCGGCAGCTGGGCATAGCGATATGCTTTATCAACTCGGAATTAACTGTAACCAACGATTGCTACTCGAAGCCGCCGAGCGCCAGCATAGTCGTGCCCAGCTCCAGCTTGGTCGTTGTTTACTTACGCAAGCATCAGGGCAACGAGAGCAATTGGAGCTAGCTCGCTACTGGCTTAATGAGGCCGCTAAGCAGGGTGAGTTAATTGCGATGCGAGAGTTAGCTGGGTGGTATGTTCGCTACTCGGATAATGGCGCACAGCTCAAAAATGCTATTGCCCTTGCGGAGCGGGTCAGTGATGAGACCGACCATCCTTTAGCGTACGCCTATTTAGCGGCCGCTCACGCGAAGTTAGGTAATTTTGATGAGGCGATCGACTACCAAGAACAGGCTTTGAGTGAAGCAGAAGATCAGTCTTATGTGCAACAGCCTTTTGAGCAAACTCTAGCGGCTTATCAAAAGGGGCAGCTCATTTTTTAGCTAGAAGAGAGCATATAACCCTTGCCACGAACAGTGACAATACGTTTTTGCTCTTTTTCATCCCCTAACTTTTTGCGTAACCTGCCGATAAGAACATCTACCGTTCTATCGGTTGGGCTCCAATCTGGCTGGCCTATTTCTTCCGATACTTTCTCCCGTGATGTTGCCTTGCCAGCATTGGCAATCAGGCAAATAAGCACCTTATGCTCGGCTTCGGTTAGGCGCATCTCCTCACCTGTTGCGGTAACGAGAGTGCGATTATCTGGATGAAGCTTGAAATCTGCATATTCAATGTACTCGGTAGAGTCTTCTTGACTTGCCGAGCCGTTTAAGCGCTTATAAACCGCACGCATTCTTAACTCGAGCTCTAACAAATCGACAGGCTTACAAATATAGTCGTCTGCGCCTTGTGCAAGTCCGGCAATACGATCGGATTGTGAGTCTCGGCTTGAGAGCACGATAACGCCGATTTCTGTCAAGGTAGTCAGCTCTCTAGCCAACATCAGGCCGTCCTGCTCTGGTAGTACAATATCGACAATGGCCAGTTGAATCGGCTGCTGGCCAGTTGCTTGTGAGGCTTGAACCATAGGCAAAGCATTACTACCCGTAGTATCTACGTGGATAGTAAACTCAGTGCCCGTGAAGTGATTCTCTATGCGCTTTACCAGCAACTCATCATCTTCAACAAGTAATACATTAATCGACATTCAAATACACCTAGAATCAAACAGACAGCAGCGACTGCATTCAATATTATCAGCTTACTCAATGGGAACAAATTTCAACCATACTTTACGATAAAGTTGAAGTTTTTGCATTATTCTCTGGCTGCATGGGGGCAGCCTAGGAAAGAAGAATATCTGAATGTTGGTTCAATAAACAGTAGTTGGCACGCTTAGATTGTTAACAACTGTTTCAAAGGTGGGTTCACTCAGTTGCTAGCTTGTGTTGTTTGTTGTTCAAGCCAGACGAGTAAATCCTCTCGAGAAAGCGGCTTGCACACCAGTGGCCCCTGAACATACATATGTGGAAAGCGTTGAGCTAAGTAGTCTAACTCCTGCGTGCTGCTTAATCCAACGGCACATAAGCGTAACTTGCGGTCAGTGGCCAAATCATCCAAGCGATAGACTATCTGTTGCGCAAAATTGTCGCGTTCAATATGAGAAATGAGAGGTTGTCCCACTTTGATTTCATCAAGTGGCAAACTCCTCAGTTGCTCCTCCTCAGTAAAACCACTGCCGAAGTCGTCTAAAGAAAGCTCAAATCCACGCATTTTCAAGCGGCTAATGGTCTCTAGAATATGTTTATCATTAAGTGGCTGATGCTCTGTCATTTCAATCAAGATGTCTGCTGGAGCAAGTTGATTAAGTGATAATATTAACGCTAACTTGTCAGGGCAACTAAGGTCTGCGAGCTGGCAAGGGTGGAGATTAATTGCCAGTTTTAGGTGCGAGCCATACGCGTGCCGAAAAGAACTTAAATCTTTGGCAGCCTTCTCAATTAGCTGAAAGGTCAATAAGTTAAGTAACTCATTGTCACGAGCAACGTCAACGAAGCACTCAGGCATGGAATCACTATCTTGATAGCGGGGAAGTATGCGTGACATCACTTCTAGGCTCACCACTTTACCGTTACTAATGTGTCGCTTGGGCTGGTAAAGAGGAAGGACACGGCTGTGACTAATGGCGTCTAAAAGGGCGATTTCAGAAACGGTGCGCAAAGGGTCTCTAGAAGAAGCATGTAAACATTCAAGTTTCTGAATTAGGTGCTCAACATAATGCAAGTGCACGGGCTTTTCTATATTTCCCAACAAATGTACTTGGTGCTGCCTAGCTACGCGTGCTGCAAGGGCAATTATCTCTGGGTGCATCTCGGATACAATGACAACAGCTCCTCCGTATTTGAGCTCCCCGAGTTTACGCATAAAAGCCATACCGTCCATGCCGGGCATGTTCAGATCTGTTAACACAATATCGTAAAGGCTAGGCGCTTTTTCGATCGCCGCATAGGCCGACTCAGCGTCATCGAATGTAGACACTTCCTCAATACCTAGTTCATTAAACACCGCCCGCAGCACCACTAAAATGGCTGGTGAGTCGTCGACGATGGCAACACGGTATTTATGTTGCAGATTGGCTTGCGTGTAGGTTTTCATCCATTCTCCCTCTAATCCCTTATTGTAATGTAGAAGTGGTTGCTAAGCCCTGCAACTAAATGACACGAGAATTATTGGTAATTATCTAAAAACCCACCCTTTTGTATTGTTTTATGCCACTGTCAGCAAAATAATACTGATGTAGCCGCCAGTGATGAGTAATTGAATGATACAAAAGCCCATGATGTCTTTTGCTTTTAACCCAGCAATCGCCAGTACAGGGATAGCCCAAAAAGGTTGAATAAGGTTAGTCCAAGCGTCTCCCCAAGCGACAGCCATAGCCACCGAAGCGATAGGGACTTCTAACGCTTGTGCGGCAGGAATAACAAGAGGTGCTTGAAGCGCCCACTGGCCTCCTCCTGAGGGGACAAATATGTTGACCAATCCAGCGCTCAAGAAACTTAAAAGAGGCAGCGTTTGGCTATTCGCTAAAGACATCAGTGTGGCCGATATATTCTCAGCAAGTCCGCTATCACTCATTATGGCCATCAGCCCTGCATAGAAAGGAAATTGGATAACAATGCCACTGCCACTGCGAACAGCCTCATACAGATGCTCGAGCAGAGAGTGTGTGCTGTGATGTAGTAGAAAAGCGCAAAATAAAAACAGCGTAATAACGACATTAAGATTAAGCCCGCCCTGCTGTTGCACAAAGAAATGAGCTAGGTAGCTGAGACCCAGTAAGCCAACTACAACACACGGCCAACGAGCGTGGTCTATTCCTTTCGCTGGCGGCTTTACAGTTTTATCCTTGGATTGTAAACGTGTACGGTCTACATAAACGCTGTGCTGAGGCTTAGGTAATAATAAATAGTTGATAGTAGGTAGTAAGATAGATAATCCCAGCAATAAAGACAGGTTCAGGGTTGAAAATAGCGTATCACTCGTGGGTAGAAGACCAATTTCACTTTCGCTAAAGTGTCCCGGTGTCGCTATAGTCAATGGCACAGAACCAGAGAGCCCACCATGCCAAACAATAAACCCAGAGTAAGCGCTGGCCACTAAGACGCGATAGTCGAGACGGCAGTATTGTGCCACGGCTTTGGCAAATAATGCACCAGCGACCAAACCAAAGCCCCAGTTAATCCAACTTGCTAGCATAGCTACAAAGGTTGTTACTATAACTGCTAAAGCAGGTGAATTTAATCGCCGCGCCACGGCATGTAAGTACCGTGATACAACGGGCGTTGTGGCCAATAGGTAGCCGCTGACCAACACCAATAACATCTGCATTGCAAAGCTCAGTAGGTTGCTTAAGCCACTTCCCCACATATTCAATATGGCAGTTGGCGAATGAGGTGTAGATAACAAAGCACTGAACATCGCTAAGAATGTAAGCAAGATCACTATAACAAGAGGGTCGGGTAAGTACTTTTCCACTAGCGCTGCGAGTGGACGAGATAATGTTGTTAACATAGCCTGATGATGTATTTTTATTCTGAATGAACCTGTATTAACATATTTCATGGTCAGCAAAAAAGGCTAACTTTTAGCATGAACAACTAAATTATGCTTTTGTTATCCAAGTGTTTATTTTTAACCTATTGAAAATAAGGCTATTTTTACTTGGCCTGAAACTTGATAAGTAAAAGAGAAACTAACTATATATTGAGGTAATTATGTCAGGACAAGGCTCTGGTGGTAATGTCATTGCGGCGCTATGTAACGTGTTTTTCCCTGGGTTAGGACAACTTGTTCAAGGTCGCATCTTAGCCGCGCTGCTTTTTGCGATTTTTGTTTTCGGTGGTGCGGCACTGTGGTGGTTGATTGTACCGGGTATCATCGCTGCAATTGCCTATGTATGGGCCATTATCGACGCTGCGAAGTATCGCCGAGATTATTAGAATAGCTGCGATAATATGCCCCTCAATGATGGGGGGTGCTCATTTTATTATCAATTCAGCAACATTTTGAGGTTAAAAATTTTTATTGTTGCTTAAAAAACATCTATCTACGCGATCTATTTATAAACTCCTTCTCTTTGTAAATAAAAATCGAAAATTAAAGGTTTATTCTCATTAATTTAACATATTTGGCTTTTATTATTCTGCTTTTGGCATTTTGATATGGCTCGTAACGCCATGTGAATGTTGAGTTTTTATTCTTTGTGATTAATATTATGTTCACCTTGTTATCTCAAGGTGAACATAATATTGGGTTTGTTTTTATTATATCTCTATAATGGAAACCTTACAGGGAAAACAAAATGAAGAACTATAGTAAATTATCAACAGGTATAAAGTTGGCACTCTGTGCGGCTAGCTTAGGTGCATACTCTGGTTTATCCTATGCGGCTGAGGAAGGTGTTGAAGAAGTAGAGCGTATTCAGGTTACCGGATCGCGGATTCGTTCAGCCGAAGCGATGTCAGCTTCACCGATTCAAGTACTTGACGGTGCTAGTATTGATAAGTCTGGTACTCTAAACCTACAAGACTTATTAATGGAAAATCCAACCTTTGGTACTCCAGCAATAAGTCGAACTAACTCTAACTTCTCTACATCTAGTGGTGGTGTTGCTACTGTTGATCTACGTAACTTGGGTACAGCGCGTACCCTAGTGCTAGTTAATGGTCGTCGCTACGTTTCAGGTGTTCCTGGCAGCTCGGCTGTCGATTTAAATACTATTCCAGCGCAATTTGTTGAACGCGTAGAAATTATGACCGGTGGTGCGTCTTCGGTATATGGTTCAGATGCTGTAGCTGGTGTTGTTAACTTTGTGCTCAAAGATGATTTTGAAGGTATAGAGTTTGAAGGTCAGTATGGAGAATCTGCAGAGGGTGACAACACTGAGAAGCAGTTTTCTGTAACAACCGGAACAACAACCTCTGATGGTGCAGGTCAAGTTATGTTCCACCTCGGCTATTCTGACCAGGGTGCAGTATATTCACGTGATCGTGATATCTCAGCTGTTGACCAAATTTCGGCTATCTATTTCAACGACCCGTATGAAAACCCAGGTTCAATTTTTGAATATGTCCGCCCTTACTACTCAAGCTTCTCACCTCAGGGTCGCTTTGATGCTGGCGATACACGTTTCACTTTTGATGAAAACAACAACCTAAAAGAAGGTTTTGACACCAACGGTGATAACGGTCCTGCTGATGGCTTTAACCGTTCTGGACGTCGTACTATTGCGATCCCAACCGAGCGTTACCTTTTCGCATCCAATGGTAGTTATGAGCTTGATGATAACCATAAGTTCTTTTACGAAGCGACTTATGCAGCGACAACATCGGTAACTGAACTCGAGCCTTTCCCGTTCGCATCAGATGATATTTACAGCAATGGTCGGGTACCTATTGAATTTATGCGAAACGGTGAGCTTCTGCGTAACCCATATGTTCCAGATGCCATTTATAACAGCGCTACAGACACTGATGGCGATGGCATGAGGGATATTTTCTTCGCTAAGCGTTTAGCTGACATTGGTAACCGAGGCTATCAGGCTGATCGTGATACCTTCCGCTTTACCACAGGTTTTGAAGGCCAAATCAGTGACAACTGGTACTACGACGCTTATTACATCTACGGCAAAACGAAAGAAAACCAAGTTTCTAATGGCCTAGTTAACGTGCAAAACTTCCGCTATGCATTAGAAGCGGTTACAGATACCCAAGATCTGGATGGCGATGGCATTACAGACGAAGCAATCTGTCTTGATGAGACAGCACGTGGTTTTGGGTGTACACCAATTAATGTATTTGGTTTTAACTCAATCACTAGCGACGCATTCGACTATGTTAAAGCGCCAAGTATGTTGTCAACGCGAGTAGAGCAGGAAATTATTGGTGCTAACTTCACTGGTGAGCTATTTGAACTGCCTGCTGGTTATGTTGGTGTGGCGTTCGGTGCAGAGTACCGTGAAGAGTTTTCACGTAGTGAGTTCGATGCCCTGCAGCAAGCTGGCTTGAACGCAGGTAATGCTATTCCTGCTACAGAGGGTGAGTTTGACGTTACCGAATATTATGTTGAAGCGAACGTTCCTGTATTAGATAGCTTGTCACTCAAAGCAGCAGTACGCCTTTCTGACTATTCTACAGTAGGCAATACTGAAAGCTGGAACGTGGGCTTAGATTGGACTGTCGTTGATGGTGTGCGTGTTCGTGCAACGCGCGCTCGTTCAACTCGTGCTCCTAACATCGACGAGTTGTACTCACCACCTAGCCAGACTTTCCCAAGTGATCTTATCGACCCTTGTAATGGTGTCACTGCTTCTTCAAGCGGCGCTGCAGCGGATGCATGTCGTGCTGATGCTGGCGTAGCTGCGAACATCGCTGAAAACGGTGAGTTCACACTGAATCAATCTGATATTCAAGGTATCAGTGGTTTCAACCGTGGTAATACTGAGCTTACCGAGGAAGTGGGTGACTCTTTCACGGTCGGTATCGTGTTAACTCCTGAGAACATTATCTCAGGCCTAGATATCACTATCGACTATTTCGATATTGAAATCGAAGATGCAATCGTATCAACTCCTCGTCAATTCATTCTTGATCAATGTTATGGCGGTGGTGATACAAGCTTCTGTGATTTCATAACACGTCGTCCAACGAATGCTGGTAATAACAGTGCGGGCTCTATTGAGTTTATCGATTCAGGCCAATCAAACAGTGGTGGTACCGCAACTGAGGGTGTCGACTTAACTGCAACTTACTCAACTGACCTAGGTCCAGGTATGTTCAAGTCGCGTCTAGCTTATACTTACCTAATTGATGGTTACGATATTCCATTACCAGGTGCTGATAAGGACAACTGGGCGGGAGAAATTGGTTACTCTGAGCACAAAGCAAACTGGACGTTTGGCTATGACGTCGATGATTTCAGTTTCAACTGGTCAATGACCTATATTGGCGCAGCTGACTTTGATGATCAATTCTTAGCTGGCCTTGTAAGCGACAGTGCGCCAGATGGTTTACCTGCAGGTTATATCGGTATTGGCAGTGAGGTGTATCACGATATTCAGCTATCTTACTACATCACTGAGCAATACGAGCTATATGGTGGTGTTGATAACTTACTTGATAACGAAGCACCACGTATCTTAACGGGTATATCAGGTAATGACACTGGCACAGAAACTGATGCGGGTACTTATGACCCTATCGGTCAGCGCTTCTATGTTGGTATTAGAGCTAAGTTCTAATTATTACTGTTAAAGTGCATTATTAAGCCCCTCGCAGAGGGGCTTTTTTTATGAGCTTAATACAGCCAGCCATAAAACAAAGCTCACCACACTTAATAGCGTGCTGAGCACAACCGCACTGGCTAAGGTGGCTGACTCTCGTTGCAATTGTTTGCTCACCAAATACGCATTAACCCCTAAAGGAGAGGCGCTAAGTAGCACCAAAAGCAAGGCTTGCTCTTGAGCTAAAGCAAATCCGTAGGTCGCGGTTAGGTATACAAGCGTCGGCAATACTGCGAGCTTTAACAAGGTTAACGTAAGAGCCGATTTGATGCCTGGCTTGATCTGATAATGGTGCAGGTTTGCCCCAAGCACAAATAAGGCGCCGGCGATGGCTGGCTCTGCCAATAATGTCAGTCCTTCATTGATTACCTGGGGTAGCGCTAAATTGACTGCATTCGCTAACAGCCCTAGGGCAATTGCCAGTATTACCGGGTTGATAACTAATTGCCGGATGATGTTTGGCCAAGTAACGCGCTGCTCTTTACCGGCGAAGCTGTAAGTTAGCAAAAACAATAACGCACTATGAAAGGTGATGATGACGAAAACCGTTGCGGCTACGTGCTTACCGAGTGCTTGCATCGCGATAGGTAAACCGATAAGTACAGTATTGGAATAGCACGCCCCAAGCGCGCGAATGGCGCTTATACTCCACTGCCCACAGCGGCACCGATAAAACCCCAGTACCAGTAGATACAGGCCGATAACGGGAAGATAGAAGCTAAGCATGACATCGAGGCTGACTGCTTTGCTGAGCTCAGCTTGGGACATATTAACAAACAAAAAAGCCGGAATGCTGATGTAAAATACAAAGCGGCTTATGCCACTAAGGTGTTCGGCTGTTAAAAACGAGCGTGCTGCACTAATGTAACCGGCTGTCGCCACGAAAATGAGTGGAAAAATTATTGCTAGGGTGTTGAACATAATCGATATAGGAAGCCGACAGGGTAGGCGTATACTAACATGATGCCGTTAGTGCTGATATCGCAGTACAATGAGCAGCTCGATTTAGCGTATCGATATTGCTATTATGCGCGCCGCATCTTTTTGGCAGCACTATTATGGAATACCAACTCTACTCAGACCCAACATGGGGTAAGCGGGTAAAAATATCTGACGAACACCGGCTTATTGCCCGTTGGTTCAATGACGAGCTCTATGAAAACGATGAGCTCATTGAAGCGTTTTTTACCGCTCTTGATAGCACTGCAGAGCAGCTCGTGCAGGGACGAGAAATGAGGTTGCTACTCGGTGATGGTGAGGCGTGTTTTCAAAGTCATGGCTTATTTCATGACGACGAGCAGACATTGGCGCTTTATAGTGGTGACGACCTCGCACTTGATGAATCGGAGCTGCAAGCATGGTGCGGAATCGAGGATTTACGTGCGTTAGCGAGTGCGTGGCGGCATTTTCGCTAAGGAGTATGGCGCTCTAACAGGCTACTGAGGCGGGCGATGCGCTCGCTCATACCGAGTATCAATTGATCTTTTATTTTCTCACGCACCACCACAGGTAATTTAGTTAAAGCCAGTGGCTCAATGGCTAACACTATGGCGTCGGTGAGCGCTTTGGCATTGGTGCTGCGCTCGCGGTGGGCAATAAAGGCACCTTCACCGACAAAGTCGCCAGGTCGAATATGGCCCAGTTCTTTATGGTCAGATTGGCGGAACACTATCAGCTCGCCGCTTAACACGATATATAACTGCTGGCTTTGCTCGTGCAACTTGAATACGTAACGCCCTTGTTGGCATAAGTACAGCTGCGAGAATGACTCTAAGAGCATTTGCCGCTCGGCTAACTCAAAGCTGCGAAAGAAAGGCACGCGATTGATAATCTCCATGCGTTTATACATGGCAATATGTTCAATCAGCTTCATGCCTATCCTCTTCGTCGGTGCGTTAATTGGCGTTTATATTGCGCTCTTTTAGCTTACGCGTCAACGTGTTGCGGCCCCAACCGATGCGTTGAGCAGCATCCTGTTTATGCCCTCCACAGCTTGCAAGGGCCGATTTAATCAGCCTTGTTTCCAGCTGTGCCTGAATTTCTGGCCAGACATTGTCTTTGCCTTGCTTAAACTCATTGTTTAGCCATTGTTGGAATAAGTCCAACCAATCGGCATCAACTTGAGACGTTTGCGCATTGAGTATTTCTGGCGGCAAGTCTTCTGCGGTTACGTACTCACCGGGAGCCATTACCGTTAGCCAGCGACAGGTGTTTTCAAGTTGCCGCACGTTTCCAGGCCAATTGAATAAGCGCATTTGATCGCATGCTTGAGGGCTTAGCGTCTTGCTATCAATTTTTAACTCTTGTGCGCTTTTATTGAGGAAGTATTCTGCCAGTTGCTCTATGTCTTCTGGGCGTTCTCGCAAAGCTGGCAGCTTTAAGCGAACCACATTTAAGCGGTGGAACAAGTCTTCTCGAAACTTACCTTGTTGAGCTAAACGCTCTAAATCCTGGTGAGTGGCAGCGATAATACGCACATCGACTTTTATACTTTGATGGCCGCCCACACGGTAGAATTCGCCATCGGCGAGTACACGCAGCAGGCGAGTTTGCACATCAAGTGGCATATCGCCAATTTCATCAAGAAAGAGCGTTCCGCCATTTGCTTGTTCGAAGCGCCCTTTACGGACGCTGTCAGCCCCAGTAAACGCGCCTTTCTCATGACCAAATAACTCGGACTCCACCAAATCCTTAGGGATGGCCGCCATATTTAAGGCGATAAACGGATTGTCTTTACGTGGGCTGTGCTGGTGTAAGGCACTGGCAACCAGTTCTTTACCGGTGCCAGACTCGCCATTGATAAGTACGCTCATGCTTGATGCACTCAGCTTGCCAATGGCGCGAAACACCTCTTGCATGGCGGGGGCTTCACCGATAATAACTGAACGCTTTTGTTCACTATTGGCCTTTTTCGCTTTTTTCTGCGAATGCGCACGCATGGCTCGCTCAACGACGCTAACGGCTTCTTCTAGGTCGAAGGGCTTGGCTAAGTATTCAAAGGCGCCTTTTTGGAATGCCTGCACTGCGGAGTCTAAATCTGAGTGAGCCGTCATAATGATCACCGGCAGATTGGGGTTATCTTCGCTGATCTGCTCCAATAAGCGCATACCATCCATACCCGGCATGCGCACATCCGAGAGCAACACGGCTGGTTTTGAAAACTCCAAGGCACTGAGTACATCATGAGCGTTGGCGAAACTTTCTACCTCATAGCCTGCACGGGAGAGTGCTTTTTGTAATACAAAGCGAATTGACGCATCATCATCGACTAGCCAAACAGATTTCATCGTATACCTCGTGGCCCAATTACAGTGGCAAGTATAGTGTAAACTCGGTATGGCCCGGCCAGCTATCACATTCGATAAACCCTTGGTGTTGGTCTATGAGAGTTTGGGCGATAGATAAACCTAACCCTGAGCCCCCCTCTTTATTGGTCACCATGGGGTAGAACAAGGTCTCTCTAACCTCCGGAGCAATGCCCGGGCCGTTATCAGTTATTTTGATCTGCAGGGCTTTTTTTAGTGTCGTATCGTGTCGGCGTACATGGTATCGCACTCGGGTTTTAACATTAATATGGCCCCCTTCACTGAGTGCTTGCATAGCATTGCGCACGATATTGAGAAGCACTTGTTGCAACTTATCACCATCAGCTTTTACATCTGGAATGCTCGGATCATAATCTTTGTGCAAGGTAATTGCCTTGCTGCTATCCAAAGTACAAAGGCGTAAAACATTCTCTAGTGTTTGGTGAATATTAATAGCCTGTTTTTGTAAACGCTGATTCGGGCCGAGTAACTTGTCTACTAAATGGCGTAAACGGTCAG
The DNA here is from genome assembly GCF_001293805.1 of Pseudoalteromonas sp. SW0106-04. Classification (NCBI taxonomy): domain Bacteria; kingdom Pseudomonadati; phylum Pseudomonadota; class Gammaproteobacteria; order Alteromonadales; family Pseudoalteromonadaceae; genus Pseudoalteromonas; species Pseudoalteromonas sp. SW0106-04. The sequence goes on along the minus strand of NZ_BCAI01000003.1, from coordinate 351,618 downwards.
CTTCATCAATAATAAGCTGTGCACATTCATCCCGCTCCTGCTGATCAACCTCATATTGCAATAATTGCGCCGCTCCGCGTATTCCCCCTAAAGGATTTTTAATTTCATGAGCAAGGTTACGAATTAAGGTACGCGCCGCTTGGTGTTGATGCATTTGGTTAGACGCCTGATCAAGGCGAATTTCTTCGTCGGTTTGGCGAATTTCAAACAGCAGAAAATACTGATCTTGGTGGCTTAAACGCCGACAGTTGAGCGCCAAATTGGCATGGCGAGAGTCTACGAATACCACGTCAGCTCTGTGTTGGTGGCAATCGACCCCTTGTTTAAGGGTATAGTCAGCGATGCGCTCTAATTCTACCGAGTGGTAATTAAATAATGCTTTGAAAGGCTGTCCCACAATGCGTTTTAAGCCTAACCCAAGGAGTTCGGTGCAGCTGGTATTGGCATACACCAGATTGAAATCTTGGTCTAAGACTAAAATAGCGGTATGTAGGTTTTCCCACATTTGTTGGAAAAAATCACGAGGAAGCTTCATTATTAATTTCGGTGTTGCACCAATTTGGTGCGAATTATCTTAGCAGTATTTAGCCGGATTGCCCAATCGGTGTGCAACCCGGAATGATATGCAGCTTAAGGGCCTGTGATCACTGAACGGCGATGCAGATAAAATGTCACAGGTTCAGAAGTGGCCAGCTGTTTACCATTGCCATCCACTAGGCGTAACCGTACTTGATGCGCCCCTCTATCAACATTACGCATCACAAACACCGTTGATGATTGTGGTTTATCGTAAGGCTTTCCGTCGAGCATAAGTTGCACGCGGTGGCCTTGCATAAAGCGCGGTGACACTTGGCCTGTAACATGTACAGAGCCTGTGTTATCACGAATTGTTTCTTCTTGATTTGGGGTGGTAATAGCGACTGAGAAATTCACTCCTTGGTCAGCGCTATTATCTTGCTCAAGAATTTGCGTGTCAGTTGAGGGCATACTCATCGCTGGTGAGTTTAACTTTACCTTCTCAGCTCCTTTTCTTGGAGAGTCAGAAAAAACTAATACACCGTTCTCATCCTTCCATACATAGATGCTTTTATTGGTTGCGTTGGCGTTAAAGGCACTCAAACCCAGAACCATGAAAACGCATAAGATAGACCACTTCGTTGTCACGCTACTTCCTATTTTACGTTTATTATTCTTATAGTTAGACGAAAATTAACCAATTACTTGGTTAAACCCTAACTTTAGTCTATTTACAACTTTTTTACCATAAAAAAAGCCTGCTAAGCAGGCTTTGAGAACACACATGATATAACTAAGTGGTAGTTATGCGGTTTACACGCTGTAGTACATTTCAAATTCTACAGGGTGTGTAGTCATGTTGAGCTTTTCTACTTCAGCTGATTTCAAGCCGATGTATGCATCAATAAGGTCGTCAGTAAATACGCCGCCTTGCGTCAAGAATTCACGATCTGCATCAAGTGAATCAAGGGCTTCTTGCAATGACGCTGCCACTGTTGGAATTTCTGCCGCCTCTTCTGCCGGTAAGTCATATAGATCTTTATCCATGGCGTCGCCAGGGTGGATCTTGTTCTTAATGCCGTCAAGACCCGCCATTAGCATCGCTGAAAAGGCAAGGTATGGGTTTGCTGTAGGGTCAGGGAAGCGTACCTCAATGCGGCGAGCTTTCTCTGATGGAACCACAGGAATACGAATAGACGCTGAGCGGTTACGTGCTGAATAAGCAAGCATAACTGGTGCTTCGAAACCCGGAACAAGGCGCTTGTATGAGTTTGTCGAAGCGTTGGCAAAGGCGTTAATAGCTTTGGCGTGCTTGATGATACCACCGATGTAGTAAAGCGCTTCTTCTGATAGGCCACCATACTTGTCGCCTGCAAAGATGTTCTTACCATCTTTACCTAGAGATTGGTGACAATGCATGCCTGAACCGTTGTCGCCAACCACAGGTTTAGGCATGAAAGTAGCGGTTTTACCATACAGGTGCGCCATGTTGTGAATAACGTACTTCATCTCTTGAATTTCGTCCGCTTTCAAAACCATGGTGTTAAAGCGGGTGGCGATTTCGTTTTGGCCAGCTGTTGCTACTTCGTGGTGATGAGCCTCAACGACTTGGCCAAGTTCTTCTAGCACCATGCAAGTGGCACTACGCCAATCTTGTGATGAGTCCACTGGAGCAACAGGGAAGTAACCACCTTTGACGCCAGGACGGTGACCGGTGTTACCGCCTTCATAATCTTTATCTGAGTTCCAGCATGCTTCTTCAGCGTCGATTTTATACATTGACCCAGACATATCTGTTTTGTACTTAACATCGTCAAAAAGGAAAAATTCTGGTTCAGGGCCAAACAGAATCGTATCGGCAATACCTGTTGAGCGCATATATTCTTCAGCACGCTTGGCCACAGAGCGAGGGTCGCGCTCATAGCCTTGAAGAGTTGAAGGTTCAACAACGTCACAACGTACGATAAGTGTGGTTTCTTCGGCGAATGGATCAAGCTTAGCGCTTTCAGCATCTGGCATCAGCACCATGTCTGACTCGTTAATGCCTTTCCAGCCTGCAATTGAAGAGCCGTCAAACATTTTACCGTCTTCAAAGAAATCTTCATCAGCTTGGTGATGAGGAATAGAGACATGCTGCTCTTTACCTTTGGTGTCAGTGAAACGAAGGTCAACGAATTTTACGTCGTGCTCTTTAATAAAATCTAATACCGATTGTGACATGTGTCCTCCAACTATGGATTATTATTTGCTGCAATTTACTGCATTTGTGCATGGGTAAGCTTAAACCATGCCAAAAGTATAAGTGTCTGTTTAGTAGGGGGTTACTTTCTATTTGGTAATCTCAAACTTATTTTTTGCACCAATAGGGTGCGAACTTGCTACATTGTAGTGCAAATTTTTCAGGCTGCATTGTCATGTATCAAGGGATGACTCAAATAAGGCAGTGAGCGCACTAAAAAACACTGATAACACAGTCTCGGTGTCATTTTTATGTCAAGCGACTAGGCTATGTTAGGCACGGAAGTAAATTAATTAGCTGGATAAACTTTCATCTAGTGGCGTTATAAGGGATAATACGCGACCTTTTAAACTCGACACAGGTGGCCCGCGCCGCTGGGTGTGGATCATTTAGGAAATATGGGGTTAGCCTCTAAGTAAATATATGAGCATCGAAAAGTTAAGAAATATCGCGATTATCGCACACGTTGACCATGGTAAAACGACTTTGGTTGATAAATTGCTTGAGCAATCGGGCACACTACAAACCCGTGGTGGCAACGAAGAGCGAGTGATGGACTCGAACGATCTTGAAAAAGAACGTGGTATTACCATCCTAGCTAAAAACACGGCAATCAACTGGAAAGACTACCATATCAATATCGTCGATACCCCTGGGCACGCCGACTTTGGTGGCGAGGTAGAGCGCGTACTTTCGATGGCTGACTCCGTACTATTACTTGTAGACGCACAAGAAGGGCCAATGCCGCAGACGCGCTTTGTAACGCAAAAAGCGTTCGCGCAAGGGCTGAAGCCAATCGTTGTTATTAACAAGGTTGATAAGCCGGGTGCACGCCCTGATTGGGTTATGGACCAAGTATTTGACTTGTTCGATAACTTAGGTGCAACCGACGAACAGTTAGACTTTAAAGTTATTTATGCATCAGCGATTAATGGTTGGGCAACGCTCGACTTAGATGAGCCTTCTGACAACATGGAACCAATGTTTGAAGCCATTGTTAAAGAAGTTGAAGCACCAGATGCGGATCCTGAGGGGCCGCTACAGATGCAAATTTCACAGCTTGACTACAACTCGTACGTTGGCGTTATCGGCGTAGGCCGTATTAAGCGTGGTACTGTGAAAGTAAATCAGCAGGTTACTATTGTCGGTGCTGATGGCAGTAAACGTAACGGCAAAGTGGGCCAAGTGCTTACTTACCTAGGTCTTGACCGTCATGATGCGACAGAGGCAACTGCCGGCGACATCATCGCGGTGAGTGGCCTTGGCGAGTTGAAAATCTCTGATACCATCTGTGATGTCAATACGGTTGAAGCGTTACCAGCACTGAGTGTTGATGAGCCTACTGTTACCATGACGTTCTCTGTAAATACCTCACCTTTTGCTGGCCAAGAAGGTAAATACGTCACCTCACGTAATATCCTTGAACGTTTGCAAGCCGAGCTAGTTCATAATGTGGCATTACGCGTAGAAGAGACCGATAACCCTGATAGCTTCCGTGTATCAGGCCGTGGTGAATTACACTTGGGTGTACTTATCGAAAACATGCGTCGTGAAGGCTATGAACTTGCCGTGTCTCGTCCAGAAGTTATTTTGCGTGAAGTTGATGGTGAAATCCAAGAACCTTACGAAACAGTGACTATCGACTGTGAAGACGAGCACCAAGGTTCTATCATGGAGCAGCTGGGTTTACGTAAAGCAGAAATGACTGATATGTCTCCAGATGGTAAAGGCCGTATTCGTATGGACTTTATGATCCCAAGCCGTGGCTTGATTGGTTTCCAGACTGATTTCATGACGTTAACCTCAGGTTCTGGTTTGATGTACCACACGTTTGATCATTACGGCCCACACAAAGGCGGTAAGATCGGCCAGCGTATGAACGGTGTATTGATAGCGAATGCCCAAGGTAAGGCGCTGACTAACGCGCTATTTAACCTGCAAGAGCGTGGTAAGCTATTTATCGGCCATGGTGTTGAAGTATACGAAGGTATGGTTATCGGTATTCACAGCCGTGACAATGACCTTACGGTTAATGCCCTAAAAGGTAAACAGTTAACCAACGTGCGCGCGTCAGGTACTGATGAAGCGCAAACACTTGTGCCACCAATCAAGATGACCCTTGAGCAAGCGCTTGAGTTCATTGATGATGATGAGCTGGTAGAAGTGACTCCGGAAAGCATCCGTATCCGTAAGAAATTATTGACTGAGAGCGAGCGTAAGCGCGCATCTCGTGAGTCAAAGAAGAGCTAATTAGCCCTTAATTTGAAAAACCCGCACTGTGTTGCGGGTTTTTTTATGCCTAAAGCAAATGCTCTGGGTGTTGTTACCTGTGCGAAATCGTTGGAATAAAGTCTTGCTCATTTAACCTTTTTCTAGGGTCTGTTGACCTTTCAAGTTCGTTTTTGCAGCAGTTTGATTGGGTTTTATACAAAGCAGAGGCTGCGTGGCATAGTTATTCTATGTGAGCCAGCCGATAACACAGTAGAAAAGCCAATCAAGCGCTGCCGAACGGTTCTTTTGAGCGCACTTTTCTCATTGTTGCCTACATGGATGTAGGTAAGGGGCGTGAGCAGGACGCGGAAGCTTTGCTCGATATTCGCTTAGATTACTAGGCCACACATCGAGCGCCGCGATAAAAGCACGCTCAAAGAGAACAAAAATAGAACAGCAAAGATCAACAGACCCTAGATAGGCAAGAACATTTAGTGTTGGATATGCGGTTAACACATGTCGATGGCCAAGGGGCATGGCCATTCACCATGACTATTGAAAAGTTAGATAGTGGGGTGTGGCAGTTTACTGTAGTACAACAAGTAGAACATGCCCGCCATCAAGCGGGCAGTGGGTTATCAAAGAAAGTTAGTTTTGATTCATTTGCTCAATAAAGCGGTTAGAGTCTTCGATTGAACGATTCATATCATCAATAAGTACTTGAATGTCGCGCTTAAGATTCGTGAATTCACCTTTTATCGCGGCGATTGCTTGCGCGTTGAGGTTGTGCTTAAGGTAGAGCACGTTGTCTTGTAAAGACTCTAACACGGGTTGCATCTTCGCCTCGCTAGCGCGCATAGAGCGCAGGAGCTGCTCAAATTGGCGTTCAGTGGCGCGCAACTTTTTACTGCTTTCGCGTTTTAGAGCGGCGCTTTGGTACTCTTCTAGTTCATCGGCCCATTCGTCAAATAAAGCTTCTGCCACATCTTCTACTTTATCAATGTTAGTTGAGACCTCATCAGCCGCCGCGAGACTTGACTCATAGTCATCATTGAGCTGCTCGTAAGCGTCTTGTAAATCACCGCCATCGAAGTTAATTAACGTACTTAAACGCTCCAATGCTGACTGAAACTCCTGTTGTGAATCCTGCTGTGACTCTTTAGTTTCCTCAACGCGATCAACAAGGATATCTCGTTTATGTACGCCGACAGATTCCATTGCCGAATAGTAAGCGGACTGACACGCTGTGAGCGTCATAAATGCAGTAGCTAGCGCGATTTTTTTAATCATTTTCAACCCTTGTATGGATACTTGATACTGTAAATTATGTGGTCGATTGCTATGATAAGCAAAAGGTTTTTTATATTTTAGGTAACTCATGCAGTTCGACGGTGAGAAAATCAAAGCGCAACTCTCCATCTGGTTAAAAGCACAGCCGCGCTGGTGGCGGTATTTTTTTACTCGGTGTATGGAAGATCAAATCACTGTTAACGCAGGCTATCTAGCCTATGTAACCCTGCTTTCCTTAGTGCCTTTAATTGCTGTAGGTGTGGCCATCTTCTCGGCTTTCCCTGGCTTTGAAGATACCCGTATTGCTATCGAAAGCTTCATTTTTAATAACATGGTGCCCACCTCAACGGATGTAATTAAAGAACATATCGGCGCATTTACAGGGAATGCGAATAAAATGACCGCCGTGGGGGTCTCTTTCTTGGCTGTTGTGGCGTTATTTTTAATACGTAATATCGATCTCACCTTAAACCGGATTTGGCGCATCAAAAAGAAACGCCCTGCGGTCATTTCTTTCGCTATTTATTGGATGGTGCTGAGTCTAGGGCCGGTATTGCTTGGGTTAAGTATTGGTGCCACGTCTTACATTGTGTCTTTGGTGTCTTTTGCTGATGGTGGCATTCCTGGTTTTAGTGGTTTTGTTTTAAAGTCGCTTCCTTACGTTATTTCTACTGTTGGCTTTGTGATGCTCTATACTCTAGTACCAAATACACGAGTTCCATTTAGAGCAGCGGTTCCCGGGGCTATTTTTGCAGCACTGTTATTTGAGCTGACAAAAAAGGGGTTCGCTATGTACATCAGCCATTTCCCCTCATATGAAGTGATTTATGGGGCGCTAGCGACAGTACCTATTTTATTTGTATGGGTGTATCTGTCGTGGGCTGTGGTACTACTCGGTGCAGAGTTCACTGTGTGTATCAGTGTGAGCAAGCCTCCTATTGATGATATTGTCGCCGAGGAGAAACGCGCACTTAAGGAGTAACAATGGCATTGAGCTACCCCGTTAGTGCGCCACGAAAAACCCACCATGTTTTGGTCGGACAGGGGCACCAACTAGAAGTTGAGGAACATGGCAGCGGGGATGGCTTGCCGGTGATTGTCTGTCACGGGGGGCCAGGTGGAGGGCTCAGTCGCTTTGAATGCGCGCACTTTAATCCCGAGCACTACCGAATTTTACTTTTCAGTCAACGAGGGTGTGGTAATTCCACCCCTCATAGTTGCGAGCATAATACTCTGGAACACTTGATTGGCGACCTTGAATGCATTCGCCGTCATTTGGGAATTGGCCGCTGGGTTGTGTGTGGTGAGTCTTTCGGAGCTACCCTAGCGATGGTGTATGCTTTGCGACACAGTGAGCACGTAAACGCTTTGATGCTTTGGGCCAGCTTTTTTGCAAGCCAACAGGATTACGACTGGTGTCTGGGGAAAAGTGGCGCCGGAGCACAATTTTACCCTGAATATTATCGCCAATTTAACCTACAAAACCAGCCAACGTCAGCATTGATCGAAGGTTTCCATCAGCAACTTTTTAGTGATAGCGAGCCCACGCAGCTCAAAGCCGCCAAAGCATGGGTGGCCTGGGAGGAAACCTTATGTTGCGGCACGGCACCAAGTATTAAACTGCTAGAACCCGCTGCGCTTATCAACCGAGCACAGCTACAGCTGCACTACTTCAAGCACCAGTTTTTTCTACGTGACAATATGCTCATGGACCATGCCAAGGAGTTCGCAGGCCTGCCGGTATGGATGGTTCACGGGCGCCACGACTTGGTGTGTTCATACGCGCGAGCCCAAGCATTTGCCACGGCCGCACAAGCACATTTAGATATTTTTGAAGGCCTTGGTCACAGCTTGGCTGATGAGGTATATTGCCAAGCCCAATGTCGGGCAACCGACCATATGTATTTGAAGTTAAAGAGGCAGCAGTGCAAGGATTAATACAGCGCGTTAGTCGCGCCGAAGTCACCGTTGAAGGGCATGTAGTAGGGGAAAATAGACCAAGGGATTGTGCTGTTATTAGGCGTAGAAAAGGCCGATAGTGAACAACAGGTCGACAAACTACTCCATAAAGTGAGTAATTATCGTATTTTTACCGATGAGCAAGGTAAGATGAATTTAAGCCTAAAAGACATCGGTGGTGAGCTTTTGGTGGTATCGCAGTTCACGCTTGCCGCCGATACTCGCAAAGGGATGCGTCCTAGCTTTTCCAGTGCGGCAACGCCACAACAAGCTAGACAGCTATATGACCTGTTTGTTGATAAAGCGAAAGCATTAGGCATCACTGTGGCGACCGGACAATTTGCTGCAGATATGCAAGTATCATTAGTCAATGATGGTCCGGTGACGTTCAATTTAGCCGTTTAACGGGACAAAAACACTAAATGATTGGAGTAGCCTTTTACTTTAACCATATCGGGTGGCTTGCCAAAACAAGTGATCAACAAATGTTTAAGTTGCTGCAACTGTGACTCATGGTGGGCCAAAAAGTTGATAAAGAGGTGCCCATCATGGTTCAACGCAGCGCGTATTTTGTCGTAAAACCGATGTTTGTAGAGGAACATTGGAGCATCGAGCTCACTGAATAAATCAATGATTATCCAGTCGTAACACCCCGGCTCACTCAGTACTTGCTCGGCATCGGCACAGCGTAAAGTGGTGTCATGGCGACCACCGAAGTAGCGTTTATAGCAATGAATAATATCGGGGTTTTGCTCCACGGAAATAAGCTCGGTATCAGGGTAGCTGTGGTGTAAATAGTTGCGTATCGCCCCTCCACCTAGCCCCAATTCCAGAACTCTGTCCGGGGTGGGCAAGGTGTGCCAATACTGAGCAAAAATTTGTAGGTGTGGAAAAAGTAGGTGGTTAGGGCGACTGCGCTCAATAATGGATTGCAGTGTTTGGTTTATCAGCAACCAGCGAAACTGTTTATGTTGGCGTACCTGAATACTTGTGCAGCCGAATTTGTGCCAATACAAAAGTTGGCCGATATTGGCACAATCAGCAACAAAGTGCTCGGAGACGGCTCCGCTATGTTCGATTACTGTTTCCATAAAAACAGCATAGACACCTTGTGACATTTTACCTAATTGTGCACTAAATTTTACGGTGCGAGAAACCGCAGTGCTTTGGTCTTATTTTATCCCGTTGGTAAATCTTGTAAGGTGAGGCATCACTTTTTATCTGGAGTTGGCATGTTCGAAGTAACTATTCCGCAAAGTAGCGATGATTGGCAGGCCTATTATCATTTACGTTGGCAAGTTTTGCGTGCACCTTGGGAGCAGCCTAGAGGCAGCGAGCAGGATGATTTAGAACAAGAGTCAGAACATCGGTTTATTAAGAATAAGGACGGTGAGGTGATCGCCGTGGCACGTTTGCACTTTAATAACTCGCAACAAGCCCAAGTGCGTTATATGGCTGTTGATGATGCTCACCGAGGCCAACATCTGGGTAGCCGGCTATTACATGAGCTGGAGAAAATAGCTTGGAATCAGGATGCGAGTGAATTGGTTTTGTTTGCTCGCGAGCGAGCTTTGAAGTTTTATCAACGCCATGGCTACGAGCTTAAAGAAAAAGCGCATCTTGCCTTTGGTGATGTGCAGCATTGGAAAATGGTAAAGCAACGCCCTAGCGAGCCAGGTTGGTTTCGTCATCCAGATTGGACTCAGGTCTTGCAAGACACTTGGCGCGAATCGATTCCTATCAGCGATAAGATGGGAATTAAAGTAGAAACGTATACTGACTGGCAGTTCAGTGTCAGTGCTGATCTGAATGCTAATATTAATGTGCATAACACCATGTTTGCTGGCTCTGTTTATTCTATGGCAACGCTAGCAGGGTGGGGAGCAACTTATTTGGCACTTCAAGAGTCCCAACTTATGGGGGACATTGTGCTTGCTGATGCGCAGATAAAGTACCTTAAACCTATCAACAAAGAGCCTAGAGCCCAGGTTGATTTAACCCAGTGTGAGGGGAATGTTGGCGATTTAACAACCCAAGGGAAAGCACGTTATCAGGTGCCAGTACACATTTATGATGGCGATATTTTGGTCGGGGAGTTTACCGGCCGCTTTGTTATCGTTAAAAGTGAATAAGATTAAAAAAGCCCCTGACGGGGCTTTCTTTTATACTACAGAAGGTCGGTGAGTAGAATGCCGACACCAAAGCGCTCGGTATCTTGGTTGTAGTCAATCAAGCTTTCACCATAACCATTAAAGTACTGAGCATAGCCACGAAGACGGCCCCACATAGGGAAAGACCAATCTAGTTGAATGGCACCGCGATTATCCGAGTTTAGATTGTTGCGCAGCATAAAGCTAAACTCATGCTCTTCGAAACGGCGCACGCCTTTGAGCTCAAAGTAACCCATGTATTTATAAATATCAGGATTGTCATCACCATCGGCAACCATAGGATCTTCTTTTTCATCTTCAGGGATGCGGTACCACGGCTTAAAGCTAAATACATAGCCGTCTTTTTCCCAAATAAAGTCGACGTATAAGCGGTTCCAGGAACGCGAGTAAGGTTGGCTACGGCCGTTGGATTGATGCACAGCACCCACTGCAATGGCCATTTCGTCGCCCCAAAGCACGTTTTCAGGGTCTAGATAATTAATCCAAAAAATTTCCGGCTCATAATTGGTTTCTCTAAATGGCGCAGAAATATCTTTGTTGTAATACTGCCAATAAGATTGCAAAGTAAAGCCGAAATAGACGGCTTGGTCCTCGTCACTGAAGTTGTCGTAAAGCGGTACTTTTAGCGACAGCTGATACTTAATCTCAACATTATCTAAGTTTTCGCCGGTATTGGTGTCGCCTAAAGCACTGATATCCCCAAAGGGTTCTTCATTAGGATGCTTCATGTAGGTCACGGGCAAAATATAGTTGCGCTTGTGCGGCGTGATCACGTTGCGGTTTTTCTCCGTTACCTCTTCACGAGCCTTGCGCTTATCAATGGCTGTAAGCTGTTTACTTTCTTCTAAATCAGAGCACTTTTTACGAAGCTCATCCAAGGTTTGTTTACCATCACCGGCAATCGCTTCATTAAGAATGCACTGTTTGACAATACTTAGCTCATTGTCTTGTTCGTTATTTGCATTTGTTGCAGGCTCATCCGCCCACGCATGGCCGCTCAGGGTCAAAGCCAATAAAGTGTATCGCCAATTCATAAAAATCCGTGTGCTGAATAAAAGGGACAGAAGATGAAATCAATAGTACACCTTTTTAGCAACAAGCGGGTGAATTTAGGCTGAAAAAGAGGGCGACAAAGTCGCCCACTGGCAGTGAGTAAACTCACTGACTCTCACGCAATGGTTTACAACTCGAAGGTGTTGGTAAAGAATTTATAGAGTTCGGTGCCCTGATTTACACTCGCAGAGGCAAAATGAAGAATGGCAATCGCATCGCTGTCAGCACACAAGGTGTGCAGCGGCGTTTCACTTAAATATCGCTCCATTCGCAATATGTTGGCGATAGGAGTTCCCGCTGCAATCGGCTCCCCCAGTGGGGCTAAATATTCCACCATTCCCCCCATCGGGGCATAATAGGTTTTATAATCGCTGAGCATACAACCATAGCGCGTCATTTCTTTTGGGTAGAAGGGTGCGTCTTGCAACACGCCTTGGTAGTTAAGATAAGTTAAAATATTGTCGGCATCGTCTTTAGCGGTACTGAGGTCGATACGCTCTTGTGAGCCAAGCTCAACGGTAAATGCTTCCACAGGCACTTCAAAAGCACAGTCCAATGCATTGAACTGAGCCTTAAGTTGCCACCAAGGGCAAAACGCCGCTTCATCTAGGGCACCGTCGAACTCATTGGGTATAAGTAAAACGTTAGCGATATTAAAATACTTAGCGCTAGCACGGGCATATTCAGGACAATACAAATGCTGAGTCGATATCGGCCCGGTGTGTAAATCTAAAACGATATCGGCTTGATGTGCGAGCTGCTGAAGTTGCAAAGCGATGCGCTTACCCGTTGACAGCGTGTGCGCAGGGGCCTCAAGTTGAGCGTCGATACTCGCAATTAGCGCGTGCTGAAATGTATCGCGAATTTCGCCGCTAGACAGGTGTGCGCATTGCTCGGCCATCGTCTTTGGCAACTGGCTATCGTAATGATACATACGGTTCCAGTTAACACCGGTAATAGGATCAAAGCGACCCAGCGTGAACTCGCCTGATTTTTGGTTGCAACCAATGGGGTTCGCATAGGGGACTAGGGTGATGTCGCCGTTAAGCTCGAGGGTCTGTAACTGCTCTAATAGTTGGTAAATGACGGCATTACCTTGCACCTCTGCGCCATGCATATTGGCCTGAATATACACGCTTTTTCCTGTGCCATTACCCTTTAAACGGTAAACTGGAATGGTTAACGGCAGGCCATTGGCTACCTCACCCACATAAAAGTTTTCTTGACTGACAGGATGCATATTTACCTCAGATAAAAACTGGCCGGTTGTGGCTCACGAACCACGCGCAAAGTGCCGTGTTCAAACACGTATTCACCAGCCAATGAGTGGCACAGAAAAAACGGCATACTCTCGGTGAAGCCATAGGCTCCGGCCTGCATAAACACGAGCCAATCATGTTCATCAATATCCTCAGGCAGCGAGTGTTGTCCTAGGCTATCCAGCGCAGTACACAAAGGTCCATGGATACGATAGTTTACCTGTTCGGCTGTACTTCGGCGTAATAACTGCGCGGGGAAGTTTTGCCCTGCCACAGCGGGACGTAAAAGATGATTAATACCACCTGCGACGATCAGCTGGCGCTCACCATAATTTGTTTTTTGTTCAATGACGGGGTCTAAATAGTAACCACATTGTGCGACGGCGTAACGGCCCAACTCCATCCACAACTCTTTTACGCCGCTTTGACGCTTAATATCGCGCAGTGCGCCGAGCACATCCTGCCACTTTAGCGGGCTGCTTTCGCTGTCATAAGGAACGCCTAAGCCTCCACCTAAATCCAGTACTTGCATGGCAAAACCAAGGCGTTCACAGAGTGCTTGTAATGGCGCTAACATGCTTTGCCATAGGTGAAGCAGCTGGGCCGCATCAAGCATGTTGCCCCACTGAAAAATATGCAGGCCAATGCAATTCAGCGCAGGGTAGTCGGCTAAGTAGAGCCCTTGCCACTGCTCTGGCGCTAAGCCAAACGGAGTCAGGGTATTGCCACCGAGCGGATTACGCTCACCTTCTGGCCAGCGCAACTGCACTCTGAGCAATACATCCACTTCAATACCTTGGTTATACGCCAGCTCATTAAGCCAGCGAACTTGATTGATACTCTCCAATACAAAGGTACGTACCCCAGCGTCTAAGAATTCGCCTAACTGCTGGCGCGATTTTGCCGGCCCGGTGTTGAGGATGCGTTGTGCACCAACATGCTGTGAAAGCACCTGGTTGAGCTCACCGCTGCTGGCGACATCAAAGTCAAAGCCAGCGGCTGCCAGAGTCTCGATAACCGCAGATAAAGGATTCGCTTTTACCGCATACCATAACTTCACCACATCTTGCGCCATCAGCTCATCAAGGTGCTTACGTAGGCTGTCAAGATCGTAGACAAAACAAGGCTCGTGGCGCTCCTGAGTGAGGGTATCAAAAGCGTTTAACAATGCGCCAGAGACAGGCATTAGCGTAATACCTCTTCTAACTCCAGCGATGCATCGCTGTGCTGATCGCGATACTTTACGATAAGCGCACAGCTCATACTGAGCCCTTGTTCGCGTCCCCAAGTGCTAGAGCTTGGGCGCGAGCCAGGTATAACAATGGCGTTGGCCGGAATCGCTTCGCCCTTATCGAGTTGTCGCTCGTTAACGCAGTCATATACTGGGATAGTGGCGCTTAAACGTACACCAGGGGCGAGTACCGCACCTTGGCGAACCACCACCCCTTCGACAATGACACAGCCCGCGCCGATAAAGGCATCATCTTCAATCACCACAGGGTTAGCGCCAATTGGCTCGAGCACGCCACCTAGTTGCACAGCGGCGCTAAGGTGAACGTTTTTGCCCACTTGCGCACATGATCCCACCAAGGCATGACTGTCGACCATAGTTCCACTGTCGATGAAGGCACCAATATTGATATATGCAGGTGGCATGATAATGGTGCCAGGGGCAACGTAAGCGCCTCGACGCACAGCACTACCGCCAGGCACCATACGAACATTATCTTGGGCGCTAAAACCGCGAGGAGCTAGATTATGCTTATCAACAAAGCCGCCCGCAAACTCGGTGTTACTACCATTTTTGAAGGCTTCGAGAATGCCTTTTTTTACGTCCACATTGGCGTGCCATTGGCCGTGTTCGTCTTGTGTTGCGGCGCGTACGTGGCCGCTTTCGAGGTCATTTAGTAAGTCTAACCAACTCATAACTGAGGTACCTTGTTAACTAATTTTATCAATGTGCCCACGCAACAATGCGTTCATGAGCATTAAGAAGTGGTTGTGTGTCATTAAGCTCAAGGTGGCTTAATGGTGGTCGTAACACCGGGCTGTTGAGGCGTTCAAGAGCATGCAAAAGGCACTTAACGGGCACTGGATTGGCTGCACTGAACAGCGCATCAATTGCACTGCGCCAGGTGACAAAGGCATTGACGCTTTGTCCTTGAAGGCATTTTTGTACCAGGTGCTGTGTCTGCTGTGGCCAGACGTTGGCGGCCACAGATACAAGGCCCGCTGCACCGGCCTGAGCAAAATAAGGGATCAGCGCGTCGTCGCCACTGAAAATTGCTAACTCAGGCGCGGCTTCGCGGTAAGCCTCAAATTGTGCAATATCACCGCTGGCTTCTTTAAGTGCCCAGCACAGTGGGTGCTGTTGTAGCTGTGCTAAGACCGTAGGGGGAATACTAACTGCAGCGCGTCCGGGCACGTTGTACAACATGCACGGCTTTTTGCTGGCATCCAGTAGTGCCGAGTACCAATGTAGCTGCCCTTGAATACCCGGTTTAGCATATAGGGGCGCTCCCAGAAGGTAGGCGTCTATGGGGTGTTGGTTACAAAAACTAAGCCATTGTAGTTGCTGGCTAAGGTTAAAACCGCCCACGCCAACCATCATTGGCACACGCAAGGTGAGCGCTGTAACGTGATGAACTACGGCTTGTTGCTCATCTATACTGAGAGCCAGAGCTTCACCAGTAGAGCCAAGAATAAGAATGCCGTTTCCCGCTTGCTCTTGCTCGCGCACAAGTAGGGTTAAGGTGTTAAAATCAATACTGCCGTCAGCATGCATCGGAGTGATCAATGCTGTCCAGACAATGGTATCTGCTAAAGAATGAGTTGTAGTCATCTCTCACGAACTTAGTGCGAGTTCGATTGAATTAGGAAGGGGTTGCCCGCCTCGCATCGAACTGGTTAAATTCGAAGAGCGAATGGGCTTAAAACACAGAGCCAAATGGGCCCAGCGTTACTAAGACCAGAAGCTCTCCACCAAAAACATAGCGCTAAGCGCTAATGGTGACAGTCGCTGGGATTCAACCCATGCGCCCGAGACAGTAAGTAGCAAACTTTACTGGTCTCTCGGCGTACATCCCCCTCGTTATGGTGCTTTGGAGTTTGCTCTCCTTCCCATAACTACCTGAATGACGCTCCTCTTCTAGCCCTTGCGACCACAGCACATGCGGCCGACTCAATAAGGGTGCCTTTTTATTCAATCACTTTATGCTTAACGCTGTCAACGCTAAAGCGAGAACAAATTTTACAAAGGCTGATTTTGTGTCAGTATTAAGGGGTTATTGCAAAGGCCCCTCTTATGCAACGTCTTACCAAACACTTACAAAAACGTTATTTCTGGGCAGCCAGTGTGCTTGTTGTTGTCATACTTAGCTCTACAGTGTATGTGATGAAAAGCATCAATATGCAGCGAAATGACGCAAAAGTAATAAACATTGCGGGTATGCAGCGGATGCTTTCGCAGAAGATTGCATTGCATAAATTGGCCGTCAATGACCGTGCTGTAAGATTTGAGCAGCAGCAACTCGCTCGTGCCACTATGCGCTTTTACAATAACCATGAGTTTTTATTAGGCTCACAGTTGGTGCAGCAAAGCCCTCAGGTGCAGGCGCTTTATCACCAGCAGGGCTTGGATGGTCGGGTGCGCCAGTATGTGCAGTTAGCGAGTCGCAGCGATGCACCTTTAAGTGCTTTTCAGGGTCAAAAACTACTGTCGTTATTGCAGGACTTAGATGCTGTTGTCACCGTATTAGAGTCAAAATCTAAGCAAAAAATAGAACATTTACAGCTTGTTATTCCCCTTTTAACGCTGGCAGCCATTGCTACTATTTTATGTGAGTGGTGGCTCATCTTTAATCCTTTGACACGTCGAGTGTCAGCTATTCTTTATCGGCTTCGTTACCAACGGCGTCAAGCCGCGCATGCGCATCGGGTAAAATCTGACTTTTTAGCTAATATGAGTCATGAGCTAATGACGCCAATCACGGGGATTATTGGCCTATTGGACTCTCATACTGCGGCTGGTCGCGAAGAACAGCAAACGGCATTGGGCTGCGCCCGACATTTGCAGGCGCTAGTGCAAGAAATGTTGGAATTACAGAAGCTTAAATCGGGAGCGTTTACTACTTTAGTGACCGAGCAGTCATTAAAGCAAACGGTGAGTGCAATATTGGCGCCTTGGCAGCTTAAGTCTGAAACCCTGCAGCGATTGAGTGTCGAGGGTGAAGATAGCCTACCTGTTCAAGCACAAACTGATCATCTGCATTTAATCCAAGCAGTTAATCAGCTATTGAGCAACGCCTTTATACATACGCGCGCTGCGGTGCATGTGCAATTTGAATACCATGAACCAGCTGGGCTGCTGAGTGTTGTCGTTAAAGATAACGGCGATGGCATTACTACTGCTGATATTGAGGCTGCTCAGCAGAATGCTGTGTATTACAACACCGAGCAGGTACAGCACTTTCAAGGCGCGAAATTAGGTCTCAGCCTCGTGTATGCGTTAACTCAAGAGGTGGGTGGAAGCCTTACGATTCGTAGTACCACAACAGGCACTGAGGCCAAGCTAACTTGGCCCGTACTTACTATCGACAAAGCCCGGTTAGAGCCAAGCAGCCAGCATGGCGATATTCTGATTGTTGAAGATAACCCAATAAATCAGTTAGTGCTTGCTAAACAAGCTCAGCAAATAGGCTTTAACACCACCATTGTTGATGATGGTGAGCAAGCACTCAATAAATTACTAGAACATCACTATCAATGTGTATTAATGGATTTAAATATGCCAAACAAAGACGGCATAAGTACCATTATTGAGATTCGTGAGCGCTTAGCGCTCAGCGTGCCTATTTTTTTGGTGACTGCCAGTCAAGACGAGCATCGCATCGCGCAGAGTATCACTGTCGGCGCCAATGCCGTACTTAACAAGCCGGTCAATACTCAGCAGTTGAGCGCGTTATTGAAAAAACACGTTATTGAGAGGGCTGCCTTTTCGTAACCGTGAATCCTTGTTCGCGCAGTAGGTTAACGAGCCCATTTTTTTCCGGTAAATGGAGCGCACCTACGGCGATAAACAGTGACTGCTGCTGCATTGGCTGGTTAAGTTGTGCGACCCAGTTTTGATTACGCTCAATAAGTAAAATATGCTCGTTAAGTTGACCGAATTCAGAGTCATCAAAAGCATCGTGGTAGTACTGCCTCAGTATGTCAGTATCTCCTTGCTTCCACGCGCTGATCAATCGAGCAAAATAGTGGTCGAGGTCTTTGAGTTGGCGAAAAGTATCGTTGACCATTTCATCAGCGTAATTATCTAAGGCGCTGAACATTTCTAGTTGCTGCTCTAGCGACTCGAGCTCCATTATCGGCTTACCTATTGCGTTTGCCTTAGCTAACACTTGCTTGTCGATTCCGTTTTGCTCTGAATAGCCTGCATTTTGATACTCGATTTGCACCATAGTGAGTAAAACGGCCCAAGGCTTCAAGCCTGAGAACATGGCAATATTAATACTCTTTTGTGCAAAATAGTCACTGAGGCGTTGATAGTTTTTACTGCTCAGTTCAGTTTCTAGCGTGCGGCCGTTACGCAGCATCATTAGCGGCATGGAGCGTTGTTGAATTTGCATAGGTGAGAGCGCGCTAATATCTACTTCAACGACCACTTTATCACTGCGGCTAATTGCTTGCTCAACATAAGAGGGGAGGCCTTTCATTGCTTCATCACCAACATGCACAGTGCCAAACAAATAGGAAGTAACGCCATTTTTCTCCACTTGCCACAGTGCCGGAGTGGTGTTTGCGAGGCAGAGCTGAGTGAAAAATGCAAAACAAATGTACAGCAGTGGCCAGAAGGTTTTTTTCATAATGGTATCCAGAGGTAGTTGTTTTTAGCCAGTGTAACTGAGTTCGGTAATTTAGCCTATTGGCTGACCATTTTTACTAAAAATATTCAGCTGTTACAGCACGCTATGTTAAATACGTTTTAATGTCGCAATGAAAAAGTTGGAATTATTTTTCACTTAATTGGCTATTAAGGTTTTTTTATGTGATTAACGTCGCAATTTTTAGTTGTTTCGCATTGTTTTTATGGTTGACTTAGAAGGGCTGCCAAGGTACTAATAGAAAAAGAGCGCAGAAATGCGGTAACAAACTTAAAAAAGCGAAGCGAAAAGTACATGTTGAATACGCAACTTAGCCTAGTCCTAGTGATTAACGTCGTGGTGATTATTATTACCACGGGGGCTTTGTAGTGCGTTAAAAAAGAAATTTCGCAAAGAAGCCCCCCGCACTGAAAAGTTCGGGGGGCTTCTTCGTTTATGGGCTAACACATTGAGGAATGAGGAAAAATGACTGGCGCAGAATTAGTGATCGACATATTAGCCAAAGAGGGCATAAACGAGGTATTTGGTTACCCTGGTGGGGCCATCATGCCCATTTACGATGCCCTTTATGAATCTCCAGTCACTCATTACTTAACTCGCCATGAGCAAGGAGCTGGCTTCGCCGCTGTGGGTTATGCACGCAGTAGTGGCAAACTGGGTGTGTGTATGGCCACTAGTGGCCCGGGAGCCACAAACCTGATCACCGCCCTTGCCGATGCCATGATGGACTCCGTGCCGTTATTAGCCATCACCGGGCAGGTGCCCACAGCGGCAATCGGCTCGGATGCATTCCAAGAAGTTGACGTCTTGGGAATGTCTCTTTCATGCACTAAACACAGCTTTATGGTTGAGCGCAGTGAAGATTTAGCGCATACCCTGCAACAAGCCATCCACTTAGCTCAAAGTGGTCGTCCAGGCCCTGTGCTTGTTGATATTCCAAAAGATATTCAAATGAATGAGGCGCATTACCAGCCTTGGCTAGCCGAATCAGAGCCGACGTCGCAACCTTGCCAGCAACAAGTACAATTGGCTAATCAGTTGCTCAGCGAGGCTCAGCGGCCAGTGGCCTATATCGGTGGTGGGGTTCAAAGTGCTGGAGCCCAGCAACAACTCATGCAGTTTCTATACAAGACCAATATGCCAGCGGTGCAAACACTTAAGGCGTTAGGTAGCGTCACACCGGATTATCCACTTAATTTGGGCATGTTAGGCATGCATGGCACTAAGGCCGCTAACTTGGCGGTACAAGAATGTGACCTGCTTTTGTGTATTGGTGCCCGTTTTGACGATCGCGTGACCGGCAACCTGACTAAGTTCGCGGCGAACGCGAAAGTTGTGCACCTTGATATCGATGCTGCTGAAGTTGGCAAGCGAAAGCCTACAGATGCATCGCTGGTGGCGGATTTAAAAATATCACTGCCGCAATTGCAGTGTTTTGTCAGCGAGCCGCAATGGTGTAACTATGTTGAGGAGCTAAACCAAGAGCATGCGTGGCGCTACGACTACCCCGGTGAAACCGTGTATGCACCAGCTTTACTTAATCAACTGTCGCAGCAGCTAAGTGCCGATGCAGTGGTATGTTGTGACGTTGGTCAGCACCAAATGTGGGTCGCGCAGCACATGCAATTTAGCCACCCGAGCAACCACTTAAGTAGCGGCGGTGCTGGGACCATGGGGTTTGGTTTACCTGCTGCCATTGGCGCGAAAATCGCCCGCCCCGAAGATACCGTGGTGGTGGTTTCTGGTGATGGCTCCATCATGATGAATATTCAAGAGCTGGCCACCATCCGCCGTAATAATTTAGATATCAAAATCGTGGTTATTGATAACCAAAGGTTGGGTATGGTGCGCCAATGGCAGCAGCTATTTTTCGCTGAACGCTACAGTGAAACGACCCTTTCTGACAATCCAGATTTTGTCGCTTTAGCGCGCGTTTTTGGCATCGCAGGGCGCTGCATCACTTCTCAGGATCAAGTACAGGCTGCGCTTAGCGAGTTGCACAGCAGTGACGGCCCGTATTTGCTGCATGTGTGCATTGACGATGCCGATAACGTCTGGCCATTGGTACCGCCAGGTGCCGCGAACGATCAAATGCTGACGCAAACAAACCAACAGGGGCAACCATGAAACATCGCTTAACTTTACATCTTGCCAATCAAACCGTCGCCGTTGAACGCTTTTTACGAGTTGCTCGCCACCGTGGTTTCAAGCTAACGGCGTTGGAATTAGCCAGCAGTGAAGAGCATTATGCTATCAATATGACTGTCGACAGCGACAAACCCATCTATCTTTTAACGCAACAACTGAATAAGCTGGTAGATGTGCAAAGCGTGACTTTGCAACAACTACAACAACAAGCGATTTAGCGCTGCGACCAGCAAGGCGCACAGCAACACGGATTTATAAGAAGGTATTAACACATGACACAAACATCCGAATTAATCTGGCACAACGGCGAGATGATCCCTTATCAGCAAGCCACCACGCACGTATTAAGCCATGCCTTACATTATGGTAGCTCGGTATTTGAGGGGATCCGTGCCTATGACACCGCTAATGGGCCGGCTATTTTTCGTTTAACTGACCATATGAAGCGGCTCTTTGATTCGGCAAAAATCTACCGCATGGAAATCCCGTTTTCACTGGAAGAGTTAAATCAGGCGTGTAAAGAAGCGGTGAAACAAAATGGCTTTAGCGATGCTTATCTGCGCCCGTTTGCCTTTTTAGGTCACGTTGGTTTGGGGTTAAACCCCAAATCACACCTAGCCGATGTCACCGTAGCGGCCATGGAATGGGGCGCCTATCTCGGTGAGGACAGTCTCGCTCAAGGCGTTGATGTATGTATCTCTTCATGGAACCGCCTAGCGCCTAATACTATGCCCACGGCGGCAAAAGCGGGCGGCAACTATTTGTCTTCGCAGCTTATATCAGGTGAAGCCAAGCGTAACGGCTATGTTGAAGGCATTGCCTTAGACACCAATGGGTGTTTGAGTGAAGGAGCAGGCGAAAACCTCTTTGTGATTAAAAATGGTGTGCTATACACGCCACCTACCACCGCCTGTATTTTACCTGGCCTGACCCGCGACACCATTATGACGCTTGCCAAAGAGCGCGGCTATGAAGTCCGTGAAGAGTCAATAGCCCGTGAGGCATTGTACCTTGCCGACGAATTCTTTATGACCGGTACGGCCGCCGAGGTCGTTCCGGTGCGCAGTGTCGACCAAATTCAGGTTGGCGAAGGTCAGCGTGGCGCTATCACCGAAGAGCTGCAAACCGCCTATTTTGATTTGGTCAAAGGGCGCAGTGAAGACCCGCGCGGCTGGCTAGAGTACGTAAACGACTAACGACGAGGTGCCACTAGCACCACTATTTTGGGAATGAGGTAAGTCAAGGCAGCCACGGCTGTGCTTGCAAATATATAGAGGTAAACATGGCAAAACTGCGTAGCGCAACAACCACCGAAGGACGCAAAAGAGCAGGGGCTCGGGCGCTTTGGCGAGCGACCGGCATGAACGACAGCGATTTTAAAAAACCGATTATCGCGGTGGTTAATTCATACACTCAGTTCGTGCCAGGGCACGTGCATTTGAACCAGCTCAGCGAGCTAATGGCACATACCATTCGTGATGCCGGTGGGGTGCCACGTGAATTTAATACCATCGCCATTGATGACGGTATCGCCATGGGTCACGGCGGCATGCTGTATTCTCTGCCGTCACGAGACCTCATTGCCGATTCGGTGGAGTATATGGTTAATGCTCACTGTGCCGATGCCATGGTATGTATCTCTAACTGTGACAAAATCACCCCAGGGATGATGTTAGCCGCATTGCGATTAAATATTCCGGTGATCTTCGTCTCTGGCGGGCCGATGGAAGCGGGCAAAACTCGCCTTGCGGATATCGACATTAAATTAGATTTGGTTGATGCCATGGTCAAAGGCGCCGACCCTAGTGTCAGCGATGAAGACTCAGAACAAGTAGAGCGCTCTGCGTGTCCAACCTGCGGCTCGTGCTCGGGTATGTTTACCGCTAACTCGATGAATTGTTTATTGGAAGCCCTAGGCTTGGCTCTTCCAGGAAATGGCACCACGTTAGCAACGCATAAGGATCGGATGCAGCTTTATGTTGAAGCCGGTCAACGCATCGTTGATTTATGTCAGCGTTACTATGGCCAAGAAGACGACTCGGTGCTGCCGCGTAATATCGCCAATCAGGCTGCCTTTATGAACTCAATGACGTTGGATATCGCCATGGGCGGTTCATCCAATACGGTGCTGCATTTATTAGCCGCCGCCCAAGAGGCAGGGGTGGATTTTGATATGAATGATATTGATAGGCTTTCACGCAGCACCCCATTTTTATGTAAAGTCGCTCCTGCGACGCAGCAATACCATATTGAGGATGTGCATCGCGCTGGCGGGATTATGGCCATTCTCAACGAATTGGCGAAAGCGGATAAGCTGGATTTATCCGTTGGCCACGTCGGGGGTGCCAATCTTGGCGAGGTGATCGCTCGCTATGATGCCAGCAAAGAAGAGAACACGGCGGCGCGCACATTTTACCGTGCTGGTCCTGCTGGTATCCGCACTACCAAAGCCATGAGTCAGGATTACCGTTGGCAAGAGATGGACTTGGACCGCGAGCAGGGTTGTATTCGCAGTGTCGAACATGCCTTTCGCCAAGATGGTGGGCTGGCGGTGCTTTATGGCAACTTAGCTCCCAACGGCTGTATTGTGAAAAGCGCGGGGGTCAGTGATGACATGTTAGTGTTTAAAGGCACAGCTAGGGTGTTTGAATCACAAGACGATGCAGTCGAGGGCATTTTAGGCGGCCAAGTACAAAAAGGCGATGTGGTGGTGATCCGCTACGAGGGTCCCAAGGGCGGCCCAGGCATGCAGGAAATGCTGTACCCGACTAGTTATCTAAAATCCATGGCTTTAGACAAGGACTGTGCGCTTATTACCGATGGCCGCTTTTCCGGTGGTACATCGGGCTTTTCTGTGGGCCATGTTTCTCCTGAGGCTGCCAGTGGCGGTGCGATTGCTTTAGTTGAAGATGGGGATGAAGTGGTACTCGATATCCCCAACCGAGGTATCAATCTGAGTTTATCGCAGCAGCAGCTTGAGGCGCGGGCGCAAAAACAGCAGCAACGTGGCAAAGATGCATATAAGCCGCTCAACCGTAATCGTCCTGTAACAGCCGCGCTCAAGGCGTATGCGCTGTTGGCAACCAGTGCGGACAAAGGCGCTGTTCGCGACCTTGAAAAGCTTGAGGAGTTAAGCTGATGGCCGCCTCCGAGCTTGACTATTTTCGCGCTATTATCCAAGCCAATATGGAGCCTTTGGTTAAGTTCACAGAGGTCAGTGAACTGACTGCGTTAGAGCAAAAGCTAGGGTGCAAGGTGTGGCTTAAGCGTGAGGACCAACAACCCGTTTACTCCTTTAAGTTGCGGGGCGCTTACAACAAGCTAAGGCAACTGGAAAAAGGCAGCAAGGTGATCACCGCCTCAGCTGGTAATCACGCGCAAGGAGTGGCGTTAAGTGCCACCGAGTTAGGGCATCAAGCCATTATCGTGATGCCCCTTACCACGCCGCAGATCAAGGTCAATGCAGTACGTGGCTTCGGCGGTGAGGTGATTTTACACGGCCATCACTTTGATGCTGCAAAAGCCCATGCCTTAAAACTGGCCGAGCAACTGCAGGCGGTGTTTGTGCCGCCATTCGATGATCCCGATGTGATCATTGGCCAAGGCACGATTGCGCGCGAGCTAATGCAGCAGCTTCCGCAGTTGGATGCGGTGTTTGTCCCGGTTGGCGGCGGCGGGTTGTTAGCCGGTATGGCGGTGTATATCAAATCGCTGCGCCCAGATATCCGCATCATTGCTGTGGAGGCCGAGGAAAGCGCCTGTTTGCAAGCGGCTATGGCCGCTGGAAAACCTGTAGAGCTTGAGCGGGTGGGCAGTTTTGCCGATGGCGTTGCGGTGAAGACCATCGGCAGCGAAACCTTTCGTCTGGCGCAGCAGTTTTGCGACGAAGTCGTGACCGTCAGTGGTGATGAAATTTGCGCTGCGGTACAAGATATTTTTGTCAGCACGCGCGCTGTAGCGGAGCCCTCCGGCGCGCTGTCTTTGGCAGGGCTAAAAAGATGGGCGACAACACAGGCTCAGCAAGGAGCTAATTTAGCGGCGGTGCTCTCCGGGGCGAACTTAAATTTTGACCGTCTTCGTCACATCGCCGAGAGAACGGCGCTCGGTGAGAAGAACGAGGCGTTATTGGCGGTGACTATTAAAGAAGAGAAAGGCAGCTTTAAGCGCTTTTGCCAATGTTTAGGCGGGCGTGCGATCACTGAGTTTAATTACCGTTATGCCGGCCCGGGTGAAGCACAAATCTTTGTCGGTATCGGGTTGCGTCAAGGTGTTAGTGAGCTTGAAGAACTACTCGGTGAGCTTGAACATCAGGGCTATCACTATGTTGATATGTCCGACAACGAGCTTGCCAAATTACATGTGCGTTATATGGTTGGCGGCAAGCCAACACAGCAGCTACAAGAGCGGGTGCTGCGCTTTGAATTTCCTGAATACCCTGGTGCGCTAGCGCGGTTTCTCGATACTTTAGGGAGCAAATGGAATATTAGCTTATTCCACTATCGTAATCACGGTGCTGCGCTGGGTAATGTGTTGGCGGCATTTGAAGTGCCCGGACAAGATTACAATGCCTTTGATGAGCACTTGAAACGCCTTGGATATGGGTTTGTAGAAGAAACAGGTAATTCATGTTATCAGCAGTTTCTCGCACACAACGGCTGCGAAGAGGAGGGTAAAATTGCCCAACAAGCTGGTATTTAAGCCTAAGCTTTAATATAGTATTAACAGCATTAGCACAAGGAAGTACAGTGAAGCAGCGCATGGAATGGAAAAAGGGCCTACTGAGTTTATTTTTGCTTTTTGGCCCTTTTTTTTCAGTAATGGCCAGCCCTACTAAAGTGACCTTACAGTTAAAATGGCGACATCAATTTCAATTTGCAGGTTATTATGTTGCCAAAGAGCTGGGTTATTACCGTGATCTGGGCTTAGAGGTCGACATTGTCGAGGCTGTTGGTAACGACACTGACAGCGTGGCCAAGGTGCTCGATAATCATGCTCAGTTTGGTATCAGTCACTCCGGTTTGCTTAAGCATCGTCTGCAGGGCCAGCCTGTAGTCGCAATGGCCGCACTGATGCAATCCTCTCCCTATTGCTGGCTAGTAAAGAAACACTCACCAATATTCGCTCCGCAAGATTTCGATAGTAAGAAAATCAGCTCGCTTAGCGCCAGTGAGAATGCTGAGCTTATCACTATGCTTGCCAATGAAGGCATACAGCCAGAGATTGTTGATATTGGTGCTCAGGCGCCATTGGCTGCTTGGATTGAAGGGCGTCTCGATGCCATTCAGGTGTACATTACCAACGAGCCCTATACCTTGGCGCAGCAAGGTATTGATTACCGTCTCGTATGCCCAAAGCAACATGGCTTCAATGTATACGGTGACGTGTTGTTTACATCACAGACCTTCCTTGATGCTCAGCCTGAAGTGGTCGCGCGTTTTTATCAAGCGAGCATGCGCGGTTGGCGTTACGCGTTACTCAACCTACAGCACAGTATTGCCCTCACTAAGCGTCATTATGCCGTTGATAAAAGCCTACAAGAGCTGGCTTTTGAAGCAGACCAACTCAAACCTTTGATGATGCGAACGGGCAGTACGCTAGGTGCAATGTCTGATGCGCGGTGGCGACTGATTGCAGAGCTTTATGCACTGGATGATAAACCTATGCAGGAGTACTTTCGCGGTTTTATGTATCAGCCAATGCAACAAAGTGGTATGCGCTTGTCGTGGATGTTCATTTTAGCTATTGCGATCATCTTAGTTGCCGTTCCGACTTATGTTCGACTCGTGGTGCAAGCGCGAAAATCTAAATAGTATAGTGGCGAGATAAAGTTTTCTGCGCTTGAGCCAAGCGATTTGATATAATCTAACAATTGCAGTCCGTTAGTCTTTCTCATGCCATCGTTAACATCGCACTTTCAACGCCTAGATCAATTGCTTAATGACACTCGAGGTTACTGGCAATGTGTGGCATTTTCATGCGAGCACTACCCTTGGCCTGAACTGACAACGGTGCTGGAGAATCTCTGTGATGAGCAAGTGGCTGAGCTTGATGCCCAACCATCACAGTTAATAGACTACTTCAGTACTCATATTGACCAGCTTTCGCAGTTGCCAGAACTAACCGATTTGCCTATCAGCACACAAGCACAGCCTAAAGCGCTACCATTTTGGCTAAGTAATGGTATTAAAGGCCGTAAATTGACCCAGCTACAGTGCTTTGTTGATGGGCTCGCCCCTGTGCAGGAAGGCAGTACCATCTTGGAGTGGTGTGCGGGTAAAGGTCATCTTGGGCGCCTCCTCGCGCACCAACATCAGGTGCCCGTGCACAGTGTGGAAATTCAGCAGCACCTATGTGAGCAAGGTGAACAGCTAGCGGATAAGCTAAACTTACCGATTCACTTTCACCAAGGTAATGTAGTGACAGATGATTTTAGTGCCCTAATTGAGCAGTGTGATCACGCTGTTGCCCTGCATGCTTGCGGTGGCTTGCATCAAGCCTTGTTGCGTCAGGCCTGTCAGCAGCAAACACCGCGTATTTCAATCTCTCCCTGTTGCTATCATTTGTTTATCAATGGCGACTATTACCAACCAATGAGCGCAGCTGCACAGGCAAGCTCATTGCGGTTGACCAGCAGCGATCTAAAACTTGCGCTGCAACAAACTGTGACAGCACCACAGCGAGTGCGGCGCGTGCGGCAAAAAGAGGTGTTATGGCGACTCGGGTTTGATCAGTTGGTGCGTGAGCAATTTAAACGCTCACAGTACACGCCCGTGCCTTCAGTCGGTAAGCAAATATTCAGCGGTGAATTCTCAGATTTTTGTTTGTGGGCGGCACGAGAAAAGGGTTTAACCCTGCCAGCAAAGTGTGATTTTGCACGCTATTTGAAGCTCGCAGAGCAAAGGAAGCGCATGACCGAGCGAATCGAACTGGTAAGACATCTCTTTAGAAGGGCAATAGAAGTTTGGCTGGTGTTAGATCGTGCTTTATATTTGCAGCAACACAATTATCAGGTGGGCCTCAGTGAGTTTTGCGAAACTGAAATCACACCTCGTAATATCTTAATTGAAGCCAGCATAAACAGTGAGATGCAATGAAGAATCTAGGTCACCTTTTTGAAAGTAATAGGCAATGGGCTGAACGAACTACGGACCATGACCCAGAATTTTTTCAAAAGTTATCGCAGCAGCAAAGCCCTAAGTATTTGTGGATTGGTTGTTCAGACTCTCGAGTCCCTGCAAACCAAATAGTAGACCTTATGCCGGGCGAGTTATTTGTTCATCGCAACGTCGCGAATGTTGTGGTGCACACTGATCATAACTGTTTGTCGGTGATGCAATATGCAGTAGAAGTTTTGAAAGTTCAGCATATTATGGTGGTGGGTCATTATGGCTGTGGCGGCGTTAAGGCGGTACTCGATGAGGCCAAGCTGGGGTTAATTGATAATTGGTTACGCCATGTTGATGACGTTAAAGCCCAGCATTTATCACTGTTAAATAGCGCACCTGAAGCCCAGCGTCTGGCTCGCTTAATTGAGCTTAATGTGATTGAACAAGTACGTAATGTTTGCCGTACCAACATAGTCCAAGATGCATGGGCTAGAGAGCAGCCGTTGACGGTGCATGGTTGGGTGTATGGGCTTGAAAACGGCCGTTTACATGATCTCGATGCCGTGGTTCGCTGTCATCAAGAGCTACACAGCAGCTACAAAGAGGCGCTGCACAACGTTGCCTTGCGCGTGAGAGCTAATGCGCAATAACGAATAGTTGGGCAGCCAGTCTAGACTCGAATTAATCTTCGTCTTGGTTTTCTTGGTTACCCTGAATTTGCGCTTCTAAAAGCGCCACTTTTTGCTCTAGCGCCGTCAGCTTTTCACGTGTTCTTACTAGCACTTGGCTTTGAATATCGAACTCTTCACGGCTCACGAAGTCCATCTCTGAGAGTTTGTTTTGCAGTACTTGTTTAGTCTTACTTTCAAAGTTTTCGGCCATATCGCGCATGCCTTTAGGCATGTTACTGCCAATCTGGCGAGCAATTTCTTCAATTTTTGCAGGGTTTATCATTGCACAGCTCCTTTTCTCACATACTTAAGTGTAACTAACCTCAAGCACAAATAACAACTTGTTTGCCTTAGAGTAGCGTTTATATACGCTGTATCTAACCCAAGTCACAATACAGTTTGCGTTAGAGCATACTTATTTATTTGTCACGGCCCTGATATCGCGGCTGTATCACTTGCGCTAATAAGATAAAATACGTAGCCCACGGATACTCAGATTAGGTTTTATGAAGCTCAACCCTCAACAAAACGAAGCAGTGAAATACATTAGCGGGCCTTGTCTCGTCCTCGCTGGTGCAGGCTCTGGTAAAACCCGCGTGATCACTAATAAGATAGCTTATTTGGTTCAGCAGTGTGAGTATCGGGCCCGTAACATCGCGGCAGTTACCTTCACCAACAAGGCTGCCAAGGAAATGCGTGAGCGCGTTGCGCAAACTTTAGGTAAGCAAGAGGCCAAAGGATTATGGGTATCCACCTTTCATACCCTCGGCTTAGAGATAATTAAAAAAGAGTTGAAAACCTTGGGTTTCAAAGCAGGCTTTTCACTTTTTGACGACCAAGATACGAATCAGCTCCTCAATGAGCTGACTGCAGACGAGCTTGATGGTGACAAAGACTTACTTAAGTTGTTGAAAATGCAAATCAGCGACTGGAAAAACGAGCTGATCTTGCCACAACAGGCTATTGCGGCTGCTCGAGAGCAGCAAAAAGCCCTTTTTGCACAACTTTATGCCCGCTATCAAACCCAGTTGCGTGCTTACAATGCGCTCGACTTTGACGATCTGATTATGATCCCGACGTTATTGCTCAACAGTCATGCCGAGGTGCGTGAGCGTTGGCAAAACCGCTTTCGTTATATGCTGGTGGATGAATATCAAGATACCAATACCAGCCAATACCAATTGGTCAAGCTATTGGTTGGGCAGCGGGCGCGCTTTACTGTCGTAGGTGATGATGACCAATCTATTTATTCGTGGCGCGGGGCAAAGCCACAAAACCTTGTACAATTGAGTAAAGACTACCCACATCTGCGTCTTATCAAGCTAGAGCAAAATTACCGTAGTGCTGGACGCATTCTCAAGGCGGCTAATATTCTCATTGCCAATAACCCGCATGTTTTTGATAAAAAACTGTTTAGTGAGCTGGGCTTTGGTGATCAGATTAAAGTCATTGGTACTCGCGATGAGGAGCACGAAGCCGAACGTGTGGTAGCAGAGATTATTTCTCATAAGTTTACCAAGCGCACAAGCTACCGCGACTACGCTATTTTATATCGCGGTAATCACCAAGCGCGGGTGTTTGAAAAGGCGCTAATGAGTAACCGTATACCCTATAAAATCAGTGGTGGCATGTCCTTCTTTGCGCGCGCAGAAATCAAAGACATGATGGCTTACCTGCGATTGCTAGTAAACCAAGATGACGATAATGCGTTTTTGCGCATCGTTAACACTCCCAAGCGTGAAATTGGCCCTATGACCTTGGAAAAGTTGGGTTCGTTGGCGAATGATAAGCATATTAGCTTATTTGCTGCATGTTTTGAGCCCGAGCTTGCACAGCGTTTACAAGGGCGAGGTTTTAACACGTTAATGGGGTTTGCTCGGTGGGTCGTGGAGTTAGCCGATAACTGCCAACGTAGTGACACCCTTGAGGCGGTAAAAGACTTAGTGCGACAAATTAATTATGAAGCTTATTTGTATGAGACTTCGACTAGCGCTAAAGCCGCTGAGATGCGCATGAAGAATGTCTCTGAGTTATATCGCTGGATCACCGATATGCTCACTGGTGATGCTGACAATCCAGCCCTCACCCTACCTGAGGTGGTGATGAAGCTCACCCTGCGCGATATGATGGAGCGTAATGAAGAGGAAGATGACAGTGATGCGGTGCAACTACTGACACTGCATGCCTCTAAGGGTTTGGAGTACCCTTATGTATTTATGGTAGGCATGGAAGAGGGGCTGTTGCCACACCAAACCAGTATTGATGAGGACAATGTTGAAGAGGAGCGTCGCTTGGCCTATGTGGGGATCACCCGAGCGCAACAAGAGTTAGTGATGACGTATGCCAAAAGCCGTCGTCAATTTGGTGAAACCATGACCCCAGAAATTAGCCGTTTTGTGGAGGAACTCCCGCAGCAAGACTTGGCTTTCGAAGCACGAAAAGCACCACAAAATCAGCAACAACGCATGGAGCAAGGGCAGGCCCGAGTGGCCAATTTAAGGGCCATGCTTAAGAAGGAATAGCGTGTAGTGGTTGTTGCTCGGCAATGGCGTGTTGCTGACCAATAAAGTGATGTACACCGTGATGCTCAAGCAACGAGCGATAATTAAGAATACAGGGCCCTTTAGCGATCACCATGCAGTCATTTAGTTGTGTGACTGCCAACACGCCTTGCAGCATATGATCGTAACGTGGGTCCTGTAATACTCGACGGCTAAAGGTGGCATTGAGTAATACACAGAAGTAGGGCAGCTGGGTCAGTAAGCTTAGCTCGCAGCGATCTTTACCAAACTCATTGAGCCCAATATGCAGCCCCTGCTGGTAGAGCTTGTCTAAATTTTTCATTTGGTTAGCGCTACAAAAGCGCAGCTCGGCTTCACTGAACAACAGGCAAAGTTTATCTTTATTCGTCAGTTGACCCACCCAATGACTAAGCCCCTCAAAGTGTTTATCATCCAGCAACAAACTTGAGCAATTGAGTAAACTCATAATGTCGCTTTGGTGTTGATTAAAGCCATATTTGAGCAGTTTGAGCTCTACCTTAGCGAGCTCGTAATTATCACTGGCAAAACGCTTAAGTTGTTCAAAACTGGTACTCCCGAGCACTGGGTGCTCGCCATAAGCATCAAGTAATTGCGCGTGAGGTTGCTGCTGGTCGAAGTTTACAATGTCGCTAGCACGAAAATGGGTGTGCAAATCCATTAGATGATGACGTTGATGTGGCTCTTGCTGATCGTTGCCATAGCTTAGCAGCGGGTGGTAAAACTCAAAGCGGCCTTTGCCAGTTTGCTTGGCATAATACATGGCGGCATCGGCATCACGAATGATTTCATCGGTATGGCTGTAGTCGCGTTTACTGTAAGTAATGCCAATACTGGCACCGCTTTGAATACAAACCCCTTGGTTGCAGAAGGGTTGCTGCATCACTGCGATAATGCGCTTGGCAACATCTTCGGCTTGTTGACGCTCGTTGAGTTGGGTGAGCAGAATGACAAATTCGTCGCCACCAAGGCGGGCGATCAAATCATGATCGCGAATACATTGCTTAAGCTTATCCGCCACTTCAATGAGAAACTGGTCACCACACTGATGACCCAGCTTATCATTGATATCTTTAAACTTATCTAGGTCGATGAACAATACGGCAAAGTCTTTTTCAGGAAAGCGCTGATATTGCCCCAATGTGCGCTCAAGCTGAGATAAGAACAAACTGCGATTAGGTAACCCTGTTAGGGAGTCATGATGAGCATCATGATAAAGCTGCTGCTCTATTTTACGGCGCTCATCAATTTGTAGTTGTAAATGTAAGTTGGCTTGACGTAGCTCCCGCGTTTTTTCGGCCACACGTAACTCTAATTCTTGGTGACTCTGTCGCAGCGCTTGCTGCGATAAATGGTTTTGCAGTACGTTGGCAATTTGGTTGGAGACGTAAGCGATGAGCTCAACATCCTCTTGCACGAAGTCGTACTTGTTGTTGTATGCCTGGCAAACAATGAGTCCAATCACTCCTTGCGCTGTTTTTAGGGGAGCTCCTAGCCAGCTAGTACAGCGACAGCTTGGGTCTAATTTACCTTGGCGCTCAATGATACCCTCAGCAATCAACTGCTCGCTGCGAGCCCTATCTATTAATTGGCACTGTTTGGATGTTAGTACTAACTCACTAAAGCCTTTTGCAAAGGGTCGCGGACCAAAGTCTTCGCTGCACTCATCGACGGCGTAAGGGAAGGTAAGCCAATTATTGTCTTTATCATACAGCGCAATATAAAGGTTTTCCGCATAGGTGATGGACTTCATGATCTGGTGAACATGGTAGTAAACATCATCAATATTGATCGACTGGCTCGCCAGTTCCGATATTTGGAATAACGTTTGCTGTCGTTCTAAAGCTTTTTTACGTTGGCTAATTTCGTCATTAAGCGCTTGGTTGCTAAGCGTTAATGCTTGAGTACGTTGCTTTACTTGGCTTTCAAGTAATTCGCGCTTTTTCACCCGCTCAATGGCCGTTGCTAGATACAGCGCGATGACCTCAAATAGCTCAATTTGCTCTTGGCTATAGCCTTGTTTGGCATCATAGCTTTGCGACACCATGACACCAATCACATCGGTATCTTGATAAATAGGCACACCAAGCCAATGTTCGGCTTGCGCCCCTAAAATTTTGAACTTGCCTTGTTGCTGCGCTGCCGTCATGGTTTCACGAGTGAAGTAGGCGGTTGCCCGAGAACGAAATACGTAGCCAGTCACACCTTGCTCAAAATGCTGATCGGTGACTAGGGGTGTTTGTATTCCGTCTTTCTGATCAACGAAGTAGGAAAGCTCGAGTAGTCCTGTATCTGGGTTACGCAGGACCACATAAAAATTTTTACTCGGTACGTAATCGGCTAGCAGACGTTGAATTGCAGGGTAGAAAGAGCACAGCTCAGGAATGGTACTGGCTTGTTCTGACAGTAAAATAAGGGCATGTTGGAGGTGGTGTTGCTGCTTGTATTTTTGCAGCAACGCCTTCAGGCGTTTATTCTTTTTCTGGAGCTTATTGAGCTCCTGCGGGGACCACTCATCCACTGAACGTGCCATTTGTTATTTTTGTTTATTTATTAACCGCCAAATATTCCATCTTTTTTGGTTCAGGTCAAGGAGTATCGACCTCTATACTAGGAACGAAAAAGGGAGGCCATTGCCTCCCTTTTTTAACTCTTTAACAAGTCGTTGTTACTGCTTAACCATAAAGTCGATAGCAGCTTGGATTTCCTCATCCGAACAATCCATACAAGTACCGCGCGGAGGCATTGCATTGAAACCATTAATCGCGTGATCAAGCAATGTATCCATGCCTTTTGCTAGGCGAGGTTCCCAGTCAGCTGCTGTTTTTGGAGCGCCGAGTGCACCTGAACCATGACATGCGAAACAGGCCGCTTGATATACTTGTTCGCCACTGCGAGGGCCGCTTGGCGCCGCATCGGCAGCAGCAGTTTCACCGGCAAGGTAAACATCACCAACAGGTTGCAGGCGCTTTTTGATAGCTTCCTCGGTGAGTGAGTTGTCGTAAGGTTGCGCGTAAACAGCAGTGGATAACAGTAACAGTGCAGCTGATAGTTTCTTCATGTTTCTTTGCTCATTCGGGTGCTAACGGTCTATACGACCTGGTGACGAAATATCGGCAAATTATAACCGCAGCGAGCGATTTATAAAATGCCTAGATTTCATTAATGCGTTAAAAAGTAGCCATTTTATGCGCTAGCGCAAAATATTGTCGCCGTTGCACATCGCGTTAAACCCAGCTCAACAGCTTATTCACGGCTTTTTCGATACCGCTGGCAGCCTCTTTGACGGAGCCCGCAAGCATGTAGGCAGGCGTGGAAACGACCTTCGCTTTTTCATCAGCGACGATGTCATCAACGGCACAGTCCACATGCTCGGCGCCAAGTGCATTCATCGCCGAGGCCGTATCGTTGTCGTTACCTATGGTCGCTTTTGTGCCTTGTGGGTAGATGTGCGCAATCATTGCTGGCGCGATACACAAATAAGCCGCCGGTTTGCCTTGTTCGGCAAAGCTTTTACAGACCCGCTCTACCTCTGAATTTAATGAGCTATCGGCACCTTTTAGAGCGAAGTCGCATAAATTTTTTGCGGCGCCAAAGCCTCCGGGCAAGATAAGGGCGTCGTAGTCGCTAACATTAAGCTCTTTGAGATCAAGAATCTCCCCTCGGGCTATACGTGCCGCTTCTTCCAATACATTGCGTGTTTGCTGCTGCTCTTCCCCAGTTAAGTGATTAATCACATGGTGCTGGTCTATATTGGGGGCAAAACATTGATACTGCGCGCCCGCTTGCTCAAGATAAAGTAAAGTCAGTACTGATTCATGAATTTCGGCACCATCAAAGACCCCACAGCCACTTAAAATTATCGCCACATTCGCCATTGTTTTGCTCCTTGATCAGATGAAAGATAATATTCTCTGCCCTAGTAAGGTAACGATCCTAGGTAGCTCCCGTCAACGCTGATTTATGCTCAGCTCTCATGCCACTAAGAGAAAAAAGTTATAAAGGATCACTAGGATCTTTGATCCTT
This sequence comes from Pseudoalteromonas sp. SW0106-04, assembly GCF_001293805.1. Lineage (NCBI taxonomy): Bacteria > Pseudomonadati > Pseudomonadota > Gammaproteobacteria > Alteromonadales > Pseudoalteromonadaceae > Pseudoalteromonas > Pseudoalteromonas sp. SW0106-04. Next base: position 316,546 of record NZ_BCAI01000003.1, on the reverse strand, counting down.
TATGCTAGAATGCGTAGCTGGTTATCGAAAAGGACGTTGTACACGCATTCTTAACGCCTCTTAGAAAGCCACTTTCCACATCGGATAAATAAAATAAAAAAGAAAACCGAATTACGCAGTCTTTTCTTTTTCTAACTAAAACAATGAGTTACAAACCTATCTGGATTCGAAAAATGGACCTGGAGGGTAAGTCATGGTTTTTATCTACAAAGTTATCCACAGGTTTTTAGTTCATTACTTTTACTCTATTTACAGCGCTTAACAGCAATTGCAACTCGTTTTCTTAAGCGCCTTATGGCATCCTTGCGTTATTAAAAAACTGACATGTTTGAGTGTTGAAAAATGGCGCAGATCGCAGAAAATCCGCTTATCCTCGTTGATGGTTCCTCCTATTTATTCCGTGCATATCATGCGCCACCACACCTAACTAATTCTAAAGGGGAAGCTACGGGGGCTATTTATGGCGTAGTCAACATGCTGAAAAGCCTGGTCAAGCAGTATGACCCTACGCACATGGTGGTGATTTTTGATGCCAAGGGGAAAACCTTTCGCAACGATATGTACAGTGAGTACAAGGCTAATCGCCCACCCATGCCGGATGACTTACGTACTCAGATAGAGCCGTTGCATAATATTATTCGTGCGATGGGGTTTCCTTTGATTAGTATTGAAGGTGTCGAAGCGGATGATGTGATCGGCACTTATGCACGTATTGCCAGTGAGCAGCAGCGTCACGTGTTGATATCCACAGGCGATAAAGACATGGCGCAGTTGGTCAACGAACACGTGACCTTGATCAATACCATGACGGGCAGTATTTCCGATCCCGATAGTGTAAAAGAAAAGTTCGGCGTGGGGCCCGATCGTATCATCGATTATTTAGCCTTGATGGGTGATAAAGTCGACAATATCCCAGGTGTAGAGGGATGTGGCCCTAAAACCGCAGTTAAGTGGCTCGACAAGTACGGCTCTCTCGATGAAGTGATTGCCCATGCCGATGAAGTCAAGGGCAAAATAGGCGACAAACTGCGCAATGCCGTGGAGCACCTGCCACTGAGCTATGAATTAGCAACGATCAAGCTTGATGTTGAACTCGACAGCGATTTGGAGCAGCTAAAACTGCAGCAACCTGATACCGATGCCCTGATTGAGCTATATGGTGAGTGTGAGTTCCGTCGTTGGTTGGCTGAAGTGCTGGATAAAGGCAGCAACACCGACACTCATCTTGATGCCCCCACCGATACTCAAGAAGTGCCAACCCGTGATGCTCATTACGAAACGATTTTAACCGAGCAGCAGCTGGATACTTGGTTGGAAAAGCTTAATCAGGCTGAGCTCATAGCCTTTGATACCGAAACCACAAGCGTGAACTACATGGAAGCGCAGCTAGTCGGTATGAGTTTTGCCGTGACTGTAGGTGAGGCTGCTTATCTGCCGCTCACCCATGACTACCCTGGAGCACCGGAGCAACTGCCTCTTGACCTTGTATTGGAAAAAATTGGACCGATTTTGGCCGACGCTAACAAGGCGAAAGTAGGACAAAACCTTAAATACGATAAAAGTGTGTTAGCCAATGCTGGTATCGAGTTTAATGGTATTGCTTTCGATACCATGCTCGAGTCCTATGTGTTTAATAGCGTGGGTACTCGCCATGATATGGATTCCCTCGCATTGAAATACCTGGGCCATAAAACCATTAGTTTTGAGGATATTGCCGGCAAGGGTAAAAAGCAGCTGACCTTCAATCAGATTGAGTTAGAAAAGGCCGCTCCTTATGCTGCCGAAGATGCTGATATTACCCTGCGTTTGCACCAGCATTTGTGGCCAAAAGTTGAGGCGGATAGCAGTTTAAAAACCGTGTTTAGCGATATAGAACTGCCTTTGGTTAATGTGCTCTCTGATATTGAACGCACTGGCGTTGCCATTGATTCAACGATGCTAGCAAAGCACTCGCAGCGCCTTGGTGAGCGTTTGCAGGAGTTGGAAAAAGAGGCCTTCGACATAGCTGGCGAGGAGTTTAATCTAGGTTCGCCAAAACAGCTACAGGCGATTTTGTTTGAGAAGCTAGAACTGCCGGTGATCAAAAAGACCCCTAAGGGAGCTCCTTCAACCGCAGAAGAAGTCTTGCAAGAGTTGGCGCATGATTATCCACTGCCCAAAGTCATTATTGAGCACCGAGGGCTGGCTAAACTGAAGTCAACTTACACCGACAAGCTACCGCTGATGGTGAACGAGAAAACTCAACGTGTGCATACCTCTTATCATCAAGCGGTGACCGCCACCGGACGTTTAAGCTCGACCGATCCTAACCTGCAGAATATACCTATTCGTTCAGAAGAAGGTCGCCGCATCCGTGAGGCCTTTGTTGCCGCCTCAGGCTATAAAATTGTCGCTGCCGATTACAGTCAGATAGAGCTGCGCATCATGGCTCATCTTTCACAGGATAAGGGTCTGCTCAGCGCCTTCGCTGACGGCTTAGATGTGCACAGTGCCACTGCCAGCGAGGTTTTCTCTGTGCCATTGGAGGAAGTGACTAGTGATATGCGCCGTAAAGCCAAAGCCGTTAACTTTGGTTTGATTTATGGTATGTCGGCATTTGGCCTCTCGCGGCAACTCGATATTCCGCGCCATGAGGCCCAGCATTATATGGATAAATACTTTGAACGCTTCCCTGGCGTTTTAGAATATATGGAACGCACTCGAGAAGGAGCCGCTGATAAAGGCTATGTCGAAACGCTATTTGGTCGCCGTTTACATTTACCGGAGATCAATGCTCGCAATGGAGCACGGCGTAAGGCCGCAGAGCGGGCCGCAATTAATGCACCGATGCAGGGAACTGCTGCGGATATTATCAAAAAAGCGATGATCACCGTACACCAATGGGTGCAACAACAACCACAAGGCACGGTCAAACTATTGATGCAGGTACACGATGAGTTGGTGTTTGAAATTGCTGAGCAACATGTTGATGCCTACACCAAAGAAATCTGCAATCTTATGGCCAAAGCCGCTAGCTTAGATGTGCCGTTAATCGCCGAGGCGGATAGCGGAGATAATTGGCAGCAGGCACACTAGCATCAAGCAGCTTGAGTACTTTTGTGCTCAAGCTGCACTTAGTTAAAACCCTGTAAAAGAGTATAAGAAATAGTTTTATTTGGTTTATATAGGATTAAATAAGCGCTGTTACGCGCGCTTTACGTTTATTTCTCGATATTGATTTGCTACAGTCCGCGCGTCCTCATCCTGTAGGACATCCTGTTGATGATGTGCCACTCGCTTTGCGATGGTACAGCGTATTGATAGCTTCTCCCCAGATTGCTATACCGGCTTACCGTTTTGGTAGGCCGGCTTTTTCTACTCCTTCGCTGTTATGTTTTTTATTCTCTTTCCTAGCATTTTGCTGGCTGATCCTTTACTCATTTCCTTAAGTATCCTTGGGTGGTTAGTTCACCTACAGATAGTTTATTGCTAGCATGGTGATAATCATTCTTATCGAAGGAAAGCGTAATGTTTAATAGTTTTGTTCGTTCTTTAATGTGTGGTGCGCTGCTTGTTGGCAGTACCAGTGCATTAGCTGCGTGGCAGGTAGATAATAATCACAGCCGCGTAAATTTTGTCTCAGTAAAGAATAACGCTATTGCGGAGAGCCACTTCTTCAAAAACGTTTCAGGCAGCGTTGATGAGAGCGGCATGTTTAAGCTAGCGATCGATCTCAACAGTGTTGAGACGCAGATCCCGATTCGCAACGAGCGCATGCAGAAATTTCTTTTTAACACCGTCGAGTTTCCCGCGATGGAAGTTACTGCGAATGTCAGTGAGTTAATCGCACAAGCGAAAGATACCGGCGTGGCTCAAGGAAATGTTCAAGCACAGCTGGCGTTACACGGTAAAACTAAAGCTCAGCAAATAGCTGTGAGCGTGGTGGCAAGTCGTGCCGGTGACCTGGTGGTTAGTTCTATGATGCCAGTGTTAGTAAGTCCCTCTGACTTTGCGTTGCAACTGGGGATCGACAAGTTGAAGTCATTAGCCGGGTTAGACTCTATAACTCGCGCCGTTCCTGTCTCTTTTGTACTGACCTTAAATGAGCAGTAATGAGCAAGCGCTAGCGGCTCTGTCGCAGCAACTTGAGGGGCAAATTGCGCCTTTAGATCAATGGTCGCCGCAGCAATGCGGCACCATCGACATTCATATTACTGCAGATGGTCGTTGGTTCCATCACGGCACTGAAATTAAACGTGCTCGTTTAGTTAAGTTGTTTGCTTCGGTGTTATGGTGTGAGCAAGGGCAATACTACCTAAAAACCCCTGTTGAACAGATGGCTATCAGGGTGGACGATGCGCCGCTATTAGTTGTTGACTGGCGTCTAGCTACAGCGCAAAACGCAGCGCGTCCAGCGGTTATTTGTATCGATAATATTGGCCGTGAATTTGTGCTCGGCGCACAGCATCCGCTGCTTATACATGTCGATCCGCAAGGACAGAAGCTGCCTTATCTGCAGCTGCCTTATGGGGTGCAAGCGAAATTAGCGCGTACGGTGTATTATGCGTGGGCCGAGCAGCTCGCTCAGCCCCAGGGTGAGGAGTTTATAATCTATTCGGCAGGAGAGTCGTTTTCACTCGGCGGCTGAGTGACAACAGGCCCTAAAAACCACTCATCTAGCTGCTTTCTTAACTCATTCAAGCCGGTACCTTTAAGCGACGAGAATGCGTGTACAGTGATGTTGTCTGCTACCTCAGCAAGCTCGCGGCGCACCTTTAGCACCTCAGACTTACGTTTGCCTTGCTTGAACTTATCAGCCTTAGTCAGTAGCGCCAACACAGGAATGTCGCTGGAGCTGGCCCACTCGATAAGTTGACGGTCGAGATCTTTTAGGGGATGACGTATGTCCATCAACACTACCAAGCCTTTTAGACTCTCGCGCTTTTGTAAATACTCACCTAAAGAGCGTTGCCATTTTAGTTTCATCTCCATTGGCACTTTGGCAAAACCATATCCAGGTAAGTCAATTAGCCGCTGATCCTCTTGCAACGCAAAAGTATTGATCAATTGTGTGCGTCCAGGCGTTTTACTAGTACGAGCGAGTTTTTGTTCGGTCAGCGTATTTAGTGAACTGGATTTACCGGCATTGGAGCGCCCTGCAAACGCGATCTCAATACCTGTGTCCTCCGGTAATTTACTGATATCCGGGGCACTTGTTATAAACTTAGCTTGCGTATAATCAACGCGGGATTTGGCCACATGAACTCCTCAGTGAGGCACCAAAATTAGATTAACCGCTAGTTTATATCAGAAAGCGGCTAAGCTAAAGGTGCAAGCAATGGGTCAGGAAAGCTCGGCAAAACTATGCGCTGAGACAAATTTTCCTTAAAACCCCGCATTTTATAAGCTTAATGTGGGCAGAAAACGTGCCAGAGAAATTTTTATCGTGTAGAATAGAGCCATTGCATCGAAAAGATTGTAAACGAATACAGGGTCCGAAACAGAGAATTTACCATGAAGAAATTAGCACTATCCTTAACTATGTTAGTTGGTGTGTTGAGTGCAAACAACGCAGCAGCATTTGATGGCGACGCCAGCGCAGGTAAAGACAAATCGGCGACATGTGCTGCGTGTCATGGCGCTGATGGTAACGCGCCTGTCACCATGTACCCTAAGATCGCAGGTCAGCACGCTGAGTATTTATATAAGCAGCTTAAAGAATTTAAATTAGGCATGACCTCTGGGGGCGAAGAAGGTCGCGCGGATCCAGTCATGGGTGGCATGGCAATGCCATTGAGCGATCAAGATATGAAAGACTTGTCTGCTTATTTTGCTTCGCTCAATATGTCTGAGGGCACAACCCCTGAAGATGTTGTCGAGCAGGGCGAAATGCTTTACAAAGCAGGTGACGCCGAACGTGGAATTCCTGCTTGTGCTGCGTGCCATGGCCCTCGTGGTAACGGTACATCTTTAGCTGGATTCCCAAAAATCTCATTCCAGCATGCGGAATACCTTAAGGCGCAGCTAGAGAAATTCCGTGATGGTGCACGTGCAAATGACCACAATGGTATGATGCGTGACATCGCTAAGAAATTGACCGATGAAGATATCGAGGTCTTATCAAAGTACCTAGGTGGTCTACACTAAAATTCAGCCTCGTCCAAATGGATGAGGTTTTGAAAAGTGACTAAGAAAGCAGCATTAGCTGCTTTTTTTGTGCATGTTAATTAAGTTGACGATATCTCCACCTGCTTGTGAGACATTGACCATATGTGAATGTAATCTATTGCTCATTTTAAATCACAAAATAAACCTTAACTTAATGAAATTTAAAAATTTACCTGTTTTGGTACAGCAACAAAACTACAAAAAATAGTTAAACCAGTTGTAACTAAGTTATGAATCAGTAAATTAGTTGCTGTCGCAACAAACAATAACAACAGGGAAATTGGTAACGGAATCGCGGCAAGTTTGTGCGCTAGGGGAGCATCGAAAGATGCACAACCAAGGAAGAATAACAAAGAGTTAGGAAGACCGAGAAAAATAAAACACCACACGGAAGATAATAAAAACAATACGGAAAGTGATAACAAAAATAATAAAATAAGACTTAAAATCAAGTCGAAGGGAGAAGTGTCCAAATTCATTTTGGCGCTCGAGTTGCGAGGCGGTAGAGGTTAGCTCTACCGCCTTTTTATTTGTCCTGTTACAATAGTCGCTATGAAAGCGAATACCTGCCCGCTGTGTCAAAGCTCAAACCCAAATCACTACTACCGCGACAAAGTACGCGACTACTGGCAATGCCAGCGTTGTACATTGGTGTTTGTGGCGGCATGCCAATACGTAACGCCAGCACAAGAGAAGGCCATCTATGATCATCATGAGAATGACCTTGATGACCCAGGGTACCGTCGCTTCCTAAGCAGGGTCTTTAATCCGTTGCAGCAACGTTTAGTTGCTCGAAGTAAAGGCTTAGATTTTGGCTGTGGGCCAGCGCCCTTACTCGCTGCTATGTTGCAAGAGCAAGAACATACAGTGGCATTGTATGATCTCTATTACTACCCTGATCAATGTGTGCTTTATGATCGTTATGACTTTATATGCAGCACCGAAGTAATAGAGCACCTGGCCGAACCTAATATTGTCCTTGGACAATGGTACGAATTATTACGCCCAGGGGGCACTTTGGCTTTGATGACCAAGTTAGTTATCAATGCTGAGCGTTTTGCCACCTGGCACTATAAAAATGATCCAACACACATTGCCTTTTATAGCAAAGATACCTTTGCTTATATCGCCGAGCAGTTTGGATTTAATGTGGAATTTATTGCGGCTGATGTGATCTTCTTAACACGGCCGCGCGATAGAGATTAACTATGACGAGAAAGAAAAAGTCCCGCAAGGTCATCAATAACGGCACTGCGCGTTTAAGTAAAGATAAGCTCAGAGAGCTGCGAGCGATGAAAGAGCAGCGCAGCAAGAAAAAGAAAAAAGGTGCCGAGCCTGGTAACCGTAATTCACAACTTTTAAAAGTTGAGGGTAGCGAGAGCAGAGAGAGCGGCAAAACAGATAAGCGGGTGGGCAGCAAAAAGCCTGTGAGCTTAACACCACAGGCGCCTAAACAGAGCAAGCCTGAGTCTAAGCCTCGGCGCAATCTTCAACCACAAGCGACTCTGCGCCAAGCGAATGAGCCAGAACTGAGTCCGCAACAAGAGTTGGCACAGATTGAAGCGGATGAGCGCCTGCTAGCGCTTATTGAGCGTCACGATCAAGGCGAAACGTTAACAGGCAAAGATGCAAAATATTTCAATGCCAAGGTCGCACGTCATGAGCAACTATGCGAGATACTGGGCATTGATGATGAAGACTTTGCGGATGACGAAGATCTGCTTGATAGTTATATGAATGATTCTTTGGCGGATGAGTGGCTAGACGAAGAGGATAAAAAATGAATTCCATGTGGATCATTGCCATCGTAATTGGGGCGCTGATCATTGCTGGGTTGGCTTTTTACGCAGGGCGTTTGATTTGGCAAGTGAAGGAGCAAAATCAGGCGATTGCAGCTAAACGAGCGGAGCTCGCCGAAAAGCGCTTAGCCCGTAATGCAAAATTGAGTGATAGTATCCACCTGCTCGCGAAAGCGATGAAAGAAGGTCAATGTGAATACTCGGAAGGATGTTTACGAGTGTGGGTACTTATGAGTCAGTACAGCTTCGATCAAGAGCGCGACTTGCAGGCGCACTATCCGGGTGTCTATGCCATGTACGATGCGGTCAAGGACCTACCTACTCACGAGGCACGCAAAAAATATTCGAAGAAGGAAATCTTCAAGCAAGACAGTGCGCGCTGGCGTAAAGAAAAAGAGTTGGAAGCGGACATTCTTGAGGATGCAGAAAAAATCCTCAGTGAATTTACCGCTGACCCCAACAGTAAGCATGTGTTTATGTAAGAAAAGCCGCTGTATAGCGGCTTTTTTATCGCTTCTAGATTACTCGTGAAAAGCGTTGTTGGTTGAGTTTTTGTTGTAAGTATTGATCAAAACACATACAGATGATGCGAATGAAGAGAATACCTTTTGCAGTTACGCGAATATGCCGCTCACTGACGCTCAGCATGTCATCGTTAATAAACCCCTGTAACTGCGCCAGCTCGTTGGCAAAGTGAGCTTTAAAGTTTATGTGGTATTGATTTGAGAATGCGTCCATATCTAGCTCAAAGTGGCAAATAAGCTGCTTTATTACCGCCGCGCGAATATGGTCTTCATCGTTGAGTGTCAGTGCTTTACAGGCACTCAGAGTATGATGTTCTAACGCTTGGTAATACAGCTTCAACTCTTTGTGGTTTTGAATGATGTGATTGCCCAGTTGCGAAATGGCGGATACGCCTAAACCCAGTAGGGGGAGGTCGCCGCCGAGAGTGTATCCTTGAAAGTTCCGGTGCAGATGACCTTGGCGCTGAGCCACAGCCAGTTCATCGTCCGGCTTGGCAAAGTGGTCCATACCAATGAATTGGTAGCCAGCCGCGAGCATGGCGGAGAGCGTTTCTTTAAACATCGTCAGCTTGGCTTGGGCGCTGGGCAAATCGGCGTCTTTAATTTTGCGCTGAGCGGCAAAACGCTCTGGCAGATGGGCATAATTAAATACCGAGACGCGATCCGGGCCAATATCAATCAGCCGGGCAATGGAGCGCGCAAAGGAAGCTGTTGATTGTTTCGGTAATCCGTAGATCATATCAACATTGACCGAGGTAAAGCCCACCGCTTGCGCGCGACGAACCAGTTGTTCTACATCCTGTGCGCACTGTGGTCGATTAACGGCGTTTTGTACCTCATCATTGAAGTCTTGAACACCAAATGAAATACGATTAAAACCGAGCGCCTTAAGCTCATCGATGCGCTCTAGCGGCAAAGCGCGGGGATCAACTTCAATGCTGCGCTCACTGTCGTTGGCAATATTAAAGTGCTCATTAATGAGTGCCATTAAGCGGTGCATCTGTGCGCTATCTAGAAATGTTGGCGTGCCCCCGCCCAAGTGCAGCTGTTTAACGCTTAAGTGGCGGCTATGCTCACTTAATAGAGCCATTTCTTGGCCCAGATAATCTAGGTATAAATCCGCTTTATGTTGGTGGCGGGTGACAATTTTATTGCAGCCGCAGTAATAGCAGAGTTGGTGGCAGAAGGGGATATGAATATACAACGATAATTCATCACCCTGACACTGCTGTAGTGCGTTTATTAGCGTATTGCCATCGGCCCCATCGGTTAATTGCAAAGCCGTAGGATAAGAGGTATATCTCGGGCCAGAAACGTTGTATTTGTTTATTAGCTCATTGTGCCATTGTACTTGTGCTATCACGACGCTCTCTCACACAGGTGGAAGTGCGGCTAGTTTACTTAACGTGCACAGCGGTGCTTTGATCTACAGCAATTGAGCGTGAACTATTCCAAAGTCGGGGTATTGCGTGCCAGTTCAGCCAATAGTGCATGGGCACTATCGCCGGTCATTTCATACGGGTTAAAGTCGCTTTTGCCGCTAAAGCGCATGGTGGTCTCGCGAATAATGCTTGAAGCGGGAATATAGCCCATGCTCCAGCGACCAAAGTTGCGTTCAGTGATCTCACCATAGCTCAGCAGCAGTATATCTTGATGCCGTGTATCGCCCAGTATGCGCTGGTACAAAGCATTTACTCTGGCTCTTGAGCCTTCTAAACACTGTAAAAAGTATTCATGGTTGAAACAGAGTAATCCTGATATATCGTTACTTCGATTGTTGCCGCGCGAGTGCTCTAAAATTTGTGCCACATCGTCAGTGCTGAGAGAATCACTGACACGGGAAGCGTAAACTAAGCGAACTAAAAACATAGCAAGTTGAATTCCTTGGTGTTGTACTGTGCAAAGTGTAGATGGCGCTGAGTTAATTTGGGAGAAAATATGACAAAAAAAATCGTGATTATCGGAGCCGGTTGGCTTGGTGAAGCGCTGGCACAGCGCTGTTTATCGTCAGGGTGGCAGGTACAAGCAACGCACCGTCGTCGTGGTGAGCAAAGTCACGAACGTCAATTTGTTATTAACGAGCGTGGTGAACTTGAGCATGACCTCGATTTAACTGATGCATTTTGGCTATGTGCAATGACTCCGGGGAGTCGAAATCCTAATAGCAACTACCTACAAAGCCTTGAGGCGGCGCTGGCGCTCTATCAAACATTGCAAGGTCGAGGGTTCGTGTTGTGCTCAAGCTCGGGTATCTACCCTCAACAGAGTGGCGACTACAAAGAAAGCAGTGAATTGACGCTAAGCAGTGAACGCCAGCAGCGTTTGTTTGCAGCCGAACAGCGCGTGTTAGAACAGGGTGGCCGGGCATTGCGTCTAGGGGGCCTTATAGGGCCGAAGCGCGAACCGGGGCGTTTTGTTAGTGGTAAAGCGCTATCATCGCATGGCGATGATGTGGTGAACATGGTGCACCGTGACGATGTGATTGACGGCATTTTGCAGCTACTGTCGCACTATGAGCAAACGCAAAGCGTTTACAATTTGGTTCATCCACAGCACCCTACGAAACAGCAATATTACCGTGATCACTGTCAGCGTTTGGGCAATGAGCCTCCGACCTTTACCAGTCAGAGGCCCATTAAACGGCGTATCGATGGGAGCGCCATCGAACAATTAGGGTTTAGTTATCAGCAACCTATTTAGGCCGACGGTAACACCCCGTCAATCAGAGCACATAGCGCGCGCTCTTTGAGCAATTGATTAGCGCGCTCAATATCGGGGGCGAAGTATCGGTCCTTGTCATAGTAAGCGACGCGTTCTCGCAAAGTGGCCTTCGCTTGCTCAACACTGGCGGCCGCTTTTAGCGGAGCGCGAAAATCAAGCCCCTGCGCACTAGCTAGATACTCTACTGCGAGTACACCGCGAGAATTCTCGGCCATATCTTGCAGTCGTCGCGCGGCAAAGGTGGCCATCGACACATGGTCTTCTTGGTTGGCCGAGGTAGGGAGGCTATCGACCGATGCCGGGTGAGCTAAGGATTTATTCTCCGAGGCCAAGGCTGCAGCGGTGACTTGAGCTATCATAAAACCCGAATTCACGCCGCCGTTTTCCACCAAAAATGGCGGCAATTTAGATAAGTTCGAATCTATGAGTAGGGCGATACGGCGCTCGGACAGCGCGCTGATTTCGCTGATCGCTAAGGCGAGGTTGTCTGCCGCCATGGCGATGGGCTCGGCATGAAAGTTGCCCCCAGAAATGATTTCACCTTGCTCGGCAAAGACCAGCGGGTTATCGGTGACGCCATTGGCCTCGACGAGAATGACTTCACTGGCTTGGCGAATTTGCGTTAAGCACGCCCCTAGTACTTGTGGTTGGCAACGTAAGCAGTAAGGGTCTTGCACTTTTTCACAGTCGATATGGGCACGGCTAATGGCAGACTCTTTATCTAGCAGTTGCCGAAAAACTTGGGCGCTGTCGATTTGTCCTTGTTGGCCTCGGGCGAGATGGATACGCTCATCAAAAGGTGCCCGTGAGCCCATCGCCGCCTCAATGCTCATGGCGCCGATAACCGCACTTTGTGCCCATAAATCCTCGCCCTGAAATAGTCCCTCTAAGGCTAATGCCGTCGACGCTTGAGTGCCGTTGAGCAGCGCCAAACCTTCTTTCGCGGCAAGGGTGATGGGGGTGAGGTTAGCTTTGGCGAAAGCTTGTGTTGCTGGCATGATATCACCTTGATAGCGCACCTCTCCTTCGCCTAATAGCGGTAGGCACATATGTGCTAAGGGGGCTAAGTCTCCGGATGCGCCCACTGAACCCTTAATGGGAATGCATGGGTAAATACCAGCATTAACTTGGGCAATTAAGAGATCGATAACGCATTGTCGCACCCCGGAAAAACCGCGTGATAACGAGTTGATTTTCAACAACATCATTAAGCGAACTGTACTATCTTGCATCAACTCACCAATACCGGCAGCATGTGAGAGCACAATAGAGCGCTGCAGCAGTTCTAGTTCCGGCTCAGCAATTTTGGTGTTCGCAAGTAAGCCAAAGCCAGTATTAATGCCATAAACGGTTCGCTTATCCTTAATCACTTGTTGCACACAGGCGGCGCTTGCGGCGATAGCGCTCAGAGCACTCTCGTCTAAGGTGATGTGGATAGGTTGTTGCTGCGCTTGGCGCAAAGTGGCTAAATCGAGCTGACCAGGGTGCAGGTGAACATTAATCATGGCGTTGCTCCTTATTGACCATAGGTAAATCTAAGTCTTGCTCAGCAGCACAGTCTATGGCGATATCGTAGCCGGCATCAGCATGGCGCATCACTCCGGTAGCGGGGTCGTTCCACAGTACTTTCCCCAGTTTGTCATGTGCTTCATCGCTGCCATCGGCAACAATGACCACCCCAGCATGTTGGCTAAAGCCCATGCCTACGCCACCACCATGGTGTAGCGATACCCAAGTGGCGCCGCCAGCGGTATTCAGTAACGCGTTTAGTAACGGCCAATCCGATACCGCATCTGAGCCATCGCGCATTGCTTCTGTTTCTCGGTTAGGGCTTGCAACTGAGCCAGAATCAAGGTGATCGCGGCCAATGACAACCGGGGCTTTTAGTTCACCGTTTTTAACCATGGTGTTAAAGGCTTGCGCTAAGCGGGCGCGATCTTTGAGCCCTACCCAACAAATACGAGCCGGTAGGCCTTGGAATTGAATACGCTCACGGGCCATATCGAGCCAATTATGCAGGTGCGGATCATCGGCAATAAGCTCTTTCACCTTGGCATCGGTTTTATAAATGTCTTCTGGGTCGCCCGATAAAGCCACCCAGCGGAAGGGGCCAATACCTTGGCAAAAGAGTGGGCGAATATAAGCAGGCACAAAACCAGGGAAATCGAAGGCGTTATTGACGCCCATATCTTGTGCCATTTGGCGAATATTGTTGCCATAATCTGTGGCAGCGGCGCCTGCGTGTTGCATGGCGAGCATGGCACGTACCTGCACCGCCATGGATTGTTTCGCTTCGCGTACCACCCGCTCTGGGTCTTGCTGGCGCAGCTCATGAGCTTGCTCCAGAGTCCATCCCTGTGGCAAATAGCCATTTAATGGATCATGAGCGGAGGTTTGGTCGGTGACCACATCGGGTGTAACTTGACGCTCAACCAGCTCGCTGTAAACATCGGCGGCGTTACCTAATAACCCCACTGAGATTGCTTCACCTTGAGCGCAGGCACTGTTAATCATTGCTAAGGCTTCGTCTAAGCTATTGGCTTGTTTATCCAGGTAACGGGTTTTTAGGCGAAATTCAATTCGGCTTGGGTCACACTCAACGACTAAGGCACTAAAGCCTGCCATGGTTGCTGCTAACGGCTGGGCTCCGCCCATGCCTCCTAGGCCGCCGGTGAGGATCCAACGGCCCTTTGCTTGACCTTCAAAATGCTGTTTGGCCATTGCCACAAAGGTCTCATAGGTTCCTTGCACTATGCCCTGGGAGCCAATATAAATCCATGAGCCGGCAGTCATTTGTCCGTACATCATCAGACCTTGTTTATCGAGCTCGTTAAAGTGCTCCCAATTAGCCCAATGAGGCACCAAGTTTGAATTCGCGATGAGCACTCGAGGAGCATTGCTGTGGGTGGTAAAAACGCCAACAGGCTTTCCAGATTGCACCAATAAGGTTTGGTCATCCTCAAGGCGGTCTAGGGTGCGAATGATCTCATCAAAACACGGCCAGTCACGAGCTGCGCGGCCTATCCCGCCGTAAACAACCAGTGCTTCAGGGTGCTCGGCAACCTCTGGGTCGAGGTTATTCATTAGCATGCGTTTAGCAGCTTCAGTTTGCCAGCTTTTAGCGGCGATTTTATCACCGTGCGGGGCGCGAATAACGCGGCTATTATCTAATCTGTGTGTTGTCATAATGTCACCTGTTGATAGGTTGTATATACAATTGGTTTTTATAAAATTTTTTAACTGCGTTTAGTGAATGTTAAATGGCCACCCAAGCGATATTTGCTGCCCGGAGATACAAGCCTAGCGAAGCTAACAATGCCTCTTTGTGACCAGGTACGACGGATCACTTGTAAGCAAGGCTCCTCGTTATAGAGGTTTAACCACGTACACATTTGTTGGTTTGGCGTGATAGCCTCGACCGTATGTCGCGCCTCGGTCAGAGGGGCAACTTGAGATAAATACTCATGAGGCGTCAGGGTATGGAAATCCTGCTGCAGGTAGTTAGGTGCCAGCTCCGGGTTAACAAAGCGTTCTTCTACTTGCAGGGGCGCATCGTTTTCAAAGTGCACTAATACTGAATGATACACCTGATCGCCGGGCTCAACGCCTAGCGCTATAGCGATGGGGGCAACTGCATCAATAGACTCTAGGGTTACCGGCGCACAACTGTAACTGTGGTTACGTTCACGCACCTCATCGGCGATGTTACGGATCTCCAGCAGTGATGACTGTGATTTAAAACTGGCAACGAAGCTCCCTAAGCCTTGGGTGCGAGTGAGTATGCCGGCATCGGTAAGCTCACTCAGAGCCCGGCGTGCGGTCATGCGGCTGACTGCAAACTGCTGCGCAAGCTGGTTTTCTGATGGCACACGTTGGAACTCTTGCCATTGTCCGCTGCGGATCTGGGTTAAAATATGATCTTTAATTTGATGATACTTAGCTGACGACATGAGGGCTCCTAATCAATACCATCGCGGCACTTTGCACTGCCTTGGTTATTATGTAAACATGGCATAAATATCTTGTATATACAAGCTTAACAAATTACTCATTAGGAGCACGTCTAATGCACGCGGATCACATTATAGTAGATGTAAATATCGCCACTATGGAGCCTCAAGGTGATGACCTTTATGGTGTTATCGAGCAAGGAGCCGTGGTCATGGGCGAGGGGGTTATTCAATGGCTTGGGCCGATGAGTGAGCTCCCAGAGCTGGATTTATTAAGTATTCCTGTGACCTCGGCAAAAGGGGCGTGGGTGACTCCAGGGCTTATCGATTGCCACACTCACTTGGTGTTTGCCGGTAATCGTGCACGAGAATTTGAGCGCCGTTTGCAAGGAGAAAGTTACCAAGCTATTGCTGAGCAAGGGGGAGGGATTGCGACCACTGTGAGCGCAACCCGCGCGGCAGAGCCGGAACAGTTGTACGTTAGTGCCAAACAGCGCCTTGATGCGCTCTACGCTGAAGGGGTGACCACAGTAGAGACAAAATCAGGGTATGGTTTAGACCTAGCTGCCGAGCTAAAACTGCTGGAGGTCGCCAAGTTACTTGATAGCCATCACCCTGTATCGATTCAGAGCACATTTTTAGGTGCCCATGCATTGCCCAAAGAGTATCAAGGAGACAGTGATGGTTATATCGACCTGGTATGTGAGCAGATGCTCCCCGAAGTGGCGGCCAAGAAACTGGCCAGTGCGGTAGATGTTTTTTGTGAGCATATTGGTTTTTCCCATGCGCAAACGGAGCGGGTGCTTAAGGCGGCGCAGGATTTAGGCTTCAAACTTAAGCTCCATGCCGAGCAGCTCTCTAACATGGGCGGTACTGCCTTGGCTGCGAAGTATCAGGCGTTATCGAGTGATCATCTTGAATACCTTGACGAACAAGGGGTTAAGGCAATGGCGCAAAGCGGTATGGTTGCTGTCTTGCTCCCGGGGGCGTTCTATTACCTTAGAGAGAGTCAGTATCCACCAATAGCGTTGTTGCATCGTTATAATGTGCCTATCGCAATTGCCACTGATTTTAATCCCGGCACATCCCCGTTGTGCTCATTGCAGCTAATGATGAATATGGCCTGTACTTTGTTTCGACTAACACCAGCGCAAGCGTTACAAGGCGTGACATGTCATGCGGCACGAGCGTTAGGGCTTGCAGACAGAGGTACGCTTGCACCAGGGATGCGTGCCGATGTCGCTTTGTGGGACATTGAGCACCCCGCACAATTAAGTTACGAATTTGGAACCAAGCCCTTGAAACAACTGTGGATTCAGGGAGTGTTAAGCAAAACTTTCTGATCATGGGCGGCTAAATTATAAGCGGCTATACTTGGCTTATTAACAAGCGTCAGCCGCGTCAACAATAACGATAATAATCATGATCACCAGCATTCATTTGAGCGCCTTTATTAGCGGACTGTTTATGATGGCGCTAATCGTCAGCGTTGTTCTCGTCAGTGAACGCCGTGATGGCTTAAGTGCGATGTTCTACTCAATCGCTGGACTGGCCTATATCAGTGGCTATTGGCAAGTCGCCAGCGTCATTTTGTTAGGCGCTTATGGCGTTCGTTGTTGGCTTGTATACCGGCATCAAAATAAAAGATTACTGCTTGGCAAGGGTGGGTTAGTGCTATTGCAGAGCTTGCTGATAGCAACGCACCTCTCTTTTGAGTTGCACAGCGCTTGGTTATGCATCGTCCCCTTGTTGTTGCAGCTTAGCGCTTATATGGAGCTGAGCTTTAGTGAGCCGGAAGTTGCATCCAACCAACAAGCTAATACACTTGATAACCACTCTCTCCCTATTATTTCTTGGCCGCAAGCGTTAGCGCAATATCAAGATTGGAGCGCCAATAATCGCGCTGATATCGCCTTAATTTTAGTACAAATAGAAGGTTATGAGCCTCTTAACCGTCAGCTTGGGCAAGAATTTGCTGAGCTATTACTGATGCAAGCCTTAACGCGGATGAATCAAGTCATCGACCACCCGCAAGTGTTAAATCTCAATGTGCCGCGACGACAAGTGCAACAGAGCGCGCAACTTTTCCAAGTTGCTCCGCTGTGTTACGGCACAGTGGTGGTATTCGATCAAGAGCGACACGTACATGAGCAAGTTGCTCAACAGCTAGCCGATGCCGCTCAGCGGCCGTTCAATTCTCAGCAGGGTATCGTCGAGCTAAAACCACATATCGCTATCGTACAAGGGGCGAGTTCAGCATCAAGCCTTGATGACATGTTGCAGTGCGCGTTTAAAACGCGTGACTTTTATCCCGAGCAACGTATTAGTCATTACAGTGCTGAGCTAGAGCAGCAGGTGCAATCCCACGAAATACAACTGAAAGAGTTAGAGAAGGTCGATTTTGAGCAAGACTTTGTGCTTTATTTTCAGCCTGTAATTGGATTGCCCAAACAAGAGCTCTTGTATGTTGAATTATTGCTACGATGGCAGCATCCAGAAAAAGGGTTATTAAAAGCCGAAGAATTTATTGCTGATCTGCGTGCCGTCGGACGTGGTTATAAGCTGGCATTCCATGTGCTTGAACGTGCAGCGGAAATGGCCTTGGCATTAAAAATGGACGGGCAGCCGACCCCGGTAAGCATTAACTTGTATGGTGAAGAAGTCCTGCACGATGAGTTTGTTGATTTTGCTGAGCGTATGGTACGAGAGCACAACCTTGCTCATGGCGATTTAATTGTTGAATGTCCTTTGCCAGTGCTTATGTCGCTGGATAATCGCGCTTTATCATTGTTAACTCGGTTACACCAGGTAGGGGTTCACGTTTGTTTGGATGGTCTTGGCGAAACGCCATTATTTTTAGCGAAATTGCCTAAGCTTAAGCTAAGTTACGTCAAAGTGGACCCTGCATTGACCGAAGATGTTGATTATACCAGCGCCAACAAAGCGCTACTCAATGGCCTTATTGACATGCATCGCCACCTAAAGGCGCAAGTGATTTGCCAAGGTATTGAAACCGACGCCCAGCTTAGTTATATCAAAGAGTTCAATGTGCAAGGCGCGCAAGGTTTCATTTTTACCCAGCCTTTACCATTAGAAGGGCTATTAGGGTGGGGGCGACAGTGGCGTCACCAACAATCTTTCAGCTAGCGTTGGTATCTTGCACGTAAAAAAGCAATAACTAAGGCAGTGAGAATTTGCCCAGCGGCATTCGCACCAGCGTCATAACCATTAGGGTCTTGCTCTGGAGCCGCTTCGCACAAATGAATGTACGCCATCGCCGAAGTGCGCGCGGCGCAAAAGACATATTGCTCGGCTTCGCTAAGGCTTACACCTCGGTGATTAAACGCACTGGCTGGCGCGCAGGTAATGGCATCGACATCCAACTCTATGGCCAGTGGGCTAGTAAGAGTAAAGCTGTGTAGGGCGCTATTCACCGACTCTGCTATTGATGTGGTCGTGGCTACTTTAAGAGCATGATAACTGGTGTAGCTGGCGTGATGTTCATGCAGTGCGGCTAGTATATCTCGGTTATTTTTCTGTTCATCCAGAGCGATGACATGGTAGCCCTGTAAATATCCCCGGCGTGCAGCATAGTGAAAACCATTGCCACTGTGGCGTCCCTCAAGTGCACGAAAGTCACCGTGGGGGTCTAGGTTGAGCGCATTGATGGCGCAGCCGAAATGCTTACTGCTTGCGCTCAGTAACGGGTAACAATTATTGTGACCGCCACCTATCACTATCGGGGTTAGTCCGGCCGCTAGAATAGCTGCCACTACAGGTTCGACTAACTGATCTATATTCTCACACAAGGCCCGCAGGCGTACCGTGTCGTCTGGATTAAGGTTGTCCAAAGCCTGGCTTTGCAGCTGCAGCGCTTGGCAGTCTATTTCTCCTAGCAAGAGTGTGTCTTGTACGGGGGTAAATTCATTAACAGGAAGGTTTAAAAACTTTGATAGAAAAGCGCGAAAACCTTGTTGAGCACCGCCTTTACCTAAGTTTGCCCGAGGGCCTATATCTTCAGGAATACCGAGAATAACGTAACGTATGCCAAAGGCATAAGCATCTTTGAGGGCTTGACTGAACTCCAAACGCGTATCGAGCAAGGCCATCGCCTGCCACACACGCTGTTCGCCGGAGCGAGCAGCCACTATGCCTTGTAAGCTCTGCTCATCATAAATAGTGACTGCATGGTTCATATAGTGGATTAATCCTCTAATACATCAAGCTCTTCATCTTCGATGTACTCTAGCTCTAGCTCTTCGGCGGACAATATAATGCCGGTACTATCGGCATAAATATAATCATCTTCGTAGAAAGAGACCCCGGCAAAGTTAACTGGAATTCCTTCCTCACCCGGAGCGAGATTGTCTGCGCCCACAGGAATTGAGGCAATCGCTTGGATGCCTAGCTCCAGTTCTTCTAGCTCATCAACATGGCGTACCGCACCATATACGATGATCCCTTCCCAATTATTCTCGACGGCCAGTTCTGCAAGCTCGATGTCTACCAGCGCGCGGCGAGTAGAACCGCCACCATCAACGAGTAGCACACAGTCAGTACCATCTTGTTGCAGTACCTCACGCAGCAGTTGGCTACTCTCAAAACATTTCACCGTTCTTATACGGCCGCAAAATGCACTTTGACCGCCAAAATTAATAAACATGGGTTCAAGCACATCAACTACATCGGCAAAATGGTCGCAAAGTTCAGAAGTACTGTATTCCATTGGGCTCTCCTACGGGCACTTTTGCATCAAGTATACCTAGGTTATGGGGCTTAGCAAGCGAAGCGCAAGGTCATCGTGAGACGACATATTAGTGTCTAAAAAACGTCATGTAATTGTTATTTTCGCTCACTATAGTCAAAGTAAGTCAGCTAGTTAGGTGAAAGCGAATGATCTTATCGCATATAGATCGCATAGACAGGGCACTGTTTAAGGTGATATTTCGCCGGCGTTACCGGCGCTGGTTACATCACTGCATTCGCATGACATCACGCTCAGGAGACGGCATTTTATATGGGGCCTTTGCTCTTTACCTAGTGGCATTTAGTACCGCGCAGCAACAGACGTTAGTAATGGTACTGCTGGTGGCTTACCTAATCGAGAGACCAGTGTACTACGCTACTAAAAACCTGTTTCAGCGTGTAAGGCCCTGTGATGGCGTGATAAGCCATGCGCATATTCGCCCAAGCGACAAATTTAGTTTGCCTTCAGGGCACAGCGCAGCGGCGTGGGTATTTGCTACTGTAGTCAGCCACTTCTATCCACCACTAGCTATATTTCTTTATGCATGGGCAAGCTTGGTAGCGTTATCGCGGGTGCTGCTCGGGGTACATTATCCCCTTGATGTAGTTATCGGCTCGTTGATGGGTTACGGCTGTGCCCTTTTAGCACTTATTATTACAGGGACTTTATGAGAATTCTTTACGGCGTTCAGGGCACAGGGAATGGCCACACCACACGCGCTCGGGTCATGGCCAAGGCATTTGCCAAGGCGGGTATTGAAGTGGATTACTTATTTTCAGGGCGCAGCAAAGCTGATTATTTTGATATGCAGGAGTTTGCCGACTTTCAGACGCGAACAGGGCTTACCTTTGTCACCGAGCGGGGTCGAGTTAATGGCTTTAAAACGGTTAAACAAGCGAAAATACGAGAATTTATCAGTGATATTCGTGAACTCAACTTACGCCATTATGATTTAATCTTTAATGACTTTGAGCCCGTTACCGCGTGGGCTGGGCGTCGGCAAAAAATTCCTGTTATTGGCATGAGCCATCAAGCCGCATTTTTATCACCCCACGTACCGGTAACTGGCGATAACCTCTTTACCAAAGCAATGATCCGCAACTTCGCTCCAGCGGATGTTTATCTCGGAGTGCATTGGCAGCCTTTTGACGATTCTATTATTCCTCCGTTTATTGAGCATGGCACTGCGGTTGATAGTGAGTATGTCGATAACAAGGTACTGGTGTACCTGCCTTTTGAGGAGCTGGAGGAGGTTATACATTATCTCAAAGACTTTCCTGGCAAAGAGTTTTACTGTTATCACCCACACGCGCAAGACCAGTCTCTCGCTCATATTCATTTGCGCCGCCCGTCTCGGGCAAACTTCCTGCGTGATTTGGCAAGTGCGAGCGGAGTTATAGCCAATGCCGGTTTTGAACTTGCCAGTGAAGCGCTTACGTTGGGTAAGAAGCTCTTGCTTAAACCTCTGAACGGTCAATTCGAGCAATACTCAAATGCATTGACGTTGCAGCAAATGCAGCGGGCGCAAGTGATGCACTATCTTGATCAAGATGCGCTCGAAGATTGGATCAATATTGCGACCCAATCTCGAATTAACTATCCTCAAGATCCTGCGCCTTTGGTCGATTGGTTAGTACAGGGGCAGTGGCATCAGCGTAAAGGCTTAAATGAGCAGTTGTGGCACAACGTGTTGTAATTTTTGTTGGTTCTGGTCGCTTGATTAATATATAACTGCCTTGATTTTAAGAAAAATCGACAAATTTTTTGCGACATATCATATATGGCGGCTAAAATTTGAAGATAATGGCGCTGCAGTTACTTAGAAGGTCAAAACCATGAACTTTATGAAAAAGCTCACGATTAAACGTCGTTTACAGTTAAATGGCGCAGTCGTAGCAACAGCTTTGCTGGTGTTATTCGCTGTAATTATCTATGAAGCCCGCATAATGGGCTTACTTAACTCCACACTGGAAAATGCTGAAGAGCTCAATGTTCATGAGCTTACCTTACGTAAGCATGAGAAAAACTTTCTATTTTACAAGCAAGAACAAGCATTGGATGAGTTTGCCACTGAGTATCAAGCTCTTGAAGCGCGGGTAGCGAAGCTGCGCGAGCAGTTTGTGACCCTCGATGGTGATACTCAGCTGATTGATAATTTCGCCTCACAGGCGCAGCAGTATCGTGATGACTTTAACAACGTCGAGGCTTTACAGCGCGAAATCGGCTTGCACCCAAAAGATGCCCTTTATGGCGCTCTACGCAGCGCCGTACATGAAGTCGAAACTCTTCTTAAAGAGCGACAAAACTTTGAAATGCTGGCGCTGATGTTACAACTTCGTCGGGCTGAGAAAGATTTTATGTTGCGCCTTGATGTGAAGTATCTAGGGAAGTTTGACACCCATTTCAGCGCATTGAAAAACAAAGTGCAAAGCGCGGGGTTTGATGCGCCATATCGCACTAAGTTAATCACCCTCCTTGATGACTATCGCAGTAAATTTAAAAGCTTGGTTGATGCGCAACAACGCTTGGGCGTTGATTTAGAGTCTGGCGCGCTGGGGCAATTGCGCCAGTCCGTTGAGCAAAGTGACAAGTATGCTCGCCAAGTGCTGGGTGCCACGAAAGAGATGATAGAGCAAGAGATGCGAGTGACTCAGATCACTGCTCTGACAATTTTAGTGATTGCTGCAATCTTGGTGGCGGCGCTGCTGACAATGACCAGTCGCGCGATTATTCAGCCAATTGATAGAGCGGTCAGTGCTATTACCCGTATTCGTGAGACCAATGATTTAAGTATTCAAATTGACACCCATGGCAATGACGAAATTGCGACGCTGACCAGCAATATCAATAACCTCACCGCCGGTTTTAGAGGGCTTATTTTTGATGTAAACAATGCCCTAGCGACACTGAACGCCGCAACAGAAGACCTAGCTAGCACCACCGCATCAACCAGTACTGGCGTACAAGAGCAGTTACAAGAAGCTGATATGGTGGCCACAGCGGCCACCGAGATGCAGGCAACCATTCATGATATCTCTGGCAACACAGAGGAAGCTGCGAAACGAGCGCAAACAACCAATGAAAGTGCTTCTCAAGGGCGTCAGGAAGTGGATGCCACCGTATCTCGTATTGCCCAGCTCTCGGACTCGCTTGGTAATGCCTCTGGGGTGGTTGGTGATTTAGAGAAAGATGCTGACACCATTGGTTCGGTACTGGATGTTATTCGCGGTATCGCTGAGCAAACCAACCTCCTAGCGTTGAACGCTGCCATAGAAGCGGCACGGGCGGGTGAGCAAGGCCGTGGCTTTGCGGTGGTTGCGGATGAAGTACGTTCATTGGCGCAACGCACACAAGACTCCACAC
The DNA here is from genome assembly GCF_001293805.1 of Pseudoalteromonas sp. SW0106-04. Lineage (NCBI taxonomy): Bacteria > Pseudomonadati > Pseudomonadota > Gammaproteobacteria > Alteromonadales > Pseudoalteromonadaceae > Pseudoalteromonas > Pseudoalteromonas sp. SW0106-04. The sequence continues at coordinate 293,295 of NZ_BCAI01000003.1, read as the reverse complement.
AGGAGATAGAAAATATTATTTCTGGCCTGCAACAGCGGACCCAACAAGTTGTGAGTATTATGCAACAGTGTCGCGATCAAGGCGGTGAGAGTGCAGAGCAAGCTTCTCGTGCCGGCGACTTACTGAGCTCGATTACCCAAGAAATTGAAACCATAATGGAAATGAGTACGCAAATCGCGGTGGCCATTGAACAGCAATCACAGGTTGCCTCTGAAGTGAATCAAAACGTGGTGCGTATTCGTGATATTGCGGAGCAGGCCAGTGGCCATGCAAGTAATAATGCCCATACCAGTGAGGAAGTAGCAGAGCAGGCTCGGGTGTTGCACGATGCCGTGGCTAAATACAAGGTTTAGAAAAAGCCGAAGACAGTAACATAATAAAAGGGGGCGAAAGCCCCCTTTTTTGTACTCACCCACCCTAGTTGGTGGCAACGCACTTAGCTTAAGGCGTCACCTTAATCGCAATGCTTGCATCACGCTGGGCATTCGCAGCTTTAAGTCGCGCCAAATAACTCTGCCAGAGATTATCTTTGTTGCTGGTCAGTTCGGCTAAGTAGCGAAAGCTGTATAAGCCACTGAGATGGCCATCATCAAAAATTAAGCGCACGGCATAGTGGCCAACAGGTTCGATTTTGTTGATACCAACATCCCGTTTGTTGGTAACGAGGTTTGGCTCGCTTTGATGGTGGCCTTGTACTTCGGCAGAAGGGGAGTGTACACGCAGGAATTCAGCACTGAGCTCGGCGCTATCGCTATTGTCAAAGTGAATGTCTAAGGTTTTTGAACGCTGATGATAGTGTAAGGTTGTTATCAACATAAACCAGCCTCAGTAAAAAGGGCTTGGGTGGAGTTGCCCAAGCCCATGCCGTTATAAAATAAAGCGGCTTAGGTCTTCGTCTTGCACCAAGTTACCCAAGTGCTGATTGACGTACTCGCCGTCAATGGTAAGACGTGAGCCTGCCTTATCGGAAGCATCGAAGGATATTTCTTCCATCAATCGCTCCATGACTGTGTGTAGTCGACGAGCACCAATATTTTCTGTCTTTTCATTCACTTGCCATGCTGCTTGAGCAATGCTGTCAATAGCATCATCAGTGAACTCGATGGTGACTTCTTCGGTATTCATAAGCGCGATTTGTTGCTCCGTTAACGAAGCATGCGGCTCAGTCAAAATGCGCTTAAAGTCATCGGCGCTGAGGGCGTCCAACTCAACTCGGATCGGTAAACGGCCTTGTAGTTCAGGGATTAAATCTGAGGGTTTGGCCATTTGGAACGCGCCAGAAGCAATAAATAGAATATGGTCAGTTTTCACCATACCGTGCTTGGTGCTCACACTTGAACCTTCAATAAGCGGCAGCAGGTCACGTTGTACTCCTTCACGGCTTACATCTGGGCCATTTGCTTCACCGCGCTTACAAATTTTGTCTACTTCATCTAAGAACACAATACCGTGCTGCTCAACGGCTTCAATAGCGAGCTCTTTAACATCTTCGGGGTTAACCAGTTTGGCGGCTTCTTCCTCAACAAGTAGTTTGAAGGCTTCTTTAATCTTCAACTTGCGCTTTTTGGTTTTGCCGCCGGACATGTTTTGGAACATGCTCTGTAGCTGGTTGGTCATTTCTTCCATGCCGGGCGGTGACATGATTTCAACATTAGGCGCTTGCTCAGCAACATCGATTTCAATTTCTTTATCATCGAGCTGACCTTCACGTAATTTCTTACGGAAACTTTGGCGGGTACTGCTATTTTCACTCGGCTGTGACTCGCCCCAGGTGTCTTTAGCTGGTGGCAGTAATGCGTCTAAAATACGTTCTTCTGCAGCTTCCTCAGCACGGAAGTGGTGTTTCTTCGCCTGCTGCTCACGAACCATCTTAATGGCAATGTCGACGAGATCGCGGATAATAGTCTCTACTTCTTTGCCAACATAGCCAACTTCAGTGAACTTAGTCGCTTCTACTTTCAAAAAAGGAGCATTAGCAAGTTTGGCTAATCGGCGTGCTATTTCAGTTTTACCCACACCGGTTGGGCCGATCATAAGGATATTTTTCGGTGTTACTTCCTGGCGCAGGCTCTCGTCAAGCTGCATACGGCGCCAACGGTTGCGCAGGGCGATAGCCACTGCTTTCTTAGCATTGCTCTGACCAATAATGTGTTGATCAAGCTCGTGAACGATTTCTCTGGGAGTCATAGCTGACATGGCAGCTCCTCTTACAATTCTTCGATAGTTTGGTGGTTGTTGGTAAATACGCAGATATCGCCAGCGATTTTTAAGCTGCGTTCAACGATTTCACGCGCACCAAGCTCGGTGTTTTCTAGTAATGCGATTGCGGCTGATTGGGCAAAGTTGCCGCCGCTACCAATCGCAATTAGGTCATGTTCAGGCTGTACCACATCGCCATTACCAGTAATAATCAGTGAGGTGGTTTCATCAGCAACAGCAAGAATGGCTTCGAGTCGCCTTAAGGCTCTGTCACTGCGCCAATCTTTGGCCATCTCTACAGCGGCTTTGGTTAAATGCCCTTGGTGCATCTCTAATTTACTTTCAAAACGCTCAAAAAGGGTAAACGCATCGGCTGTACCGCCTGCAAACCCGGCGATCACTTTACCGTTGAAAAGACGACGCACTTTACGCGCGTTGCCCTTCATTACCGTGTTGCCGAGCGAAACTTGGCCATCGCCGCCAATAACAACCTTGCCTTCACGGCGTACAGAAACGATTGTGGTCATGTGTGTCCTTATACCCAGTCTGGGTGTTTGTAACTGTCTAATAGCGAGGAAATATGGGCATGAAAAAGGGATTTCAAGGTAAACTTGCAATCCCTTTATGTGATTTGCTGTGCCTGCTTGGTTATTTACATGGCGATAACGGCTTTCGCTTTGCCTAATTCCACAACCAGATGCCACAGCCCATGATTTTTGCCTGACGCTTAAGCTTGTTCTTATCGCTCTCTGCGCCGCGCTTAGTTGGATAGGGGCCTAAACGTACTCTAAACCAGACGCCATTGCTGCCTTCAGTGCGCCTGATTTCTGATACTAGCCCGACAAAGGCTATTTTGGCCTTGAGCGTTTCCGCCTGCGCATAGGTTCTAAATGACCCACATTGCATTTGATAAGGGCCTTTTTGCTCAATTTCTTTGACCTCAACCTCTATCTCGGCTTGTTTTATTTCGTTGATAAATTCGGGCGTTTGCGGCTTTTTAATTTCTGGCTTGGAGGCGCTTGGTTTCTGCTTAACTTGCTCAACAGCCTCAGGATCAGCATGGGTTTTTATATACCAGAGGCCGTAAGCGAAGCCGGCGAGTAACAAAATGGCCAAAGCAATAAGCACAAGCGGCAGAGGCTTTTTTGCTGGGGCTTTTTTGTTCTTACCACGCTGAGGTCGTTTGCGATTTATATAGTCGTGCTGCGCCATAATTGTTTTTGTGTTCTCTTTACATCATGTCTATGGGATCAACGTCCAAATTCCAGCGTACTTTTTGCGCCAGCTTATTACTACCTAGGTAGTTCATTAGTTGCGCCAAAAAGCCGTGTAGCGCGCCTCTATCTTGCCCTTGAATATGCAATTGATAACGGTATTTGCCAGCGACTCGCTCGAGCGGTGCGGGAATCGGACCCAGCAATTGTATCTTAGGCACGGGGGCTGCGGGAACTAAATCCGATAAAAAGCGCAACAGTAGCGATAAATCATGCGCTTCCGCCCTTAGCAGGGCTAAGTGCGAAAACGGTGGCATTTCTGTTTCATGGCGCTCTTGCAAAGCATAACGGGCAAAGTGTTGGTAACCATTATTGACTAAATCTTGCAATAGTGGGTGCTCTGGGAAGTGAGTTTGCAGTAACACGGTGCCTGGTTCGCCACTGCGCCCTGCGCGTCCTGCTACTTGAGTCACTAGTTGTGCTAAGTGTTCGGTGGCACGGAAATCACATGAGTATAACCCGGCGTCGACATCAAGAATAATGACTAGGCTGACATCGGCAAAGTGGTGGCCTTTGGCTAGCATTTGTGTGCCCACCAATAAGCGTGCGCCGCCGCGATTGATGGCAGCCAGTTCTTCCTCCAAACTGCCTCTACGTCGTGTTGAATCTCGGTCGATACGGCTGATGGGTGTGTCGGGAAATTGCTCGCTTAGTGCTTCTTGCAATTGCTCGGTGCCCAGTCCCACTGGGTTTATTTGTGTGCTACCACAATCCGGGCATTGCATGGGTGGTGCACTTTGCTCGCCACAATGATGGCACACCAAACGACGCATGGCCTTGTGGTAGGTCGCGCTGGTGCTACAACGCGAGCAATCGCTGAGCCATCCGCACTCATGGCAAATGAGCGAAGGGGAAAAGCCGCGACGGTTCAAAAATACCATCACTTGCTTTTGTCTCGCCAGCTCACGCTTGATATAGGCAAGGGCGCTATGGCTGAGTCCAGCCTCAAGGTGCTGACCTTTAATGTCTATGAGTTCAAATTGATTGTCACTGCTGGTTTGTGCCCGTTGGGTGAGACTGAGCAATTGGTACTTATCGGACAATGCACGGTTGAGTGTTTCCAGGGCAGGGGTCGCGCTGCCTAGAACTAAGGGAATGTTTTGCTGTTGCGCACGATAAGCAGCCAGATCTCGGGCGTGATAGCGTAGGGTGTCTTGCTGTTTGAATGAGGCGTCATGCTCCTCATCGACAATAATCATGCCTATGCGTAAAAACGGCATAAAAATCGCTGAACGTGTGCCGATCACTATGGCACAGCTACCTTTTTGGCAAAACCGCCAGGTTTGCAAACGCTCATTATCTGTCAACGCTGAGTGCCAGAGCATAATTGGCGTATTGGGGAAGCGGCGGCGAAAGCGATTTACCGTCTGTGGTGTTAGGCCTATTTCGGGGACCAAGACTAAGGCTTGTTTGCCTTGTTGCAAAACCTCCTCTAAGCACTGCAGATACACCTCGGTTTTGCCGCTGCCAGTGACTCCCTCAAGTAAAAAAGCGGAAAACCCAGGAGATTGATTAATGGTCGTGCAGGCGACAGCTTGTTCGCTGTTTAACCTTGGTTTGTTGGCCACTTGTAATGGCTGCTCGCGCCATTGACTATCAAACTCAACTGCTTGAGTTATTAGTTTTTTATTGATGAGGGCATCAATGGTGGCTTTGGAGTAGCCCAGAGCTTTAATTTCCGTGGTGGGCGATTTCCCTGATTCAGCTAGCTGCTTAAGCAAGGCTTGTTGCTTTTTCGCCCGCAGTGTCGGTTGTTGTTGCCCTTGCTTGGTGAGTTGCAGGTAATTAATGCTGGTTTTATCAATATCCGCGCCTTCACGCAGCGCTTTTGGCAAAGCGGTAAAGACGGTTTCACCTAATGGATAATGATAATAGCGAGCAGTAAATTGCAATAACTGTAGGTGACTGTCATCAATAATGGCAGTGCTATCGAGCACGGCTTTAACGGCTTTGACTTTATCTTCCGGCATCTCTGTGCTGGCTTTTACCTTTAACACCATACCGGTCAGGACACGCGAACCAAAAGGAACACTGACCCTTACCCCTACAGTCACGGCGCGAGAGCACAACTCGATGGGCAATAAATAGTCGAAGCTACGGTGTAAGGGCACCTTAAGTGCTACTTCAACGTAGCACGGGGTCGCGTTGCTACTGTGGCTGTTGGAATCGCGAGATGATGGCAACAAAAATCAGGCCCCAAGAACTAGAATATAGCGCTAATGTACTAAATTCATGGCGCAGTGAATAGCCGCAATTAAAGCTTGAACATTAATCAGGAGTCAAATAAAATACGCGGCCTTAAGGGTGCTGAGCGGGTTATATCCATGCTTTGGCACATTGAAACTAACGCGTATGGTGCCAAACTTCGGGTTTGGAGAGCGATACGGCCTATTTAGAGGTAACCCCCATGAAAGAAGGTATCCACCCTAAGTACGAAGCAATCAACGCAACGTGCTCTTGTGGCAACAAATTCCAGACAAGCTCTACCCTGTGTAAAGACATTCACCTAGACGTATGTTCAGAGTGTCACCCATTCTACACTGGTAAGCAAAAGATCCTTGATACAGGTGGTCGTGTAGATCGCTTCAATAAGCGCTTCGGTGCGCTTAGCAGCAAGAAGTAATCTTTGCTTGTCGAGAAAAGCACCTTCGGGTGCTTTTTTTGTGTCTATGATTTTTATCCATCCCCATTATTCATACTAGCCATTTCACCTTAAGCTCTAGCTCATTTAAAGTGACAAAAAAGCACAATAATGACGCTAAAGTTCACTAAAATTCACTTACTTTGTTATTAGCGAACAATAAGATTCGTTATCCGATCGGTATTCTTTTTAGTTATATTAAGTTATTCGGATATAGCATTATGCATGGCTTTAGGTGGTTTTTTATGCATGCATAAGTCCCTATAGTGCATGGAATATCAAAATTTACACATAAAGCTTTAGATAATGTGCATGAACTTGGGCTTAAAACCCTTTAATTTCGTACAACAGGATAGACCTGATATTGCTTGAATATATTTAGAAAAGCGGTATGGTTTGCCTTAACTAGCTGAACTCTCACATACATTTCTAGCAGGATACTCGTTCATGTCTGACTTTCGTGAAAAAGCCCTCGATTACCACGCTAACCCCGTTCCAGGAAAAATTAGCATTGAACTCACCAAAAGCGCCGAGACCGTTAACGATCTCGCTTTAGCCTACAGCCCAGGTGTTGCAGAGCCGGTGCGTGAAATCGCTGCCGATGCTAACAATGCTTATAAATACACGGCTAAAGGCAATATGGTTGCTGTGATCTCTAATGGCAGTGCCATTTTAGGGTTGGGTAACTTAGGGCCGTTAGCGTCTAAGCCGGTCATGGAAGGCAAGGCACTACTGTTTAAGCGTTTTGCTAATCTTGATTCCATCGATATCGAGGTGAAGCATCGCACCACGGAAGACTTTATTAACACTGTAGAAAATATTGCCGATACCTTTGGCGGTATTAACCTCGAAGATATTAAAGCCCCAGAGTGCTTCGAAATCGAGCAAGCGCTCATTGAACGCTGTAATGTGCCAGTATTTCATGATGATCAACACGGCACTGCTATCGTCACTGCCGCAGGCATGCTAAACGCTTTAGAAATTCAAGGTAAAGATATTCGTGATGCCCTGATCGTGTGTTTGGGGGCTGGCGCAGCGGCAGTTGCATGTATGGAACTGCTTATTAAGTGTGGTGCCCAGCGCGAGCATATTTACATGCTTGACCGTAAAGGGGTGATCCACACGCGTCGGGATGACTTAAATGAATATAAGCAATTATTTGCTAACAACACCGATAAGCGCACCTTGCAAGACGTTATTGCTGATGCCGATGTGTTCGTTGGTGTTTCTGGCCCAGATTTGCTCTCAGCTGAAGACCTTAAATTGATGGCCGACAAGCCGGTCATTTTTGCCTGTTCTAACCCAGACCCAGAAATTAAGCCGGATGTGGCACACAGTGCGCGCAAAGACTTAATTATGGCCACTGGGCGCTCTGACTACCCGAACCAGGTGAATAACGTACTGTGTTTCCCATTTATTTTCCGTGGTGCACTGGACGTGCGTGCCACCGCTATCAATGATGAGATGAAAATTGCCGCTGTAGAGGCTATTCGCAGCATCGCCAAGGAGCCAGTACCTGAGTCAGTGTTAACGGCATCTGGAGTGAGCGAATTAGAGTTTGGCGCGCAATACATTATTCCCAAGCCTATGGATCCACGATTATTGCCACGCGTAGCGAAAGCCGTGGCGCAGGCGGCTGTGGACTCAGGTGTTGCGCAAATTGATATGCCAGCGAATTATATGGCTGAGTAATCACTTTACTACTCAGCGCTAGAAAAAGAAAACCCAAGCTTAGTGCTTGGGTTTTTTTATGGCTTGCAAAGAGTAATAGCTTCACTAACCGCTTCTCATACAGGCCGACTTGCGACATCTATGAACAACACTAAGCTAGCTCCTGCAATGAGGCCTAATGCTCAGGGGTTAGTTAAACTTGCTTGTCTTTGTTAGTCCTCTCCGATAACAGGCACTTCCACACCCATTTCTTCCATAATTTTTCTCACCTCTTCAGGTACCTTCTCCGGATTATCTTTTCGGAGATCTTCGTCATTTGGCAGCGGTTGACCAGTAAAGGCATGTAGAAATGCTTCACACAGCAACTCACTGTTGGTGGCATGACGAAGATTATTCACCTGGCGGCGAGTACGTTCATCGGTTAATACTTTTAAAACATTGAGCGGGATGGAAACGGTAATTTTCTTTACCTGTTGGGCTTTTTTTCCATGCTCCGCATAAGGGTGAATGTATTCACCATTCCACTTGGCCATAATTTGCGTCTTATTTTTGGTCACTTAGGCATCAATAAGGGCGAAATTTTATCGCGTTGGTAAGGATAGTCAAATATTCATAAATTAGCTATTTAGACGTATAAATGTTTTGACTTCTAAATTGTGTTAATTTAACCTTTTGGACGTCTAAACATCCATTTTCTTGATTGGGGGCAAATATGTCACAACTAAAAAAAGACACCATCGCCGTGCGCCATGGTATTGATGCTGATAAGCACCATGGTGCGGTGGTGCCACCCATTCATTTATCGACCACTTATTCCTTTGCCGATTTTGATAGCAAACGCGAATATGATTATGGTCGTAGTGGTAATCCCAATCGGGATATTTTGGCGCAGACCTTAGCGCAACTAGAAGGGGGAGAGCACGGAATTATCACCGCGACAGGTATGGCCGCAGTGCATCTAGTGACGCAGCTACTGACACCCAATGACACCCTAGTGATCCCCCATGATTGTTATGGCGGCAGTTATCGCTTATTTACCTCTTTAGCCAAACGAGGGTTGCTCAAGGTTGAGGTTATCGATTTCACTCAATCAAACTGTTACCAACGCTTAGTGGCCGCCAAACCCAAACTGGTGTGGATTGAAACGCCCAGTAATCCCATTTTGCGACTCACGGATATCCGCGCAGTGTGCGATGCCGCGCAGAGCATCGGTGCGCTGGTTGCAGCCGACAACACGTTTTTATCTCCCGCCTTACAGAACCCATTGTTATTGGGTTGTGATGTGGTGGTGCACTCGACCACTAAATATGTCAATGGTCACTCCGATGTGGTCGGTGGTGCGGTGATCACCAAAACCAAAGAGTTGGGTGAAGAGCTGGCATGGTGGGCTAATAATATTGGCATTACCGGCGCCGCTTTCGATAGCTATCTCACCCTGCGTGGTTTGCGTACCTTGAAAGTGCGCCTTAAGCAGCATGAAGAAAATGCCTTGGCGATTGCTCAATACCTTGAACAGCATCCTAATGTGCAGTCAGTTTACTATCCAGGGTTGAGTTCGCACCCACAACACGACTTGGCAAAAGCGCAGCAACAGGGCTTTGGCGGTATGGTGAGCTTTGATATTAAAGGCCAGCTGCAAGACAGTGCAAAATTCCTCACCTCAGTACAGCAGTTTACTTTAGCGGAGTCGTTGGGCGGGGTGGAAAGCCTTATTTGTCACCCGGCGACCATGACTCACGCGGGCATGGATAAAGCCGCACGACTTGAGGCTGGGGTCGGCGACACGCTTATCCGGATTTCTGTAGGTATTGAAGATAAACAAGATCTTATAGATGACTTAGATGCCGCTTTTAACGCGTTAGCAAGCAAATAAGAGGATACTATGACTCAGGTTGTACATAAGTTTGGTGGTTCGAGTCTCAGCAACGCGGCGCGTTACCATGCGGTCGCCAATATTGTTATCGGCAACAGCCAACTCGGTGACGTGGTGGTGGTCTCTGCGGCGGGGAAAACCACGGATACGCTAGTGAAGTTGTGGCAGGCCTATCAACAGCACGATAGCCATGGCTATCATGATGTCTTGCAGTTGCTACGCACCCATCAGCATGAGCTTATTGATGAGCTATTAGCAGCGCACCAAGCCCACGCTCTGCAATCACAGCTTAATAGTGAGCTTCAGCGCATAGCTGAGCAATTGCAGACAAACACCTTAGATGAGGCGTCCTTATTAGCCCATGGTGAACTGTGGTCGGCCCGCTTGCTCGCGACCTATTTGCAGCAATTAGGCTATGCTGCGCAAGATCTTGATGCGCGGCAGCTACTGTGTGTGCACCAAGGGCAACTACTGCATTTGGACAATGAAAAGCTCTGCGAGCGCCATATTGCCGGGGATAAAATCAACGTTGTAACGGGGTTTATTGCCGCCGATAGCAACCAGCAAACAGTCACCTTGGGACGCAATGGCAGTGACTACAGCGCCACCTTATTGGCCCGTTATGTCAACGCCAAACAAGTTTGTATATGGACCGATACGCAGGGGGTTTTCAGCACCGACCCACGCAAAGTAGCCGATGCCTTAAAGTATCAAAAAATTTGTCGTAGCCAAGCCAACCGCCTGGCCCAGTTAGGTAATCCGGTATTGCATGCGAAAACGCTGTCGCCTTTGCAAGGTAGCGCCATCAAGCTATCGGTGCGCAGCTCCTATGACAGCGATGACAGTGGCACTGAGATTGTCCGCGAAGGTTACTGTAAGCATAAACGTTTTTTGACCACCATAGAGGGCGTTGACCTATATCGTGTGTCGAGCCTTAAAGTGGATGAACTGGCAACCTTAAGCCAGCTTATACAGCACACCATAGGCCACTTTCAGCAGCAGGGTGTAGACTTTTTGATTGTACCCAGCGCCCATAGCACTCTTATCTCCCGTGAGCTGGGAGAGCGTGGACAACTCGTTGAGTCAAACCTCAATGGGTGCGCCTTAGTCAGCCCAAACCAGTATACTCAGCAAGGCTACCAGGAAATGCTGGCATGCTTAGAGCAACTTAACTTAACTATCCGCTTTAGCCACTGTGATCAAGACTACGCCTTGGTACTGACCGATCAAATCATTGATGCCGATAGTTTAGGGAAGGTACATCGCACTTTAATTGGTGCACACCAGCAAATTGCCGTGATTGTCGCCGGCCTTGGAAATGTGGGCAGTGTGTTTTTACAACAGTTTACGCAGCAGTTAGCGCGTTTAGAGCAGCACTTTGAGGTAAAACTGGTTGGTCTACTGCGAAGTCGCAGCATGTTGTTTGACCCCTGTGGATTAGACCCGCAGAACTGGCAAGGTCAATGGTTAGAACAAGCGGTTCCCTACCAAAGCGAGCAGTTGTGCGAACGCCTCAATGAGCTTGATTACGAACACAAGGTGGTCATTGATATAACCGCCAGTGAGTCATTCAGTGGTTTATACCCTGATTTTGTGCGTGCTAACTGTCATTTGATCAGTGCCAACAAGTATGCCGGAACAGCGCCACATAGCTGGTATCAGTCGTTACGTAACGAGCTGGCAGAGCGCAATCTCAAATGGCGTTATAACACCAGTGTTGGCGCTGGGCTACCCATTAACTTTGCATTAGCCGATTTGCAGCGCAGTGGCGATGAGATCACCCGTATTCAAGGTGTGTTTTCTGGGACGCTATCATGGCTATGCAGTCACTATGATGGCAGCCAAGCTTTTTCTGAGCTGCTTTTTGCGGCGCAAAAGTTGGGCTTTACCGAGCCCGATCCGCGTGAAGATTTATCCGGCCGAGATGTACAACGTAAGCTGTTGATCCTCGCACGCGAGTTGGGTTTGCAGTTGGACATTGACGATATTGAGCTAAGCCCGCTGATGCCAGAGTCTTTAGCACAAGGGAGCTGGCAAGATTTTCTGGATAACATTGCCTTACTTGATGACTTTGTTGGCACCCACGCACAGCAGGCGCAAAAAGAGCAAAAGGTACTGAGGTACAACGCTGACTTACGCATTGTTGATGGCAAGGTAAAAGCCCAAGTGGGTCTTGTTGCAGTGGCACAATCCAACCCCTTAGCGGGATTAAGTCCGGGCGACAATATCTTTGTCATCAACAGTCGCTGGTATGCGCAGAATGCCTTGGTTATTCAAGGCCCAGGTGCAGGGAAAGAGGTCACCGCTGCAGGTGTCCACTCAGATCTCTACTGGCTTATTGAGAGTCTTAGTTAATGCGGTAACAGGGTAATAAAAAAGCCAAGCATCATTGCTTGGCTTTTTTATTTAGAAGAGCTCGTCTTCAGTGGGCAGCTCAGGTTCATCCTGCCCTTGAGTTTCGAAGATCACCGGCGGCGCTTTTTCCACATACTTAGTGGGGGCAGTCCCTTTTATAAAGTATTCAAAGCGGCTGGTGTGGTCGTTTTGATGACTTAATAATCCTGATTTTAGATCAATTCGTACTGATTCCAGTCCTTCGGGTGGCTCGATAGGGGCCGCAGGCTCATCTTCAAGGGCCACACGCATGTAATCAATCCAAGCCGGTTGCGCTGTTTTTGCACCAGATTCGGCACCAAAGGTTTGTCCTTTCCCTAAGTTGTTGTTGTAACTGGTACGTCCTAGCGGATTACCTGGGTTATCGAAGCCAACCCATACTGTGGTCATAACATTGGCGTTAAAGCCACTAAACCAGGTATCGACCGAGTTGTTGGTGGTGCCGGTTTTACCTGATAAATCACGGCGCTTTAACCGCGTCGCGCGCCAGCCAGTGCCATTCCAGCCGGTGCCATGCTTCCAGCTGCCACCGCCCCAAATTGCACTGGTCATCGCATCGGCAATTAAGAAGGCATTCTGTTTAGAAATAACCCGTGGTGCGCATTGCGGTAACTGGGTATCAGTAGTCTCTGTGCTGTCAGTGTTGTCGGGGTTACCCTCACTGGCGCTACTGGGCTCGAGCATTGCCAGCTCTGCAAACATTTCATTGCTGCGCTTTTGCTCTTCAGAGCAGGCCTTATAGGGGCGAGCTTGCATTAGCACTTCGCCTTCGGCGCTTTGTATTTCGGTAATAAAGTAAGGCTCAACTAAATGCCCACCATTTGCGAAAGCACTCATACCGCGAGCTAATTCTAAAGGTGTTAATGACGCACTTCCCAGCGCCAGGGTTTCATTGCGCGGAATATCTTCATCATGAAAGCCAAACTTGAGTAAGTGTTCAGCGGCAGGGTCTACACCGACGCCGCGCAGCAACCTGACTGAAACCACGTTTTTTGACTGCGCTAAGGCACGTCTAACACGGATCGGGCCAACATATTTAGCTGGGCTGTTCTTGGGTCGCCAAGCAACACCTTGGCTTTTATCCCAGTGGTTTATCGGCGCATCGTTAATAATGGTTGCTAAGGAGTAACCGTGCTCTAACGCCGCTGAGTAAATGAAGGGCTTGATGTTAGAGCCAACTTGGCGCTTTGCTTGAACCGCTCGATTGTACTGGCTTTGTTCAAAGCTGTAGCCACCGACAATCGCCTTTATGCGGCCGTCTTTAGGGTCAATAGAGACCAGTGCACTGGATGCTTCGGGAACTTGCGCTAACAGCGGGCGGCCATCATTGTCGAAACGATACCAAATCTGTGCACCTGCAGAGAGAATATCGGCCGCACTCTTCGGAGCGTAACTTTGACGAGACTGAGTAATAAATTTGCGCGCCCATTTTAATCCGTCCCACTCTATGGTGAACCGTTCACCTAATTCATTAAGTACTTCAACGGATTGCTCGTCCACACTCATCACCACTGCACCATGTAAGTCGGCGAGTGGGTTAAGGCCCTGTAAGTGGGCGATTAACTGTGGTTCGTCAAGAGGAGCTTCGGTTTCGCTATCCCATAGCACGGCCTCGGGGCCGCGATAACCATGGCGCATATCATAAGCATATAGATTATCACGCAATGCTTGCTGAGCTGCTTGCTGCACTTTTGACTCTACCGAGGTGTAAACCCGCATACCTGAATTATAGGCTTGCTCCTCGCCATACTGAGCAACTAACTCGGCGCGCACCATCTCAGAAATATAAGGCGCATAAAGCTCTATCTCGGCGCCGTGGAAACGGGCGGTAATCGGTTTGTTAGTTGCCTCATCAAACTCAGCCTGAGTGATGTAGCCCTCATCTAACATCCGGCCTAACACCACGTTACGGCGATTTTTAGCACGCTCAGGGTTGCGGATGGGGTTAAGTGCAGAAGGCGCCTTAGGTAGGCCCGCAATCATAGCCATTTGCGCTAAATCAAGCTCTTGTAGAGGCTTTCCATAGTACACTTGTGCTGCAGCACCGATGCCAAAGGCACGATTACCAAGCTCAATTTTGTTGAGATAGAGCTCGAAGATTTCGTCTTTGGTTAATAATTGCTCAATATGCAATGCGATAAATATTTCTTTCACTTTTCGGATGTATGCTTTTTCCCGAGTAAGAAAGAAGTTTCGTGCCAGCTGCATGGTGATAGTACTTGCGCCTTGGCGCTTTTCACCGGTCGAGATAAGAACGATTGCACTACGGACAATACCGATAGGGTCGATACCGTAGTGATCGTAGAAACGATTATCTTCAGTGGCCAGGAATGCATTCAGCATAGGCTGAGGTACTTCGCTGATTTTTACAGGAATTCGCCGTTTTTCACCAAACTGGTTGATAAGTTTTCCATCTCGGGTAAATACTTGCATTGGAGTCTGCAATTTTACGTCCTTTAGCACCGCCACACTGGGGATGTCAGATCTGACGTAAAGGTACAGCCCAGCTAGTACGATGCAGCCCAAGAGGACACATATGCAAAGGATTTGTAAAAATTTTTTGAATATTTTCACGGATATTTCCCTGTTTGGACTCCCAATTGAGCGAAGAGATTGGTAGTATATCTTGATTGAATAGTGAATAAAATTTTTTCATCGATAATTTATAAGTCTATTATAATTATAAAAAAAGGTTTCACGTTGCTCTTATGTTAAATCGACTTCTTAAAAAGTCTGTGCCTGCTATGGTCGGTATAGATATTGGCTCGCACTCTGTAAAAGCGGTGTTATTAACACAGCATGAGCAGGGTTATCGCCTTGATGCTGTTGCTATAGAGCCCATGCCTAAAGGGGCTATGGCCGAGCGTAACATTCAAGACATTGAGGCGATTGGACGAGTTATTGCAAAACTTAGACGGCGCATTCCAAAGTCTGTTAGCCATGCCATTGTTGCAGTTTCTGGTCAAACAGTGATCACTAAGATGATCTACATGGATGTGTCTCTGAGTGACTCTGAACTAGAGTCACAAATCGAAATTGAGGCTGACAGCTTAATTCCTTACCCACTTGATGAAGTCAGTATCGACTTTGAAAAGTTGGAAATAAATGAAGCTGATCCATCCAAGGTTAATGTTTTACTCTCTGCTGCGCGCACCGAGAGTGTTGAAGCTCGTTCCGGCGCCGTTGAGGCCGGTGGCTTTGATACTAAGGTGGTTGATGTTGAAACGTACGCGTTATCACGTAGCTTGGATGTGAGCTATGCTGCACTACCAGAAGATGCGAAAGATAAAGTTGTGGCGCTTGTGGATATCGGCGCGGTGATGACGCTAGTGAGTGTGGTGCAAAAGGGTGAAACCATCTACACCCGGGACCAGGTCTTCGGTGGCGAGCAGTACACTAACACTATTGTCTCCTACTACAATAAAAACTTTGACGAAGCTGAGCGCGCCAAGTGCACCAGCGATTTGCCGCCAAACTACACGTTTGAGGTACTTGCGCCGTTCCAGACCTCATTGCTACAGCAAGTGCGTCGAGCCGTGCAAATGTTCCTTACGACCAGCGGGAAAGACCAAGTGGATTACATTGTTCTCTCTGGTGGAACGGCAATGATCGAAGGATTAGATAGACTATTAATCGACGAGTTAGGGATCCACACTGTAGTCGTTGACCCATTTGCGAGCATGGAGATTGGTTCCAAAGTGGACCAAGAGCTAATGCAAAAGCATAAGGCACAGTTCGCTGTTGCTGCGGGTCTTGCATTGAGGAGTTTCTCAGCATGCCACATATAAATTTATTGCCCTGGCGTGAGGCCGCGCGTAAAGAAGCACAACAACGTTTTTTAACTATTTTAGTTGTTGTCTTAGTTGCCGCTTTTGCGTCAATGTTTGCTTTAAGTTCATTCTACAGCGCACTCAAAGAGGGGCAGAACGTTCGCAACAACTTCCTGAGCCGGGAAATTCAGATCTTAGATAGGCGCATCGCAGAAATTCGTGAGCTAGATAAGAAGAAAGAAAGCTTGCAACAGCGCATGCGTCTGATTGAAGAGCTGCAAAGCAACCGAAATCTCGGTACCCAAATAATGGATGAAGTGGCGAAAATTGTACCTTCAGGTGTTTACTTCATGACCTTAGAGCGTCGCGGCGATGCGATTCAAGTAACGGGTAAAAGTGAGTCTAACAACCGTTTATCGACTATGATCCGTCAGGTAGAGAGTTCATACCTGCTTGAAAATGCCTCATTGCAAGGCATTGTAGCCGGTGAAGAGCAGTCACGATTACTTAGCGATTTCAATATGCAATTCAATGTGAAGTCTTTCGATGAAATTGGCGAGGCACAAGAATGAGTATAGATCTTAAATCCCTCAACGATATCGATTGGAATGAGCTGGAACTTGATAATATCGGGGATTGGCCGGTAGCCGTAAAAGCAATTGTTTGTGTGATTGCTGCAGCATTGGTGTTGTTTTTCAGCTATAAACTATTGGTTGCTGACGAAATAACCTCTTACGAGCAAGCTCAGAAAAAAGAGTCTGAGTTACGCAGCACTTATCGTACCAAGTACGCTGTGGCAAGTAGATTAGAAATCTACAAGCAACAAATGCAGGAAATGGAAGAAAAGTTCTCGCAGTTGTTGAAGAAGCTACCAACGTCGAACGAAACCCCAGGGTTACTTGATGACCTTTCTTATGTGGGGACAACAAGTGGCCTGACTTTCGTAAAAATAGGTTGGCTTCCCGAGATTAAGAAAGAGTTCTACACCGAGCTTCCGATCAAAATCGAAGTAGAGGGAAGTTATCACGAGTTTGGTGAGTTTGTTGGCAAAGTGGCTCAACTTCCTCGTATTATCAGCTTGCACGATTTTGAAATTGAAGCGACGGGTGATGACCAGCTGGTATTCAGTGTGGTTGCTAAAACTTATCGCTATGAGGGGGCAGAATAATGAAAAAACTCCTCACAATTACCACCGTGGCGGTGTTATTGAGCGGTTGTTTTGATGATACAACCGAACAGCGCGAATTTATTAACCGGGTAAAAGCCAGCACTCAACCTAATGTTGAGCCTATCCCGGAAGTCGCGCAGTTTGAACACTTTGCTTATGATGCTTCGAGCTTGCGTAGCCCGTTTGTGGCACCGCGCCCGGAAGTTATTCAAGATAAATTGATACAAGTGCAAAACTGTTTGCACCCCGATCCACAGCGTAAAAAGGAACCGCTGGAGCGTTATCCGTTGGATAACTTATCAATGAAGGGAACTTTAGGCTCAGGTGAGCAAACGTGGGCGTTAGTGAAAGCGTCGGATGCAACATTGCACCGTGTATCACGCGGCAACTATGTTGGCTTGTATCACGGTAAAGTGACACAAGTACGCAGTAACTATATAGAATTATTAGAGTTAATCCCTGATGGAGCAGGATGTTGGAAAGAACGCCTGACCAAGCTAGAGATGTTGGAGGCAGGCGATGATTCCAGTTCATAAAAATCAAGGTAAAAGCACAATGCAAAAACACGGATTCAATATGAATCGTATTTACTCTTTGGTACTCGCTTTTGCGACCCTATTTATGTCGAGTTTTGCGACCGCAGTGCCGCTGTTGTACGACGTTCGCTATAACCCTTTGCTGGAAGGTGAAACTGAGATCGAGTTCGTTTTTGACGAAGAGATCTACATCGAACCGCAGATTCAGGTATTCAGTGAGCCAGCGCGAATTGAACTGTTTTTTGACGAAGCCGATTATGAACAGAGCCTTGAAGAGGTCTTAATCAATAAGGCGGGTGTTGAAAAAGTCACCAGTGAGTTCGTAAACGACGGCTTTAAAGTGACGGTGTATCTGGATCACTTAAAGATTTATCAAACCCGTATCGATAAAAACCTGTTCTACTTGCACGTTTCTGACAACCCAACGCAAGATGCTGCACAAACAATTGCAGAAGAAGATGAAGGCACAAGCTACATCAACCGTATCCAAGCGTTAGATTTTCGTCGTGGCGAGAAAGGCGAAGCTCGGGTGCTGGTATTCTTGCAAGAGAATATGGCGGCTATCGACGTAAGAGAGCAAGCGGGTAAGATTGTTGTTGAATTCCATAATACGGACATTATCGATGATCTGTTGTATCAACTCGATGTTATGGACTTTGGTACTGTCGTGAGCATGATTGAAACCTTCAAAGATGGTTCCAACAGTCGTATCGTTATCGATACCACAGATGCCTTTGATTACAACTATCAGCAGCTAGACAACATCTTTACTATCACTGTTGAAAAAGATGAGTCGAAGCGTAGCTTCTTGGGCAATGGTAAGGAATACCAAGGCCGCCCAATGTCTTTGAACTTCCAGGACATCTCAATTCGAGCAGTATTGCAAATCATCGCTGACTATAACGGCTTTAACCTCGTTGTTAGTGACTCCGTCGCAGGTAACATTACTCTTCGTTTAGATGGTGTACCTTGGGACCAAGCGTTAGACATTGTGCTGCGAGTTAAAGGCTTAGATAAGCGTATGGATGGTTCCATTTTAATGGTTGCACCGACCGAAGAACTTGCAGCGCGAGAAGCAAAAGAGCTTAAGGCCAAACAGCAAGTTGAAGACTTGGAGCCGCTTTACAGTGAGTATATTCAGCTTAACTATGCTAAGGCGCAAACCTTTGCAGACCTACTGAAAACGGATGTAAACAGCATTATTTCTCAGCGTGGTAGTGTGTCTGTTGATGAACGTACCAATACGTTGCTTATCAAAGATACGGCGAAAAGTATTGAAAACGTGCGTCGTATGATTGAAAACCTCGATGTGCCAGTTAAGCAGGTTGTCATTGAGTCGCGCATGGTCACCGTTCGTGACAATGTTCAAGAAGACTTAGGTATTCGTTGGGGTTTCAGTGACCAGCAAGACAGTGACGGTATTTCTGGTAATCTTGATGGTGCCAATGCTATTGCTAACGGTCAGCGTCCAAGTATTGGTGATCGTTTAAATGTTAACTTGCCTATCGCTAACCCTGCGGGAAGCATTGGTATGCATGTAGCGAAATTAGCTGATGGTACTTTAATTGACCTCGAGCTTACAGCGCTAGAGCAAGAGAACAAAGGTGAAATCATTGCTAGCCCGCGAATCACAACGGCTAACCAGAAAAAGGCACGAATTGAACAAGGTACGGAAATTCCTTATGTTCAGGCCGCCTCAAGTGGTGCCACTACCGTAACCTTCAAAAAAGCGGTGTTGAGCTTAGAAGTGACGCCTCATATCACGCCAGATAACAAAGTGATTCTCGATCTTGCTATTACCCAGGATACACGAGGCGACACCGTAGACACGCCAACTGGCCCTGCGACAGCAATCGATACACAACGTATTGAGACGCAGGTGTTAGTAGAAAATGGTCAAACAGTGGTGCTTGGTGGTATTTACCAGCAGCAAATTATTAACTCTGCCAGTAAAGTACCTTTGTTGGGTGACATTCCTTACCTAGGTTACTTATTCCGCTCAACCAGTGAGCGTAATGAGAAACGAGAGCTACTGATCTTTGTTACTCCGAAGATCATGGTAGAAGACTCGATTTAAGCACGAGTTAGATAGCAAAAAGCCACTTCAAACGAAGTGGCTTTTTTGTGCGCGTTAATAACGAAAACGCGAGTTAAGTAACCCGATAATAGGTGCTCACGTTTTTACATGTATTCGAATACCTTAACGACGCGCTCCACGCCTGAAATATTGCGAGCGATATTGACCGCTTTGTTTGCTTCCACGTCTGCTACCAGCCCCATTAAAAAGACCTCACCATTTTCCGTGACTACTTTAATATTGTTGCCACTGACATCCTCAGCTGCCAACAATTGGGTTTTTACCTTAGATGTTAGCCAGGTATCGTGGCTTTGTGTGGTGATGCTGGTAGGAGAGCCAATACGTAACTGGTTATGAAGCTTTCGCGTGCCATCGATGCGCTCTGCTGCGCGTTGTACAGTGGTTTTATACTGTTCACTAGGCACTTGCCCTAGCAATAATACAATACCGTTATAGCTGACGACAGACACGTTGGCGTTGGCATTTTCGCCTAACGCCTCTTTAATCGCCATGGTGGTTTTTATTTCAATATTATTGTCATCTATCTGACTGCCTATAGTGCGGCGGTCGTTGGCTGCTGTGACTGCGCCAGCGGTGCCGGCCACTACGGCTGCGGCGCAGCCTTGCAAAAGCACAGTACCAACTAAAATAGCTATAAGGTTCTTATTCATTAGCTTTCTTCCTGTGGGAATAAGGTCATATCAACAAGTTCTGTCAAACAGTGTATGTTGACCAAATGAGATTCCAAAATACGGCTTGGACGCTTAGCTGGTACGCGAATCTCGACGTCACTTGCACTGAGCAGTCCCGCCAGCTCGCCGCCATCATCGCCGACTAACACGATAACGGT
The DNA here is from genome assembly GCF_001293805.1 of Pseudoalteromonas sp. SW0106-04. Classification (NCBI taxonomy): domain Bacteria; kingdom Pseudomonadati; phylum Pseudomonadota; class Gammaproteobacteria; order Alteromonadales; family Pseudoalteromonadaceae; genus Pseudoalteromonas; species Pseudoalteromonas sp. SW0106-04. Next base: position 272,842 of record NZ_BCAI01000003.1, on the reverse strand, counting down.
CATGTCTTTAGTCAAAGCGGCTTCTACGGCGCTGACGACATTCTTTTCATTGCCATTAATAGCAATGGCAAGTAATAAATCCCCTTGCTCGCCGAGCGCCTTAATCTGCCTAGCAAAGATATCGCGGCTGGGTTGTGATGAGCCAGCCGGGCTTAAATTCAGTGCATGCGATGACAGTGATACCGCAGGTAAACACGGGCGCTCGGTCTCAAAATGGTTCACCAACAGAGCGGCAAAATGGTCGCTGAGCATATGGCAACTTGCCGCGCCACAACATAATAATTTGCGGCCGTTAATCAATGTCTGTGCAATACTCAACGAAGCGGTTTCAAGCACGCTAGGTAAAACTTCCCCTGCGGCAATTTGCGCCTGAATGCTTTCGGTAAAAAGTGCTTTAACTTGTTCCTGCATTTATAATACGTTCTTTATCCAGTGAAACTCTGGCTCTTTCTCACCTTGTATTGCGACAAAATCAGCACGCAATACGCAGCCTGCTAAGCCCTTTTGTTGCACATAGTGTGCAATGGTTCTTTGTAGTCGCTGTTGTTTGGTGTGGCTAAGCGCATGCAGAGCCCCGCCATAACTACTGTGGCGACGAAACTTTACTTCAACAAATACCCACACTTGACCTTCTTTCATTATCAGGTCCAGTTCGCCATAGCGACAATGGTAATTGCGCGCCACCGGCGTCAGCCCTTGCTGAGTTAGGTATTTCTGTGCCAGCAACTCAAAGTGCTGGCCTTTTTCTCGGCTATTGCGCCACGCTTTCGGGAGCCATGACATTACTCGATTCCTCAAATTGCTTCTTCATGAAAAGCGGTGTGGGATCGAGGTGCTCAAGACTCACTTTGTTAATGCTTCTTGACTGATAGCGTGCCCACGCTAAATGGCGAACAATCTCGCCGTTACTTATTACACTTAGCTCTCCAGTAAGACCGGTTTGGCTTTTTCCTGGCAGCATACTGAGCTGTCGCAATTGCGGGATCAGTGAAATCGCATCATAGCCCATGGCAAATAGACGCTGCTCAATGTCGGCAACGTCAGGCCAGAGGCTATCAAAGCGTTCTCTGAGCTGCCGAGTATTCAGGTTAGCTAACCCCTTTGTCGGTAGCATCCACGGTAACTCAGTGAAGTATAAGCCATTTAAGTCACGTTTATCGGTGCTATCAATGCGCGTGCTGTGGCTTTTGGAGCTTGCATACAGGGGAATGCGCTCAACGAAGGTGCTCACGTTAACATCAAGATAGGGTTTTAATAGCCGAGTTTGCGTGGCATTAGCGAGTAGATAAACCACATCTATGTCGCGACGAGAACGGGTTTCACTCTTTACATTGCGCTTAAAAATGCCCTCGATGGCGTCTATGCGTGCTTCGCTATCGTCGACTTCAAGTAACTCAGTGATGACTTTTTCCATCTCTTTATTGTCATCGAATAACCCCACAAGTGGTGGCTGCTCATTATAACGTTGCCACTGACTGCTAAAGTGCTCACTCAATCTTTGTCCTGAGCGCTCATTTGGGGCCAAGATCAGCGGCTTTTCAAAGCCTTTAGCCATAAAGTGTGCTAAGGCCTGATCTAATTCGTGCTCCGGGGCCAGAGCAAAATAATAATGCTGTAAAGACTGGCGTTCGATGTCGCTGCGGTTCAGGTATATGCTGGGTATTCCCTCTAGCAGGTTGTGCTGTTCAAAGCGGTTAATGTTGCTTTTCAGTAATGGCCCTACGGCGAAATCGATTTGCTTGTCATTGAGCTGCTGCGTTAGTTGCTGATTTTCTAAATTTGCATCAATGAAATAAATGTCTTCGAATTGATAGTTATCTAGGGCCGCCAATACACCTGACTTCACGGCTTCACCCAGGCCCTTATTAGCGCCACTTAAAGGTAAAATAATCGCTAATTTAGTGGCGTTATAGGGCTCAACTTTCATCAGCTCAGCCACTTTTTCGTCTAGAGCAAAGCTCGCGGGGTGTCCTGGATAGCGGCGTTGCCAGTTATTGGAAGCTTGGTGTAACTCAACTGGAGAGCCCAAATAAAGTTGTTTTATTTTAGCAAGTTGTACCCAGCCTTTAGCGATAGCTGAGCCGGAGTCATACTTTGTTAGCTGTTGCGGGCTCAAAGATTGTAAAGACCGCCACAAAATGGGGTTTAACTGTGATGCTTCTATTTGATAGCGGTTTGCGGTTTCTGAAGCACGTAATAAAAATGGTGCGCTTTGTTGTGGCATTTGCATTCGCACGTAGGCGGTGCCTTGCACTAACTGATGCCAGTAGAAATGCTCTGGCGTTTGCAATTGCGATTGCACTGAGCGTGAGGTTTGCAAAGCACGTTGTGGTTCGCCCATTTGCGCTTGCGCGTAAGACTTTAATAACACCGCTTGAATTTGTTGCTCAGGATGGCTGCGTAACAGGGTGTCGCTGGCTTGCAATAGTAGCGACCAATTTTGCTCATTAATAGCCTGATTTTGAGTGCGGTTAAGTAACTGTACGCGAGTAGCGCCTTCACTATTTTGAGCTTGTTGGTATAACTGCTGTGCACTGAGTGTCTGAATCGGCTCAGGCTCACTCACGTTAGTTGTAAGATTTTCACTTTCTTGTGGCTTTTGTGTTGTGCTGCAGGCCGATAAGCCTGACAATAACAGCATAAAAGCAATCGATTTGAGTCGCACAGTCTTTGTATTCCAATTGGCCTTAGTGTGATTCGCTTATCTTACTGACTGATGCAGGAGAGCTCAATGTCCAATGCGGATATTTCAACCGACCCCCAAGACCAAGGTACCTTGTTTATTGTTGCCACACCCATTGGTAACTTGGATGACATCAGCCAGCGTGCTATCAAAACCCTAAGTGACGTCGACTTAATCGCTGCTGAAGACACGCGCCACACTGCCAAGCTGCTGTCGCACCTGGGACTCAGTAAGCGTACCTTTGCCTTGCATGATCATAACGAAAAACAAAAGGCACAGCAGGTACTCACTTGGCTACAACAAGGGCAAAACGTAGCGCTGGTGAGCGACGCCGGAACACCACTGATAAGCGATCCTGGTTATGCCTTAGTGAGTTTATGCCGTGAACAAGGGGCTCAAGTAACCCCAATTCCCGGCGCATGCGCAGCTATTGCGGCGCTGAGTTGCTCCGGATTACCCACCGACCAATTCCAATTTATTGGTTTTGCTCCAGCAAAATCCAAAGCCAGACAAAGCTTTTTTAGTGACGCGTATAACTCAGGCATGACTAGCATTATTTACGAAAGTACGCACCGTATTATGGCGAGCTTAGAGGATTTAAGTGCCGCGCTAGGAGAGCAAGCTCAAGTCGTGCTTGCTAAAGAGTTAACGAAAAGCTTCGAGACCTTCTTCAGTGGTACGGTCACTGAGTTACAACAGTTTTTACAGCAGGACCCCGCGCGACAAAAGGGTGAAATCGTGTTGATGTTACCAGGGAAACCGAATAAGGCCAGTGCCGTAAGTGAAGAAGCACTGCGTTTGATTGCCTTACTGGAAGAGCACATGCCACTGAAGCAAGCTTGCGGTGTGGCTGCTGATTATCTCGGACAAAAGAAAAATGCACTGTATAAGGCCGTGATAGCGCAAAAGCAATAAAGTGCTGGGCAAATCACTTGGCATGCGTATAATGGCGCCCCTGAGTCAGCCGGATAATCGCTGCCTGTGACGAAAGTGATCAGGGGGAGGAAAGTCCGGGCTCCACAGGGCAGGGTGCCAGCTAACGGCTGGGGGGCGCGAGCCTACGACAAGTGCAGCAGAGAGAAAACCGCCTAAGTCCTTCGGGACCGGTAAGGGTGAAAGGGTGCGGTAAGAGCGCACCGGGCCACTGGTAACAGTTGGTTGCAAGGTAAACTCCACCCGGAGCAAGACCAAATAGGGTTCCTTATGGTGTGGCCCACATCGGAACCGGGTAGGTTGCTTGAGCCATAGAGCAATTTATGGCCTAGACGAATGATTATCGATCTCCTTCGGGAGTGAACAGAACCCGGCTTATAGGCTGACTCAAATAATTCAAAAGAAGACCTGCTTAGCGATAAGCGGGTTTTTTATTTCCTTCACGCCTTACTTCCAGCAAGATTAACTCCTGTCTTTTTCAAGTAAGCCCATGAGCCCTACCATAGCGGCAAATAAAACACTGGCCACTGGCCAAATGATCCAGGTTACTCCCCAATTCATGGTCCATAAGCTCCAGCCTAGATATATGGCAACAGTTAGTGGCCAGTAAAATGGCGCGAGTTTCAATGCATGTCGCTCACTTCTAGTCAGCTCGCGGCCTTTATCACCTTCATTCAATATGTGTTTATAGGCTTCATATTGGGCTGACGCCGGAATGATAATCCACAGCCCTCCCGTTACTATAAACAGTAGGGCGGCTAACATCAGCAACACTAAATCGACTCGACCAATAAATATATTAACCAATAACATCGGCACCGAGCTGGTAATAAACAAAGCAATTGCTAGGGATAACCTATTGTTATAGCTTGGAGTAAAGGCTTCCAACTTTTCACTGCAAGCACTGTGTACACCATAGGCTAGTTCAAAAGGCGTCTTTTCAAAAGGGATTAAGGCGCGGTTATATTGATTGGTTGAGATCACGAGTCTAATTCCGGCTGGGATCATTAGAAAATAGACACTAAGCCCAAAGCAACCGCCATATTCACATCAAAATCTAGATTTTTCATATTCGACAACGCCAGGAAGAAAAACAAAGGAGCTGACGAGCAGACAAAAAATGCGACGCCCTTAGCAGTCAATTTGGCTTGTGCTTTTTTGTTGTCGATATAACTCAGCGCTTGTTCCAGGCTTACCTGAACGGTGTCGGCATCAGCGCTTTCATTCAAGTACTCAGTGGTGTCGATATCATCTTTCAGTAAAAAGTCGGTTGATACATTAAATAATCCGGCCAGCCTGATAATTTTATTAAGGTCTGGAATGCTATTGGTGCTTTCCCATTTGGATACGGACTGTCTGGAAACGTCCATCTTTTCCGCCAGCTCTTCCTGCGACCAGCCAAGCTGCTTTCTTAATTTTATAATTTTCTCTGATAGAATCATGCTTTGTTCTCAGTTATTAAAATCGCTCTCAGATTAGAAACTACGGCGGTTGCAAACCAGCAAGCCTGCTTGGTATTTTGTAAACTGATGGTTGCTATTCGTAATTTTATAGAGAAAAAGCTAAAGTAACAGCAGCTTTCTTATAGTGTTTATACCCTAAGTAGCCAATGCTGTTTGACGGCGCAAAGTTAAAGAGGCTGACTTAAAGTATCCTCAAGTCCTTCGAAAGCTTGCGACTGGGATCACTTTTGCCTTCATTCCTTGGTGTAGGCCACAGTCTAGCAGTATCGCCCCCCGCGCTGTAGACGAAACCAAGTGACATGAGCCGGTCACTGCTTGTGCAGCACCGTAAAAGGTAATTTCAGCCATGCATATCCCCCCAACACCCTCGCTAGCGACAACCCTGATTACTGTACTATCAGTGTAGTGAGTAAAACTGACGGGGGTAAGAATTAATTCAAACCTCGCCGTAAGCTAGCGATGATTGGTCAATCACTGTTGCAACAATTGAGCGGGGTCATTCAATCAGTATGCTAAAAATTAGCATCCAGCACGCTAATATTTCCGGTTACTCTATCCATAAACGCACACTACACTGAACCCATGTCGTTTCATAACGCGAGTTATCAGCGTAAGTCTAAAGGTGCACCATGAATGTTATTAAAGTACTCAATGCCCAGCCTGCTGAAGATGGGGCGGGCGTTAAGATCCGCCGCGTACCAGGTTTCGACGGTCGTTATCTAGATCCCTTTTTAATGCTTGATGAGCTTAAATCAGACCATAGTGACGATTACATGGCAGGGTTTCCTGCGCACCCCCATCGCGGCATTGAAACGTTTACTTATCTTATTAAAGGTGGTTTTGAACATCGCGACCATCTTGGCAACCGTAAAGCTGTTCGCGCCGGTGATGTGCAATGGATGAGTACAGGTAAAGGGGTCATCCATAGTGAAATGCCCCTGGCTGATAGTGAAGGCCTGCACGGTTTTCAGATTTGGCTCAATATGGATGCCAAAGACAAAATGAATGCCCCACAATATCAGGACTCAGCGCAAAGTGGCTTGCCGCAAATAAGTAGCCAAGGAGTGCATTTAAAAGCCTTGGCAGGTGCTTGGACTCTCAACGCTGAACAAGTGCAGTCACCTCTGAGCAACCTAGCTTGTAACGGCGCGATTGCTGATATCAACATCGAATCAAAGGCGCAACTAGAGATGCCGGCGATGGGCTGTGAGCGGGTGCTAGCCTATGTACACACTGGTTCAATTACTACTGCAGGACAAAGGTATCATGCGGGACAGTTGCTGGTGCTTAATGGCGACAGTGCCATCATTGCGACCACGGATCAACCCAGTGGGTTACTACTGCTGCGGGGCGAACCGTTGCGGCAACCGATCGCACACATGGGTCCATTCGTTATGAATACACAAGCCCAGTTACAGGATGCTATCCGCGATTATCAAAACGGGCAATTCGGACAATTATCACAATAGGAGGCTACCTTTATGGGTTTACTCGTGAATGGAAAGTGGCAAGACAAGTGGTACGACACTGATAGTAGCAAAGGTGAATTTCAGCGAGAAAGTGCGCAGTTACGTAACTGGGTCACCGCTGATGGCAGTGCTGGACCAAGTGGCCGGGAAGGGTTTAAAGCGCAGAAAGGGCGTTATCATTTATACGTAAGTTTAGCCTGTCCATGGGCGCATCGAACGCTTATTTTCCGCACCTTAAAAGGTCTTGAAGACTATATTGATGTGTCGGTAGTGAGCCCAGATATGTTGTCGCAAGGATGGACTTTCGATCAAGCTAAGGGTAGCTCGGGTGATTCATTATTCGGCTACCATTATATGCATCAGTTGTACACGCGCAATAATCCTACATACAGTGGTCGTGTCACTGTTCCTGTGCTGTGGGATAAGCAGCAAAACTGTATCGTGAGTAATGAATCAGCGGAAATTATCCGGATGTTTAATGAGGCCTTCAACCACCTGACTGGCAACACGCTGGACTTTTATCCTGAGCACTTGCGTAAGGATATCGACGCGATTAACGAGCTGGTTTACCACGGTATCAATAACGGCGTATACCGAACGGGGTTTGCCACTACACAGCAAGCCTACGAACAAGCCTTTGATACTCTATTTAGCGCTCTGGAAAAAGTAGAAAGAAAGCTGGCAGGTCAGCGTTACTTGGTGGGCAGCGAGCTCACTGAAGCAGATTGGCGGTTATTCACGACCTTGATACGGTTTGACGCTGTTTACTTTGGCCACTTTAAGTGTAATAAGCGCACCATAGAGAGCTATGATAATTTAGCGAATTATTTGCGTGACTTATACCAAGTTAAGGGTGTGGCTGAAACACTCAACATGGCGCACATTAAACGTCACTATTACTTTAGTCACACCATGATTAATCCTACTCAAGTAGTGCCTAAAGGGCCCGTTTTAGATTTTAGTCGCCCACACAACCGTCGCTTTATGGGCTAAATTAAAAGCTGAGCCAGTCGCAGCCATTTTAAAGAAGGGCGGCTGGTTAGCAGCTCTGTAAGACTGCCAGCAGAAAATGCCGTAGCCACACCTTTGGGGTGGCTCATCAACTTACCACCTTGGTAATGTAACTGCTGTTTGTCCAAAGCGATAAGCTGCTTACGAATCTGCCCTTGCTCGGCCAGTAAATCAGCATATTCAGTCTGTTTTTTCAGGATCAGACGGGTCAGCATCGGTTTGCTCCTGTGAAGATGAAGGTTTCTTGCTTACTGCGATGGTGCGTTCAAAACTCACTTGCGCCAAGGCAAGCTTCATTTGCCGGATTAGCCACCACAGCAGAAGTAGTTGCGCTGCTAATGAGCCACAGATACTCAAAGCAATCGATTGAGTTAACCAGTACAGCACCGTGGCGGCGGCGCCTACAACGGTTAACCAAATTACCAATGCGGTCATAGCAATGGAGACAATCAAACCCAAAGTTAATAACAGCGCTTTGGCACTGATTTTAGCTTCAGTGGCAGCGAGCTCAAAGATGCACTGTATTTGCTCACCCCAGCGCTGCGCGTAATCTTGAAACAATTGAGCAACCCGCGTCAAAGACGCAGATTGCTCATCATGCTGCTCGTTCTCAGCAGCTGAGTCATGATGCTCTTCAGTCATGATTATTTACGGCGAATAAGAGCGGTAACGGCCATGCCTGCCGCGAATGCCAGTCCCGCACATAGCAATGGATTTTCTTGCGCAAAGCGGCGACTGCGACTCACAGAGCTTTTCAAACTCGCTTCTAGTGCTTCGCGTTTCTCGTGTAGAGTCTCGGCAGACTCACTGGCATGTTTGCGCACATAGTCTTCCGCCGTAGCTGCTTTCTGAGCCACTTGGTCTACCGCAGCGTGGGCGGCTTTAGAGGCGCTTTCAGTAGTTGGAGCTGTGGGTGTGTGAGCTGAATTGCTTTGCGTTTGTTCAGCGGTCTTAGTATTAGCATTTGCCATGGTGTATCTCCTTTATCTGACAGTTCAGTGTTATTAACGCAACTCTCATTCCAAGTATTAGAAATCAACAAAATCAGTAGCTTAAAAACATATGCAGATAAAATTGAGAGGGTAAGACTAAATACTTACGCACTCAGGCAGTAAAATTTACAAAGCGAAGATCACGGTATCACGTGGAATGAATAAAAAATGAACATTTATTCCCTAGGTAAAAGTATGATCCACATTTTCCCACCGAATTCATAGACTTCCTTAAAACCCGCATATTATCTAGCTTTGCAAGAGGTTGTTGGATTTTTCATTGCTTGACAAAAAGGCTTGTCAAGCCCTAGACTGTAGTTCAGTGGGAAAATGTGGGTTTTAGTGGATCAATGTGGATCTGCACTATTACCGAAAACCAAAACAGCAACACTTGGACGGCATTTTATTTATGTTTCGCGGCGCCAGCACACTCAGTCTTGATGACAAGGGCCGATTTGCGATACCAACAAAGTATCGAAATCAGCTGCTTGCGGATAATGGCGGCGAAATTATCTGTACTATCAATTTAAGTGATCCCTGTTTATTGCTGTATCCCCTGAGTGAATGGCAAGTCATCGAACAACGCTTAGCGAGTTTGTCGAACATTAAGCCCAGAGCGAAACGCATGCAGCGCTTGCTGCTAGGGAACGCGATGGATTACCAAGTTGATAAAAATGGCCGTGTGCTATTAGCTCCTCATCTACGCGACTATGCGCAACTAGGTAAGAAAATCGTACTCGTGGGGCAACTGAATAAGTTTGAAATTTGGGATGAGGCGCGCTGGCAGCAGCAAATGCAAGATGACATTGCTATCGAACTAGGACAAGAATTTGAACAGGATGAAGATCTCGCTGATTTTTCATTCTAACTCTAAAAGGCGCGAACACACGCATGAGCGAAGACTTTCAACATATATCCGTGTTAATGACGGAGACAATAGAGGCTCTGGCCATTAAACCTGATGGTATTTATATCGACGGGACTTTTGGCCGTGGTGGGCACTCTGGCGAAATACTCGCTCGTCTTGGTGAGCAGGGGCGTTTGCAAGCCATCGATCAAGACCCGAGCGCTATCGCTGCGGCACAACGCTTTGCTGACGACCCACGTTTTAATATTGCCCATAGTCGTTTCTCTCGTCTTGATGAAGTCGCCGAAGCACAGGGACTTATCGGCAAGGTCGATGGTATTTTGCTCGATATTGGCGTGTCCTCACCTCAGCTAGATGATGCTGGACGTGGCTTTAGCTTCATGAAAGACGGCCCCTTAGATATGCGTATGGACCCCTCTCAAGGGCGAAGTGCTGCGCAGTGGCTGGCAGAAGCAGAGTTAGAGGACATGGTCTTCGTGTTTAAAAAGTACGGTGAGGAAAAGTTTGCTCGGCGTATTGCAACCAAAATAATTGAGACTCGCGCCCACACTGACATTAATTCAACCGCGCAATTAGCCAAGCTGATTGATGAAGCGGTGCCTGTTAAAGACAAACATAAGCACCCAGCAACGCGCACATTCCAAGCTATTCGCATTTATATCAATAGTGAATTAGAGGAAATTCAGACGGCATTACAAGCAGCTCTGAAAGTATTGAAACCGGGTGGGCGATTAGTGGTGATTTCTTTCCACTCCTTAGAGGATCGCATTGTAAAACAGTTTATTAAAAAGCAGAGCAAGGGAGAGGCAATGCCTAGAGGTCTGCCGTTAACCGATGAGCAATTAAAACAACAGTTAACGCTCAAGGCAGTAGGCAAAGCCATTAAGCCGAGCGAGGAAGAAATCGCTCGCAACAGCCGTGCGCGCAGCTCCGTCCTTCGTGTAGCTGAGAGATTGGGATGAGCCAACAACAACTAAATCGCCATCCAAATCTCTTGTTAGAGATCTTGCGGGGACTATTTGACAATAAGATCACATTGGGGCTGCTTTTTCTTATTCTTATCAGTGCCTTGGCTATAGTACAAGTCACTCATTTGTCGCGAGCAAAATTGATCGCTCAAGACCGCTTATTACAAGAGCGGGACGAATTAGATTTGAACTGGCGTTACTTATTAGTTGAAGAAGAGTTTTATTCTCAACATGCCCGCATCGAGCAAATAGCGAAAGAGCAGTTGGATATGAAGCGCCCCACCAGTGAAGACGAGGAAGTGGTAATAGTCCCATGAGAGCTGCAAAGCGTAAAAACAATGGTAACAACCTTATCACCTGGCGGTTTATGCTGGTCTGCGGTGCTGTGCTTATGGTGTTTGTCACCTTAGTTGCGCGTGCCGCTTATTTGCAAGTGATAGAGCCGGATAAAGCGCGTAGCGAGAACGCCAAACGCACCGTGCGAGTAGAGAAGCTTCAAGTGCAACGCGGTATGATTTTTGACCGTCAAGGCAAAGAGTTGGCGGTGAGCGTGCCTGTTGTAAGTGTTTACGCTGACCCTAAGGCGATTGATAAGTACCTGCGTAAGAAGGTAGTGAGTCATACCAAAAAGCAGGGCCAAGACCCGCAAGATGTCTTGGACAGACCCGCCCACTTAAAAGATTTAAAGCAAGCCTTCTACAAACAAGACATGCGCTGGCGTGAACTGGCCGATGTATTGCGTTTAGGACGTGCCCATGTCGATAAGCGCCTTACCGGTGATAAAGACCGCCGCTTCGTCTATTTAAAACGCCAAGTAACCCCTGCGGTTGCCAATTATATTGATGAACTCAACCTGCCAGGCGTGCATCTGCTAGATGAGTCTAAACGTTATTACCCAGCGGGAGAGATCACCGCTCATGTATTGGGATTTACCAATATTGATGGTCATGGCATCGAGGGCATTGAGAAACTCTATGATGAAGCACTCACGGGCACCGAAGGACGACGCACTATTCGTAAGGATGCGCGTGGCCGCGAAGTGGCGGTGCTCGACGAGCGTCAGCGCGTGGAGCCAGAAAATATCGAGCTATCGATTGATCAACGTATTCAAGTTATTGCATATAAGGCGCTGAAATCAGCCGTGCTCACCTACAAAGCAACATCAGGTTCGGCCATGGTGGTGGATGTAAAAACCGGCGAAATTTTAGCCATGGTTAACAGTCCCTCGTTCAATCCCAATAATTTAGAAGATGCAGCGCCACATAAGCGCCGTAACCGCGCTATTACCGATTTATTTGAGCCGGGTTCAACCATTAAACCTTTGTCAGTGTTAGCTGGTTTAGACTATGGAAACATCCAAGCGAACGACACCATAGACACTTACCCAGGGTGGATGCGTGTGGGTGGCAGTCTAGTGCAAGATACCCATAACCGGGGTGAGATGTCACTGCGCGAAATACTCAAAGTATCAAGCAATATGGGGGTGGCGAAGATCACCCAAGATCTCCCTAAAGACTATTTTGTCGGTTTATTTGAGCGTGTTGGTTTTGGCAGTGATACCGGCACTGGCATGGTGGGCGAAAGCAGCGGCTTATTCTACCCTAATCGCCGCTGGTCAGATTTCGAAATCGCGACCTTATCCTTTGGTTATGCCATTTCTGTTAGTACCGCGCAGCTCGCACGCTTCTATGCCACCTTGGGTTCGGGCGGTATTTCTCGGCCACTGACGATTTTAAAACAACCACAACCTTTGCAAGGTGAACGCGTCTTTAAAGAAAAAGACGTGAATGCGGTAGTTGAGATGATGGAAAGCGTCTTTGAAAAAGGCGGCACGGCCTCGAAAGTGAAAGTGGATGGTTATCGTGTAGCGGCTAAAACAGGAACTTCTAAAAAAGCGGTTGCGGGTGGCTATGGCGATGAATACGTGGGGTATTTTGCCGGCCTTGGCCCGGTCAGTGATCCGCGATTAGCGGTTGTGGTGATGGTTAACGAACCCGGCGGCGATGTTTATTATGGCGGTGCTACAGCCGGCCCTGTATTTGCTGAGATCATGTCCAATGCGCTGCGTATTTTGAATGTAGCACCTGATTTAGAGCCCGTTGCTAACCTTGCAGAAGAAGGAGGTGGAGATGCGTAATCTTCGCGAAGTACTCGCACCTTGGGGCATAGATACCGACATTGAGTTGGTCAATGAGTTACAGCTCGATAGCCGCCGCGTCAATCGCGGCGATGTCTTTGTCGCTATTAAAGGCCATCAACTGGATGGCGGACAATTTGCTAAACAAGCCATTGCCGCAGGAGCGAATGCGGTTATTGCCGACAGCCGCTGTCAACTTAACAGTGATGATGAGCGCATTATTGTCGTGGATGAGCTTAGCCTGCGTCTTTCGCAGTTGGCGGCGCAATTTTACGGCGAGCCAAGTAATGCCTTTGATCTGGTTGGCGTAACTGGCACCAATGGAAAATCGTCTACCACCTCATTTATTGCTACTTTAGCGCAGTACTGTGAGCGCAGCAGTGCCATAATCGGCACGTTGGGTTGGGGCGATGCCCAGCAAATGAATGCGCTGAGCAATACCACGCCGAGCAGTGTTGAGCTGCAACAGATTTTTGCCAAGTTAAAACAACAACAAAAACAGTTAGTGGCAATGGAAGTCTCCTCGCATGGCCTTATTCAAGGCCGTGTTGCTAATAGCCATTTTCGCGCCGCTGTATTTACCAACTTGTCTCGCGATCACTTAGATTACCACGGCGATATGCAGAGTTATGCTGATGCCAAGCTGATCCTCATGCGTGATTGTAATGCGAAAATGGTGGTGCTTAACCAAGACGATGCGGTTGCTCAGGGATGGCTAGAAAAATATCCATTTGATGACTTGGTTGTATACGGCCGTAAAACCTTACCCCCTGAGCTCGGTCGCTATGTGTATTTTAGCGATGTTCAGTTTTTACCTAGCGGTTTACGCGCGCAGATCAGCAGTAGTTGGGGAGAAGGGCAAATAGAGCTGCCGCTGTTTGGTGAGTTTAATCTTTATAATGTGTGCGCCGCACTGGCAACATTGCTTGGCCTAGGTTATCCGCTGTCTGCGTTACTAACCGGCTGTAAAACTTTGATGCCTATCGCTGGGCGTATGCAAGCGTATAGTGCACCACAACAGCCCACCTGTGTGGTGGATTATGCGCATACCCCAGATGCTTTAGAGCTCGCATTGCAAGCCTTGCGTCAACACGCACCTGGTAAAGTGACCTGTGTGTTCGGGTGTGGCGGTGACCGCGATAAAGGTAAGCGGCCATTAATGGCCAAGGCGGCACAAAAGTACGCTGACCGTGTTGTGGTGACCAGCGATAATCCACGCAGCGAAGACCCACACACCATACTCGATGATATTAAAAGCGGTTTCAGTGCCAATATTGAAGCTCATTATGAAGTGGACAGAGCAAAGGCAATCGCCTTGGCGATTACACAAGCGGGCAGTGAGGACATTGTGCTCATCGCCGGCAAAGGCCATGAAGACTATCAAATCATTGGCGAGCAGACACTCGCATTTTGCGACCGCACTGTGGTGCAGCAGTTATTGCATCAACAAGGAGGTAAATAATGATTGCCATGGATTTAAACTGGCTTAGCGACACCTTAGGGTGTGCCTATCAGGGCGAGAATTGTGCTGTCGAAAATATTAATACCGATACGCGTAGCTTATGTGCGGGGGAAGTGTTTTTAGCACTTAAAGGGCCGAATTTTGACGGCCATCAGTTTATTGATGTGGCTGAGCAACAAGGGGCCGTTGCGCTCATTGTTGAACACCCAGTAGATAGTTCCTTGCCGCAACTGATTGTGGCTGATACACGATTGGCTTTAGGGCAAATCGGTGCTGCGGTAAAAGCCCAAGTCGCCCCTAAAACTATCGCTATCACAGGGAGCGTGGGTAAAACCACAGTGAAAGAAATGTGTGCGGCAATATTGGCACAAAAAGGGGAAGTGCTGGCGACAAAAGGCAACTTTAATAACGATATTGGTGTGCCATTAACCTTAATGCGTCTAGCGCCAAAACATCAGTACGCCGTTATTGAGTTGGGCGCGAATCACCTCGGCGAAATTGCCTACACCACATCATTAACTAAACCCGATGTGGCTGTAGTATGTAATGTTGCTGAGGCACACCTTGAGGGCTTTGGCTCGTTACAAGGAGTGGCCACCGCGAAAGGCGAAATCTTTTCTGGTCTCGGCGAGCATGGTGTAGCAGTCATTAATGCTGATAGCGAATTTAAACAGCAGTGGCTAGACGATTTGGACTCACGCAAAGTGAAGCAGTTTTCCATGAGTCAGCAACTGGATGTATGGGCAGAAGATATTCATCTTGATGCATTGGCCCGGGCGTCGTTTACGCTGTGTAACAACAAAGAGAAAGTCGCTGTTGAGCTTGCTATTCCCGGTAAACATAATGTCACCAATGTCTTGATTGCTGCAGCATTAACGACCAGTGTCGGCTGCTCCTTACAAGAGGTTGCCAGTGGTCTTAAGACCATGCATCAAGCCCATGGCCGCGTTAATCTGATTGAGGTATCAAGTCAGCTCACAGTCATTGATGATAGTTACAATGCCAACGTCAAATCGGTGCAAGCCGCGATTGACCTACTCGCTGACGTTCAAGGCCATCGTGTACTGGCTTTGGGTGATATGAATGAGCTCGGTGAAGATGCTCGTGATTATCATCAACAAGTGGGTGAGTATGCAAAACAACGCGGTATTGAAGCCGTTTATTCTCTGGGCGTATTGAGCCGTTACGCCAGTGATGTCTATGAACAAGCCGAACGCCACTTTTCTGGGCGTGATCAACTCCTTGAGCAAATGCTTAAAGACTTACGACAGACACAACAAAAAACAACGGTAGTCGTGAAAGGATCGCGCAGTTCACGCATGGAGCTTTTAGTGGAAGATTTAGTGGCGCATGGCAAGCAGTTAGCCAGCGAGGGAGAGAAGTAATGTTAGTGTGGCTGGCTGAATACCTGACCCAATTTTATAGTGGATTTAATGTCTTTTCATATTTGACGTTGCGAGCCATTTTAGGAATTTTAACGGCGTTGTTGATGTCGTTGTACTTTGGGCCGAAATTGATCGTGGCGCTCCAGCGTATGCAAATCGGTCAAACCGTGCGTGATGACGGTCCACAATCTCATCTAAGTAAATCCGGCACACCCACCATGGGTGGACTGCTTATTCTGGGCGCTATTTTTACCAGCACTTTGCTGTGGGCCGACTTAAGCAATAAATACGTGTGGGCAACGTTGTTTGTCATTGGCTCGTTGGGAATCGTTGGGTTTATTGATGATTACCGTAAAGTGATTCGCAAAGACCCTAAAGGGTTAATAGCTAAGTGGAAGTATTTTTGGCAATCAGTCATTGCCTTAGTGGTCGCGTTTGCGCTTTATGCCAGCTCACAGCAAGCGGCGGAAACGGCGCTGATAGTGCCGTTTTTCAAAGAAGTGATGCCTCAGCTAGGACTGTTCTACATTGTCATGACCTACTTCGTTTTAGTTGGCACATCTAATGCGGTCAACCTCACCGACGGCCTTGATGGGTTAGCTATCGTACCGACTATTTTGGTCGCCTCAGCGTTGGCAATCATCGCTTATGTTACCGGTCATGCGAACTTTTCCAGCTATCTGCATATCCCTCATTTACCGCTGACCAGTGAGCTGGTGGTGGTGTGCACCGCCATTGTTGGCGCTGGGTTAGGCTTTTTATGGTTCAACACCTATCCAGCTCAAGTCTTTATGGGCGATGTAGGTTCCTTGGCGTTAGGCGGAGCACTGGGCATTATTGCCGTGTTGGTACGCCAAGAGTTGGTATTGGTGATTATGGGCGGGGTCTTTGTGATGGAGGCGTTGTCAGTGATCTTACAGGTGGGGTCCTACAAGCTGCGCGGTGAGCGAATTTTCCGTATGGCCCCCATTCATCATCATTATGAATTAAAAGGTTGGCCAGAACCGCGCGTCATCGTGCGCTTTTGGATAATTTCCATTGTATTAGTTTTGGCCGGTTTGGCGACATTGAAGATTAGGTAATGAGCTATTTAGACACGCTTAAAAATAAACGTATCGCGGTGCTTGGACTGGGTATATCTGGTCTGGGCACGGTGCGTTTTCTGCATGCTCATAATCTTCACCCAGTGCTTATTGATTCCCGTCAACAGGTACCAACACAATTGTGGCTCGACTCTCACGTGCCGCACTTAGAACGTCGCTTTGGCGATTTTGACAAAGCCGAGCTGACGCAGTTTGATGTCATTATTATCGCCCCAGGCATAGCACTTAGCACACCACAAGTGCGCCAAGCAATTGCCGAAGGTGTTGAAGTGATCGGCGATGTCGAGCTATTTGCTCGTCTTAATAACAAACCTGTGCTTGCAGTGACAGGTTCAAATGGTAAGTCCACGGTGGTTTCACTGTTAGCTAAAGTACTGGAGTGCGGCGGCTTACAGGTGGGCTTAGGTGGCAACATTGGCACCGCAGTACTTGATTTGCTAGCGCAAGATATGGATGCGTATGTGTTAGAGCTGTCGAGCTTTCAGTTAGAGACAACAACCAGCTTAGCCGCGAAGTCAGCGTGCATCTTAAACCTGTGTGAAGATCATCTTGACCGCTACACAGGCATGGCTGATTACATCTGCGCCAAGCAGCGTATTTATCAAGATTGTCAGCTAGCTGTGTACAATCGTGGTGACGCAGATACCTACCCAGAGCGTGCATCACAACAGCTGAGCTTTGCGTTGCATGATGCCGACTACCATATCATGCAACATCAGGGCGAGTGCTATTTCGCATACCGTAACTCGCCTTTATTGCCTTGTAGTAAAACGGTGTTACCGGGCAGCCATAACCAACTCAATGTGCTTGCAGTGATGGCGTTGTGTCATGATTTTCACTTTGATATTGGTGTGTTCGAGCGTGCATTGTCAGAATTCAAAGGCTTAGACCATCGCTGTCAGTACGTTACTACCTTAAATGATGTGCGCTATTTCAACGACTCAAAAGCCACCAATGTCGGAGCTACATTGGCAGCAATTAAGGGATTAGCCGCTGAGCCCGGGCGATTGATTTTACTTGCTGGTGGTGATGCCAAAGGCGCGGATCTGATGCCACTGAAAGAAATCTTGGCCGAACAAGTCGCTGAACTCATCTGTTTCGGGAAAGAAGGTGACGCCATTGCCGCGCTTAAACCAGGCAGTCATCGCGTTAGTGGCATGAGTGAAGCGGTGCAAAAGGCAAAAGCCTGCGCGCAGGCTGGCGATATTGTGCTGCTTGCACCGGCTTGCGCCAGTTTAGATATGTACAGCAATTACATGGCCCGGGGTAATGACTTTATTCAGCAGGTGTTGGAGGGGTCATCATGAGCTGGGAAAATATTAAAGACTTATTCCATCTAAAACCTTCAGGGCAACTTTATGATGTGCCACTTATCTACGCGTTGCTGTGTCTTATTGGCGTAGGCTTCGTAATGGTGACCAGCGCCTCGATGCCAGAAGCGGAGCGCCTGTACGATAACCCTTACCATATCATGATCCGCCAAGCTGTGTTTGTGGCCTTAGGCTTTGTGCTATTTATTGTCGCCATCAGCGTAAAAATGCAATGGTGGAAAGTAGCCAACCCTTATTTGCTGCTGTTAGGTTTAGGTTTATTAGTACTGGTATTAATTGTCGGCAATGAAATCAATGGGTCGAAGCGATGGATCCCCATGGGGCCGATTAATATCCAAGCTTCTGAAGTCGCGAAGCTATTCTTTTTTAGCTACTTAGCTGGCTACCTCGTGCGTAAACGCGATGAAGTACAGGAAAATTTAAAAGGCTTTGTTAAGCCCATTAGTGTGTTCATTGTCTACGCCGGATTGATTTTGTTGCAGCCGGATTTAGGCACCGTGGTGGTGATGTTTGTCACCACGGTCGGGCTACTTTTCCTTGCCGGCGCGAAACTATGGCAGTTCTTCGCGCTTATGCTCTCTGGCATAGGTTTAGTCATCGCTCTTATTGTTTTTGAGCCATACCGCTGGGCTCGTGTGGTGGGTTTCTTGGAGCCGTGGGAAGATCCCTTTGGCAAAGGTTATCAACTGGTTCAGTCGTTGATGGCCTATGGGCAAGGTGGATGGCTAGGCCAAGGGCTCGGCAACAGCGTGCAAAAACTGCAATACATGCCACACGCTCACAATGATTTTATATTCGCCGTGGTCGCGGAAGAGTTAGGCTTTATAGGTGTATTAACCATTCTCGTACTGCTGGGAACCTTGGTATTTCGAGCGCTGCTTATCGGCCAGCGCGCCCTCAAAGCGAATAAGGAATATGAGGGTTATTTAGCTTTAGGAATTGGTATTTGGTTTGCTTTTCAAAGCATGGTGAACGTCGGTGCCAGCGCCGGAATTTTGCCAACCAAAGGCCTTACCTTACCCTTTATCTCGTACGGGGGGTCTAGTTTTTTAGTGATGGCCATTGCGGCGGGCGTGTTATTGCGAGTGGATTTTGAAACGAAAATGGCCACTAAGCAAGCAACACCGCGTGGTAATCGCCGAAGTGTCAGTGGCTCAACTTCAGCAGTTCAGGGGGCAGCATGAGTAAACGTATGGTAGTGGCTGCAGGTGGAACTGGTGGACATATCTTTCCGGGCATTGCCGTAGCCCAATACTTAATAGCGCGCGATTGGCAGGTATCTTGGGTCGGAACCGATGACCGTATGGAAGCCGAAGTAGTCCCTAAACACGACATCGAGATTGATTTTATCGATGTTCAAGGCGTGCGCGGGAACGGCTTAATGCGACTGTTCAAAGCGCCACTGATGATTCTGAAAGCGTTTTTTAAAGCGCGTCATATTCTCAAGCAGCGTCGTCCTAATGTGGTGCTGACTATGGGCGGCTATGTAACTGGCCCCGTTGGTTTGGCGGCAAAAAGTTTAGGCATCCCTTTAATTATCCACGAGCAAAATGCGGTCGCTGGCATGAGCAATAAACTGCTCGCTAAAATTGCCACGCAAACGCTTGGGGCCTTCCCAGGGGCTTTAGCCAATGATGATTTTAAAGTGCTGGGCAATCCGGTGCGCCAATCATTGATGCATATTGAACCTAAGCAGGTTGGCTCACCGGTTAACATGTTAGTTGTAGGTGGCTCTTTGGGAGCGAAAGTGTTGAATGACGTGCTGCCAGGCGCTTTTGCTGAGCTGACCCAGCGTCATCCTCTCGCCGTGTGGCACCAAACCGGTAAGGCGCGCTCAGCGCATGTACAGCAGCAATATGATGAGCTAGGACTTGAAGCGAAAGTAACTGAATTTATTGATGATATGGACGCAGCACTGGCGTGGGCTGATGTCATTGTTTGTCGCGCTGGAGCGCTGACAGTCAGTGAAGTTGCAGCCGCTGGGCGGATGGCGCTATTTGTGCCGTTTCCACATGCTGTGGATGACCATCAAACCGCCAATGCAGAGTATTTGGTGCAAGGTGAAGCAGCATTATGTATGCAACAGAGCGACTTTAATCACAGCTCTGTGCAACAGCTGTTGATGCCATTTTTGCAGCAACCAGAATTAATGACCGAGATGGGTAAGCGCGCGAAAGCGCTCGCCAAGCTCGATGCAACCGCACAGGTTGCCAAACAATGTGAGCAGTATAGTTAATGACACAGGCAATGAGCACAGCCCCGAAATTGGGCAAGCAACAAGATAACGGCCAACGACCAGCGATGCGCCGCGTTGAGACAATTCACTTTATTGGCATAGGCGGTGCTGGTATGGGCGGCATCGCCGAAGTGCTGGCTTACGAAGGATATCGTATTACCGGTTCGGATATAGCCCAAAGTGCAATGACTGAGCGGCTGATTAAAGTCGGCGCAGAAGTGTTTATTGGGCACGACCAAAACAATGTTAAAGATGCGTCGGTAGTGGTGGTTTCCAGTGCTATTGATGAGCAAAACCCTGAAATTATCGCTGCTCGAAGTGCCCGTATTCCTATTGTGCGTCGCGCTGAGATGCTCGCTGAGTTGATGCGTTTTCGCCATGGTATTGCCATTGCTGGTACTCATGGCAAAACTACCACTACGAGCTTAGTAGCCAGTATTTTTGCTGAGGCCAAGCTCGATCCCACCTTTATAATCGGCGGCTTGCTCAATAGTGCCGGCAGTAACGCAAAGGTCGGTGACAGTCGTTATTTAATTGCTGAAGCCGATGAAAGTGACGCTTCATTTTTACACTTGCAGCCGATGGTATCGGTGATCACCAATGTGGAAGAAGATCACATGGATACCTATGATGGCAGCCTCGAAAAAATGAAAGACACCTATGTGGATTTCATACACAACTTGCCATTTTATGGTCTTGCCGTGGTGTGTATTGATTCTGAAGTCGCTAAAGAGCTGATTCCCCGCTTTTCTCGTCAGGTGACAACGTATGGTGAACACTGTGATGCTGACTATCGGCTCACTGACTTTAGCCAAAATGCCAGCACCTGCTCGTTCACGGTACTGTCAAAACAGGGTGAGCGTCTCGACGTGACCTTAAATATGCCCGGCAAACACAATGCCTTAAACGCCACCGCAGCGATTGCTGTAGCAAAGGATGAAGGCATTAGTGATAGCGCTATTCTCAGTGCTTTGCAGAAGTTTGAGGGCATCGGTCGTCGTTTTCAGCATTATGGTGAGTTCACTAACGAGCGTGGCAAAGTCATGCTTATTGACGATTATGGCCATCACCCGAGTGAAGTCGCAGCCACTATTAAAGCGGCGCGTGACGGCTGGTCGCAAAAACGCTTGGTGATGATTTACCAACCACATCGTTATAGCCGTACCCGCGATTTGTACGAAGATTTTGTTAAGGTATTGAGTGATGTCGATCAGCTGATTTTGCTTGATGTTTATGCCGCCGGTGAAGAGCCTATTGTGGGTGCTGATTCTAAGAGTTTGTGTCGCAGTTTGCGCCAGCGTGGTAAAGAGCCATTGCATGTGGCTGATCACAACGAGTTGGCCCGTGTTCTGGCGACCACCTTGGCTGACGATGACTTAGTGATCACTCAAGGAGCGGGCAATATTGGTCAGCTAGTGAAGAAGCTGGCGGCCACTGAGCTACAAATAAACCAACTTGAGCAGGTGTCGTCATGAGTCGAGATTTCGGTAAGGTAGCCGTTCTACTTGGGGGCTCGTCGGCTGAGCGCGAAGTATCGCTAAAATCAGGTAATGCAGTGCACAACGCGCTTGTCCAAGCGGGTGTTGATGCTCACCAGTTTGACCCCGCACATCAACCTCTACACGAACTCATGCAAGGCCAATTCGCACGGGTGTTTATTGCCCTGCATGGTCGCGGCGGGGAAGATGGTACCTTACAAGGCGCTCTGGAATTTATGGGCTTGCCTTACACCGGGTCGGGAGTATTGGGCTCTGCGTTGGCTATGGATAAGGTGCGCTGCAAACACTTATTCCAGGTAGCGGGACTGCGTACCTCTCCTTATGTTGTGGTCGGTAAAAACAGTGCCTACGACAGCCAGGCGATAATGGCACAGCTTGGTCACGTGATGGTTAAGCCCTCTCATGAAGGGTCCAGTATTGGTATGGCTGAAGCGCATACTGCACAGCAGCTAAAGCAAGCATTGCAAGACGCTTTTCTGTTTGATGATCAAGTGCTGGTGGAGCAATGGTTAAGTGGTCGCGAATTCACAGTGTCGATTTTGGCTGATAAGGCCTTACCTGTGATTGAAATGCGCACTCCCAGTGGCTTTTACGACTACCAAGCCAAATATCAATCCAGCACCACTGAATACTTTTGCCCTGCTGATATCAGTGCTGAGCAAACAGCACAGTTACAAGAGATGGCGCTTCATGCATTTAATCTTGTTGGTGCCAAAGGATGGGGACGGGTTGATGCAATGCAAGGTGATGACGGCGACTTTTATTTGCTAGAAGTGAATACCGTGCCAGGGATGACAGAGAAATCTTTAGTACCCATGGCCGCCAAAGCACAAGGTATTGAATTTTCAGAGTTAGTACAACGCATTTTGGAGCAAACCCTGTAAATGAGTGAACTGAGAGAGAAGCTTACCAACTTAAAAGAGCGTACCAACTGGTCGCTACTCTTTGGTGTGAGTTTTTTTCTGTTGGTACTATTTGTGGTGATTAAACTGACCTTTAATTTCTCCGATTGGTTGGTCCAAGATAAAGACGCGCGACTCAAGCAACTGCAGGTACTGGGTGAGCCACATTACACCGAAGAGCGAGATATTATTACCGCCATTAAGCAAGCCGATCTGGATAGCTTTTTTGAGCTGGATGTAAAGCATGTTCAGCAATTAGTGACTGAACTGCCATGGGTAGCCAGCGCCTCGGTGCGCAAGCAATGGCCAGACACTTTGCAGGTGTATGTGGTTGAACACCATCCTGTTGCTTATTGGAACGATGACATGCTGCTCAATACTAAAGGGCAGGTTTTTTCTGCCCCCACCAACAAGGTGAATACCCAACTGCCTAGCCTATTTGGCCCAGAGGGCAGCGAAGGAGAGGCGTGGCAAACGTTTGTGCGCTTTAAAGAGTTGTTTGCTGTTAATGGCCTTAACCTAACGAGCTTGGCGCTTTCGGAGCGCTTTGCTTGGCAATTATGGTTAGATAACGGCATTCGCTTGAACTTAGGGCGTGAAGAGAAAGCTAAGCGGGTGCAGCGATTTATTGATGTCTATCCACACTTGAAAAAACGTCAAGATGTGCGAGTAGATGTTGTCGATTTACGATATGATACCGGCCTTGCGGTGCAGTTTAAGCCGCTGGATGTAACGGAAGAAGAACAAAAGAGTAAGGCATGACCAAGTCAGTAGAACGTAACCTTGTGATCGGTTTAGATGTGGGCACTGCAAAAGTAGTTGCCACCGTCGGTGAGATCACCGATGACAATAAGCTCAGCATAGTCGGCGTCGGCCGCCAGGTTTCGCATGGCATGGATAAAGGGGGGGTGAACGATCTCAACCTTGTTTCCGAGTCTATTCGTCGTGCCATCGATGAAGCTGAGCTCATGGCTGATTGCCGTATCAGCTCAGTGTATTTAGGTATTTCTGGTAAGCATATTCAATGTCAGAATGAAACCGGTGTTGTGGCGATTAATAACACCGAGGTCACCGACGAGGACATCGATAACGTCATTCATATCGCCCGTTCAGTGCCTATTTCTGCGGAGCGCAAAATGTTGCATGCATTGCCGCAGGAATACAGCATTGATATGCAAGAAGGCATTAAAAACCCGTTGGGCATGAGCGGTGTGCGCATGGAAGCTAAGGCGCATATTATTACTTGCTCAAATGACATGGCAAAAAACATTGAGAAATGTGTTGAGCGCTGTGGCTTACAAGTCGATCAGCTTATCTTTAATGCCCTTGCATCATGCTACTCAGTACTCACTGATGATGAGAAAGAGCTGGGTGTTGCGGTGTTAGATATCGGTGGTGGCACCATGGATATCACTATCTACATTAATGGCGCGCTACGCCACTCCGCAGTGATCCCTGTCGCTGGAAACCAGGTGACTGGTGATATCGCGAAAATTTTCCGTACGCCAATTTCGCACGCGGAAGCGATTAAAGTGCAACACGCCTGCGCGAGCAGCCAAATGGCCAGCAACGAAGAGCAAATCGAGGTACCTAGCGTAGGCGGTCGCCCAGCACGCATTATGTCGCGTCACACCTTATCAGAGGTAGTGGAGCCGCGTTTTAGAGAATTATTTGAACTGGCGCTTGAAGAAATTCGGCGCTCAGGCTTAGAAGATCAAATTGCCGCAGGATTGGTTATTACCGGCGGTAGTTCGAAGATGGCCGGTGCCCTGGAAGTGGCTGAAGACATTTTCCAGATGCCGGTACGTATCGGCAGTCCGATAGGGATAAGCGGATTGACCGACTATGTAAACGATCCCTCATTTGCAACCGCTGTAGGTTTGTTACAATATGGTCGGACCATGCAGTCGATCAACGCAACAAAAGCGAAAGCAGACGAGGGTAACTGGTGGAACCGAATCACGAAGTGGTTCCAAGGCGAGTTTTAGTGCTCAAGTCGGAGAGTTAACATGTTTGATATGATGGAAGAACACAGCGAAGAAGCTGTTATCAAAGTAATAGGTGTCGGTGGCGGCGGTGGTAACGCCGTTGAACACATGGTGCAACAGCACATCGAAGGGGTAAAATTTATTACCGCGAACACCGATGCGCAAGCACTGCGTAAATCATCAGCTGACGTTACGGTTCAGCTAGGTACGCAGATCACCTCAGGTTTAGGTGCTGGTGCCAATCCAGATATTGGTAAGAAAAGCGCCGAAGAAGATGCAGAAACCATTAAAAGCGCACTAGAAGGCGCTGATATGGTATTTATCGCAGCCG
Source organism: Pseudoalteromonas sp. SW0106-04 (assembly GCF_001293805.1). Lineage (NCBI taxonomy): Bacteria > Pseudomonadati > Pseudomonadota > Gammaproteobacteria > Alteromonadales > Pseudoalteromonadaceae > Pseudoalteromonas > Pseudoalteromonas sp. SW0106-04. Next base: position 248,081 of record NZ_BCAI01000003.1, on the reverse strand, counting down.
GTATGGGCGGCGGTACGGGCACGGGTGCAGCCCCAGTGGTGGCGCGTTTAGCTAAAGAGCTCGGTATTCTAACTGTAGCTGTGGTTACCCGCCCGTTTGATTTTGAAGGCAAGAAGCGTGCAGCAGCAGCGGAACATGGCATTGGTGAATTGGCGGAAATTGTTGATTCATTGATTACTATTCCGAATAACAAACTACTCAAAGTGCTCGGTAAAGGCACAACCTTATTGGACGCTTTTGCAAAGGCGAATGACGTACTTTATGGTGCGGTACAAGGTATTGCCGAGCTGATCACCCGCGCTGGATTGATCAACGTCGACTTTGCTGACGTACGTACGGTTATGTCAGCCATGGGGACGGCGATGATGGGCTCAGCCTCAGCATCAGGTCCTGACCGAGCACAAGAAGCTGCCGAAGCGGCCATTTCAAGCCCGCTCCTTGAAGACGTGGATCTAACGGGTGCAAAAGGCATCTTGGTCAATATTACTGCCGGTATGGACTTATCAATCGAAGAATTCGAAATCGTTGGTAATCACGTTAAAGCCTTGGCATCTGAAAATGCCACCGTGGTGGTCGGTACCGCAATTGATATGGAAATGAGCGATGAACTGCGCGTAACCGTTGTTGCAACGGGTCTCGGTGGTGATCGTCGTCCACAGTTCGGTGTAGTCGACAATGGCTTCAAGCGAGCTTCAGGCTCAGATGTAACTTCTAGCACGAGCAACAACCAGAGCACGTCTATGTTTGTGCCAAGTTTTGCTTCGCAGGGAACTCAAAGCGCTAGCGAAGAGTCCAAGCCGGTAGAGGAGCAGCCTAAAGTCGATAATAGCAGTGCTAGCCCTGCGGCAACGCCGAGCCAAGAAAGCCACAAAGGTAACGGCAATAGTGCTGGCAGCAAGAAACAAGAAGACGGTGGTGATTACTTCGACATCCCAGCGTTTTTGCGTAAGCAGGCTGATTAGTACAGAAAATAAACTGATTTGTTAACAGCAGCGATGTGTGGTAGAATCCGCCGTCTGACTTTAGTTTAAAGAGTGAGCGAAAGCCTATGATTAAACAGCGTACGATTGCAGAAGTAGTCAAAGCCACGGGTGTTGGGCTTCACAAAGGTGAGAAGGTTTCCTTAACTCTCCGACCTGCGAGCGCAAATACTGGGATAGTATTTCGTCGCGTGGACCTTGATCCGGTTGTGGATTTCGAGACAACCCCGGAAGCGGTGGGTGATACGCAATTGTGTACCTGTTTAACAAACAAAGACGGCGTTCGTTTATCGACTACTGAACACCTTATCGCTGCGGTTGCGGCGTTAGGTATCGACAACTTAATTGTTGAGTTAGATAGTGCAGAAGTACCTATTATGGACGGCAGTGCGTTGCCGTTCATCTATCTACTACAAAAAGGTGGGTTAGCCGAGCAAAATGTTGCTAAGCGCTTTATTCGCGTGAAAGAAAAGGTACGCGTTGAAGAGGGCGACAAATGGGCCGAGATTGAGCCTTATGATGGTTTCCATATCGACTTTGAAATTGCTTTCGACCACCCAGCTATCAATGAAAGCCGTCAGCGTATCGGTCTTGATATTACGGCGCAAAACTTCATTGAACAAATCAGCCGCGCGCGTACTTTCGGATTTATGAAAGACATTGAATACATGCATGCCAACAATCTAGCCCTTGGCGGTAGTATGGATAATGCAGTGGTATTGGATGATTTTAAAGTATTGAATCCGAATGGCTTGCGTTATGACGATGAGTTCGTAAAACATAAGATCCTCGATTGTGTGGGTGATATGTTTATGACCGGCCACAACATTCTCGGTAAGCTGACAGCTTATAAATCAGGGCATGACCTGAATAATAAGCTACTGCGTAAGATTATGGCTACTGAGTCTGCATGGGAATGGGCAACATTCGAAGACACCGTATCGATGCCTGCTCCGGCACTCGAGCTGCAAACAGCTTAAAAAATACTGATAAAAAAATGACGCCGTTGAGCGTCATTTTTTTTGTCTGCCGTGTAGCGCCAAGCGCCGTAATTTCTCCTGTAACGAGGGAGGCGCATTCTCGGCCACATGTTCCAAATACTCAGCGCTTTGCTCGCTCATGGCCCGCTTCTTCGTCGCGGTTGCTTTGTTGCTGCCGGTCTGCGACTGAGGAGTTAAACGTCTTGCGGCATCGGGAGAGGTTTGAATTTTTACTTGGCAAAGTTGCGCCAAGCCTTGTTGGCGAAAGGCGGAAAGGATATCCATCTTTACGTAATTGAGTTTTAACGCAATGGTGGCACTTTGTGCTTCAATGATGAGCGCATCATCACGAATATTAGCAACACGACATTTCTTCGCTAGATTCTCACCGATCACTTCACGCAGCACGGTCTGTTGCTGGCTGAGCTGTTGGCTTTTAGCGCTATAGCCGGCAATACGTGACCCCATACGCGGGCTCAACTGGCCCAAAACTTCGTCAAGTTGTTTGGGTGCATACCTATCTTTCGCCATAAATCTAAGGTGCCTCTTGAATTCGCCTAAATCGTCACCACCTCTAGAGAATGCTTGAGCCCTGAGAATCACTTCTTTATTGCAAGCGGTGGGCAGCCAGTCATTCGGATGATTGCAAAGATCTCTATGAACGCTATGATAGGCCAGCGATAATACCAATGCCATTAATTTCTAATGCTGTAAACTACTGCGGCCAACAGGATAAATGGAATTGGTATTATTAGGTGCTGCAATTCATTGAGTTTGTTATGATGTCGCTCAAAAGTACACCGCTCAAGCAGTCACATTTTAGTTTGTCCACGCCAAGTGCTTCTAATGTCACGCTGGTGCTGTATAAATGGATGATATTAAGTAAGCAAGTGACTCGGGTTTGACCCAGAGCGCTTAATGCAGATGAGAATGTAACGGTTAAATCATGATCACTAAATTATTTACCAAGGTTTTTGGTAGCCGCAATGACCGCACAATAAAAAACCTACGCAAAACGGTCGCTTTAATAAATGCGTTAGAGAGCCAACTAGAGTCGCTCAGTGATGACGAGTTAAAGGCGAAAACCGCCGAGTTTCGCGAACGTTACGATAATGGCACCAGTCTAGATGACCTTCTTCCTGAAGCCTTTGCTGTTGTGCGTGAGGCTTCTAAGCGTGTTTATGGCATGCGCCACTTCGACGTGCAGCTAATTGGCGGCATGGTATTACACCAGGGCCGTATCGCAGAAATGCGTACCGGTGAAGGTAAAACCCTGACGGCGACGTTGCCCGCCTACTTAAATGGCTTGACCGGCAAAGGTGTGCACGTTATTACCGTGAATGATTACCTTGCTAAGCGAGACGCGGAAACCAACCGCCCGCTGTTCGAGTTCTTAGGTTTATCGGTTGGCTGTAACGTGCCTGGCATGATGCCGATGCAGAAAAAAGAAGCCTACAGTGCAGATATTACCTACGGTACTAATAATGAGTTTGGTTTCGACTATTTGCGCGACAATATGGCTTTCAGCATTGATGAGCGTGTGCAACGACCGCTCAACTTCGCTGTTGTCGATGAAGTGGATTCAATCCTTATTGACGAAGCGCGTACCCCGCTGATTATTTCTGGCCCGGCAGAGGATAGCTCAGAGCTATATACGCAAATCAATAAGATTGTGCCTGAGCTCGAACTGCAAGAAAAAGAAGACGAAGAGGGTGTTGAAGGCGATGGTGATTTCACTATCGACGAAAAAGGCAAGCAAGTTCACCTGACCGAGCGCGGCCAAGTTAAAGTTGAAGAATTGCTAACGCAGCGCGGTCTAATCGAAGAAGGTGACTCGTTGTACTCAGCGGGTAGCATTACCCTACTGAGCCATGTTTATGCGGCACTTAGAGCTCATAAACTGTATCAGAAAGATGTTGATTACGTGGTCAAAGACAATGAAGTTATTATTGTTGATGAGCACACCGGTCGTACTATGGAAGGGCGTCGCTGGTCTGAGGGCTTACACCAAGCGGTTGAAGCCAAAGAAGGGGTGAAAATCCAAAACGAGAACCAGACGCTGGCATCGATCACCTTCCAGAACTACTTCCGCATTTATGAAACCTTGGCCGGTATGACGGGTACAGCTGATACCGAAGCATTCGAATTCCAACAAATTTACGGCCTAGATACGGTTGTTATCCCTACTAATAAACCGATGATCCGCGACGATCGTGCTGATTTGGTTTACCTGACGCAAGACGAAAAGTACGAAGCCATCTTAGCAGATATTAAAGACTGCCAAGAACGCGGCCAACCGGTACTCGTGGGGACAATTTCAATTGAGAGTTCTGAGTATCTGTCGCAATATTTGCGTAAAGAGAAAATTCAGCACAACGTATTGAATGCCAAATTCCACGCCCAAGAAGCCGATATCGTTGCTGATGCAGGTCTGCCTGGCACAGTAACAATTGCGACCAACATGGCCGGTCGTGGTACCGATATCGTGCTCGGTGGTAACTGGCAAAGTGATATCGACAAGCTTGATAACCCAAGTGAAGAGCAAATCGCCGACATCAAGGCTAAGTGGCAAGAGCGCCATGATGCCGTTATCGCTGCCGGTGGCTTGCATATTATTGGTACTGAGCGCCATGAGTCTCGCCGTATCGATAACCAGCTACGTGGTCGTTCTGGTCGTCAGGGGGATGCGGGTTCAAGCCGTTTCTACCTATCAATGGAAGATGCACTGATGCGTATCTTTGCCGGCGAACGCATGACTAACATGATGCGCAAGCTGGGTATGCAGCGTGGCGAAGCTATCGAGCACCCATGGGTTAACCGTGCTATTGAAAATGCCCAGCGTAAAGTTGAGGCCCGTAACTTTGATATTCGTAAGCAACTACTTGAGTACGATGATGTGGCTAATGACCAACGTCGCGTCGTTTACGCTCAGCGTAACGAGTTGCTTGAAGAAGGGGATATCTCTGAGACTATTACCGCCATCCGCCATGACGTGGTTAATGGTGTGATTGATCAATACATTCCGCCGCAATCATTGGCAGAAATGTGGGATGTGCCTGGTCTGGAAGAGCGTCTAAAAGCCGACTTCCTGCTCGAGTTACCTATTCAGCAGTGGCTGGCCGACGATAACAAGCTGTTTGAAGAAAAGCTGCGTGATCGTATTGTTGATGAGGCGGCCAACGCTTATAAAGCGAAAGAAGAAATGGTCGGCGCACAAGTGCTTCGCCAATTTGAAAAAGCGGTCATGCTGCAAAGCCTAGATCAGCATTGGAAAGATCATCTTGCCGCGATGGACCACTTACGCCAAGGCATTCATTTACGTGGCTACGCGCAAAAGAATCCGAAGCAAGAATACAAGCGTGAATCGTTTGAGTTGTTCTCTGCTATGTTAGAGAACCTCAAGATTGATGTGGTTAATATTCTAAGCAAGGTACAAGTGCGTGCCGAAGAAGACGTAGAGAAAGTCGAAGAGCAGCACCGTAAATCGGAAGAGGTTCCTCGTCAGTATCAACATGCTGATGCTGAGCAAGTCGGTGGCGATGCGCCGCAGGCAGCTGTGGCTTCTCGTAGTGAGCCAAAGGTGGGTCGTAACTCACCCTGTCCCTGTGGTTCAGGTAAAAAGTATAAGCAGTGCTGTGGCAAGTTAAGCTAATAGCACAGTTAAAATAATGGTTTTAAAAAGCGGCATATTGCCGCTTTTTGTTTATGGAGTTGTACTATGAAGCAGGTTGACGTTGCCGTAGGTATTATTAAACGCGAATCGCAAACCTATATTTGTAAGCGCCCAGAAGATAAGCACCAGGGCGGGCTGTGGGAGTTTCCTGGGGGCAAAATTGAAGCGGGTGAATCAGTTGCCCAAGCGCTGAGCCGGGAACTACACGAGGAAGTGGCAATCCGTGTGCATAGCACCGAAGAGTTTATGCGCATCGAGCATGACTACGGCGACAAGCATGTGTGTCTGCATATTCATATCGTTGCCGATTTCAGTGGCGAACCGCATGGTGCTGAAGGGCAGCAAGGGACTTGGGTGGATATCGCAGCCCTAAACGACTACGCCTTTCCTGAGGCGAATGTAGCGATTATCAACAAGCTACTGGAACAGTCATAAATTGTTACAAACTGCGCCTGTGTTTAGCAAATGTTCAGGTTAATATGGCGTAGTCGGAATAATAACTCTATTAATCTAATCGGGACAACAACATGTATAAAGTAACCTTAGTTGCTGCGGCTACGGCCTTAGCATTAGGTTTGACTGGTTGCAGTGAGCAGCCAACACAGTCAAGCAGTAACAATCAACAAGCAGAAACAGTTGCAAAACAAGAAACAAAAAAATCGCAGCAGCTGGGTTCAGGTATTGAGCTTGAAAATATCGATAGTAACGTGCGTGCACAAGATGACTTCTACTATCACGTTAACGGTCAATGGCTTGAGCGCACCGAGATTCCCGGTGATAAATCTAATTACGGCTCATTCACCGCTTTGTATGATCAGTCGCAAGCAGCGCTTAAAGAAGTGATTGAAGCAGCAGCTAAAAATAGCGACGCAAAAGCGGGCAGTGATGAGCAAAAGCTAGGCGCATTTTATACCAGCTACATGAATACTGATGCGCTTGAAGAAAAAGGCATTACGCCATTAAAGCCGTACTTAGAGAACATTGCCGCCGCTGCCGATAAATCAGAGTTAGTATCGCTGATGGCCGACATTCGCATTCAAGGTGGTACCACGCCATTTGCTTGGTATGTTAACAATGATGCCAAAAACTCTAGCCAATATGCGCTTTATGTATCGCAATCAGGCCTAGGTCTACCAGATCGTGATTATTACCTAAAAGATGAAGAAAAGTTCGCCACTATTCGTGATGAATATATTACTTACATCACTGATATGCTAACCAAAGCGGGTGTTGACGATGCTCAGCAAGCGGCGCAGGACATCGTTGCCCTAGAGAGTAAGCTTGCCAAAGCCCAGTGGAGCCGAGTGCAAAGCCGTGATGCGACCAAGTCATACAACAAGATGACCGTGGCCGAGGCAAACGAGTTGACTGGTGAATTCGATTTTGCGCAGTTCTTAGCGCAGTCGGATATCGACAGCAAAGAAGTGATCATTCGCCAACCTTCTTACTTTGAGGACTTTGGCAACATCTTCGCAGAAACCGAGCTGGATACTTGGCAGGATTACCTGACTTTCCACTTTGTGAGCAACTATGCCGATGAGCTAAGTAAAGACTTTGTCGATCGTAAATTCGCTTTCTACAGCACCACATTACGTGGCGTAGAAGAGCAAAAGCCGCGTTGGAAAAAGGCGGTGGACTCTGCCAATGCTGTGTTAGGCGAAATGCTCGGTAAGGTCTACGTCAAAGACAACTTCCCGCCAGAAGCGAAAGCGCGTATGGAGGAGTTGGTAGAGAATCTGATCAAAGGCTTTGACCAAGCGATTGACGGCCTAGAGTGGATGAGCGCTGAAACCAAAGTGGCCGCCAAAGAAAAACTTAATAAATTCACTCCGAAAATCGGTTACCCAGATAAGTGGAAAGATTACTCGGCACTGGAAATTAAAGCAGATGACCTAGCGGGTAACTTTATTCGCTACAGCGAGTGGGCGTATAACGAAATGCGCGAGAAACTAGGTAAGCCGGTTGATCGTTCTGAGTGGCACATGACGCCACAGACCGTTAATGCCTATTACAACCCGGTGAATAACGAAATTGTCTTCCCAGCAGCTATTTTACAACCGCCATTTTTCAACCTAGAAGCGGATGACGCCGTCAACTACGGTGCAATTGGTGCGGTTATCGGTCACGAACTAGGCCATGGCTTTGATGACCAAGGCGCTAAGTATGATGGTGACGGAAACCTACGTAACTGGTGGAGTGAGCAGGATTTAGCGCAGTTTGAACAGCGCGGTAAGAAATTAGTGGAGCAGTTCAATGGCTTCGCTCCGTTCGAAGATGCCAGCGTCAACGGCGAGCTAACACTGGGCGAAAACATTGGTGACTTAGGCGGCCTAACCGTGGCTTACAAAGCTTATCAGCTGTCATTAAATGGCCAACCAGCGCCAGAATTGGATGGTTTCACCGGTGAGCAGCGTTTCTTCATGGGCTGGGCACAAATTTGGCGTCGTAAGTATCGTGATGAAGAGCTACGCAACCGTTTGATGACGGACCCTCACGCCCCAAGTCACTACCGTGTGATTGGTGTATTGCCAAACATGCCAGAATTCTACGAGGCCTTTGACGTCAAAGAAGGGGATGAGATGTACATCAAACCCGAAGATCGCGTTAAGATTTGGTAATTTCCATTAATCGCTACAAGGCCCAGCAATTGCTGGGCTTTTTTATGTTGGCGACCGCAAAGATATTGCTTCACTGTCGATTTATCACTAAGTTAATTAGGCGACTAAAAAAACAACAGAGTAGAGCATGAAGCGAATAACATTAGGACTATGCGCAGCAGGGATTTCGCTCAGTGTATTATCTGGGGTGGCCCAGGCTTATGATCGTATTACCGGCCATAGCTTCGCCAGCCGTTCGGAAGTGATTGCAACGCAAGGAATGGCAGCAACTTCCCAACCGCTGGCCACACAGGTGGCCTTAGATATTCTCAAACAAGGCGGTAATGCCATTGATGCTGCGATTGCTGCCAATGCCACGCTTGGCCTGGTCGAGCCCACAGGGTGCGGAGTCGGCGGCGACTTATTTGCCATTGTGTACTCTGCTGAGGATGACAAACTTTATGGTTTGAATGCCTCAGGGCGCTCACCCCAAGGCTTGAGTTTCGATGAACTAAAGAAACTCACCGCTGAAGAAGGTAAAATCCCCAGCTATGGGCCTTTACCGGTTTCTGTCCCCGGCGCTGTCGATGGCTGGTTTGAGCTGCATAAAAAGTTTGGCTCGTTGAGCATGGCAAAAATTCTAAAGCCGAGTATAGAGTATGCAGAAAACGGCTTTCCGGTCAGCGAATTGATTGCCTATTACATGCAGCGCAGTGTGTCAGCTCGGGCTCAATATCCGGGTTTCCAAGAAGTCTTTATGGCTGATGGTGAAATGCCAAAAAAAGGCGAGATATTTAAAAACCCAGCATTGGCTAATACCTATAAACAGCTAGCCATGGGCGGGCGTGATGCGTTTTATAAGGGCAAAATCGCCAAAGAAATAGACCGTTATATGCAAGCCCACGGTGGCTATCTGCGCTATGAAGATTTAGCGAACCATACTAGCGAATGGGTCGAGCCGGTGGCCAGCACCTATCGTGGTCATACGTTATGGGAGTTGCCGCCGAATGGTCAGGGGATCGCGGCACAGCAAATCCTTAATATTCTTGAAGACTATGATATCGCCGCCATGGGTTTTGATAGTGCGCAGTATATTCATACTTTTGTCGAGGCGAAGAAGTTAGCCTTTGCTGATCGCGCTAAATATTATGCCGACCCTGCGTTTAATGACATTCCTGTGCAACGGCTAATCTCTAAAGACTATGCCGACGAGCGACGTAAGTTGATTGACCCCAATAAAGCGGCGAAGCGCGATCAAGCTGGGCCGGTAGAGGGGGATACCATTTACCTCACGACCGCAGACAAAGAGGGTAACATGGTGTCGCTTATTCAAAGTAATTATCGCGGTATGGGCTCAGGCATGACTCCCGAAAAGCTGGGCTTTGTACTGCAAAACCGAGGAGAGTTATTCTCGTTGCAGCCCGGGCATTTTAATCAGTACCAACCCGGCAAGCGTCCGTTCCACACCATTATTCCTGCCTTTGTGACCAAAGATGGTGAACCGTACATGAGTTATGGGGTGATGGGAGGCGCAACACAGCCACAAATGCACGCACAAATCCTCATCAATATGATTGATTTTGGTATGAACTTGCAAGAAGCGGGCGATGCGCCTCGGATCTTACATACGGGCTCCAGCCAGCCTACTGATGAAGTGATGACCGACGGCGGCTATGTATCACTGGAAACTGGCTTTAGTATGGAAACGCAGCGTCAGCTAATGAAAAAAGGTCATACCCTGCAAGGCGCAGTGGGGCCATTCGGGGGGTATCAAGCGATTATGCGTGACCCGGAAAACGGAGTTTATTACGGCGCCTCTGAAACCAGAAAAGACGGTCATGCGGCGGGATATTGATACCCTAGCAGGCAGATAGTGTTAATTGATAAAGGCGGCTTCGGCCGCCTTTGTGTTTTATCAGCGGATGTAAATAATCGATAAATGATAGCGCTGTCATTATGAATTTTATATGATGGTCGATAATCAGCCAAAAAAAACAATAACACCAACAAGGGAAGGAATGAGTCACCATGTTTAGAAAACGCCTTATCGCCGCCTTAATGCTCCCCATTGCGGCTCAGGCTCAGCTGAGCCAAGAGCAAGTTAACCAGTTTGCTGCGAATACCGAGTTTATGTTCGCGGTAGAAGACAACTTCCATAACAAAGACAGCAGCTTTCTTGGCAGTATTACCCTGACTAACCGCTCCGATGTGGCGCTTCCTGCTGGCCAGGGAGATTGGCAAATCTACTTGCATAACGTGCGCAAAATGAAGGAGCAAAGCGTTAAAGGGCTGCGTATTGAACACGTTAATGGCGACTTACACCGATTAATTCCTACTAGTGACTTTGCTGGTTTAGCCAGTGGTGAAACCCTAGTGATCCCATTTGAAGCCAGTGTATGGATAGTCGCTTACAGTGACTTTATGCCTCGTGCCTTTGTTGTCGCTAAGGATACCAAGCCTGCCATTTTTGCTAATACCGACAGCGAGGACTTTAGTGACTTCGTAACCCCTTTTAGTGAGCCCAAGCAGCTTCGCCGGTATAACGACCCCGAAGATAAAACCATTTTGGTTGATGCAAAGGTGCGTTTTGAGCGTAACCAAGGTTTGACCAAGGTTGATGCTGAACAAGCAGTTAAACGTATTATTCCTAGGCCACAAGAGGTGGATTACCACCGTGGCAATGCGGTGTTAGACGAGAGCTGGAGTATCAGCTTCGCCGGGCAGTTAAGCTCAGAAGTGGCGCTCTTCACTGCGGATCTTAAAGCTAAATATGGCTTGAACCTCAGCGCTCAGGCCGACCACCTTAATGCCGGCGAAGATAAAGTCATTAAGCTCAGCGTGGATGCTCAGGTCGGCGAACCTGAAGGGTATTACCTGGAAATTGATGACGACATTATCCGCATTGTGGGTCACGATAATGCCGGTGCTTTTTATGGCATGCAGAGTTTGTTGGCGCTGTTACCAGCGACCGGAGAGGCAACATTACCGAACCTTGAAGTGCGCGATAACCCCCGTTATGGCTGGCGTGGCATGCACTACGATAATGGCCGTAATTATCATGGTAAGGCAGCGATGTTCAAGCTCGTAGAGCAAATGGCGCGCTATAAAATGAACCGCTTACACTGGCACTTTTCCGAAGATGAGGGATGGCGCTTAGAAATTCCTGGTTTACCCGAGCTTACCGAAATTGGTGCGTATCGTTGTTTCGACCTACAAGAAAATCGCTGTTTACTTACGCAGTTGGGCACGGGGCCATTTAAGTCAGGTTCCGGCAATGGCTACTTAAGTCGCGCCGACTTTATCGAGCTATTGCAGTTTGCCAAAGCCCGCCATATTGAGATTATCCCAGAAATTGAGGGGCCCGGCCATGCTCGTGCCTCTATTAAAGCGATGGAAGCTCGTTATCGTCGTCTTAAGCAGCAGGCTGAGCAATACGCACAAGGCTCTTTAACTAACCCACAACCGGGTACTCAGGAGTTTAGTCAGGTTGATTTAAGTGCCGCCACCCGCTATTTGCTTAGTGACCCAAAGGACACCTCCAGCTATATCACGGTGCAAAATTACACCGATAACTCAATGAATGTGTGCTTGGACTCAACCTATGCGTTTATGGATAAGGTCACTTATGAGTTACAGCAAATGTACCGTGAAGCAGGGACTAAACTTCGCTACTTGCACATCGGCGGTGATGAGGTTGGAGCTGGCTCTTGGATTGGCTCTCCCGCATGCCAAGCGCTATTTGCCGAAGCCAACAATGGGGTGGCCGGAGTGGCCGATTTAAAACCCTACTTTACTCAACGGGTGGCGCAGTTGCTACACAAGCGCGGCATTGCCCCTGGGGTGTGGGAAGACGGCATTATGTACGATAAGGTCAACCCGTTTAACCGCGATGAATACCCCAACGAGGTGTTCTTTACCAACGCCTGGGACAATATTTGGGAATGGGGCGTCGCCGATCGCGCCTATCGCTTAGCTAACGCCGGTTATCAAGTGATCCTCTCTCATGGCACACATTTATATTTTGACCATCCTTATGAAGCGCACCCACAAGAGCGCGGATATTACTGGGCAACGCGCTACACCGATACCGAGAAAGTGTTTGGTTATATGCCTGACGACCTTTATGCCAATGCTGATTATACCCGCGCCCGCGATAAAATAGATAACCTCGAAGCCTTGGTGGGTCGACCAATGCCAGCCTTGGAAAAGCCAGAAAATGTGTTGGGAATGCAAGGGCAGGTATGGTCTGAAACGATCCGTACCGAAGAACAAGTTTTAGCCATGGTTTTCCCCCGTATGCTTGCGGTCGCTGAACGTGCATGGCACAAAGCGAAGTGGGAAGGAGAGCAACCCGATTCTCGCGCACGCCAGCAGGATTGGCAGCGCTTTGCCAGTGCCTTAGCAATAAAGGAGCTGTACAAACTCGATCGTGATGGCATTACCTTGCACTTACCGGTGCCTGGCGGTGTGATTGAGCAGGGTAAGTTGGTGGCTAACAGCGCCTATCCTGGGCTAGGCATCGAATACAGCCTAGATAACGGCAGCACTTGGCAGCCTTATAAGCAGTCGGTCACTGTCGGTGCGAACACTGAGGTGTTACTGCGCTCACGGGTGAATAATCAAATCAGTCGCACCACTCGCGTGCGTTAATCACCGCATACATAAAAAGGCATGGCTGCGAGGTGATGCCTTTTTTGTATCCCTCCAGCCATTGCATATAGACAGCGCAAAGCGCCGGTTCATAACCTTTGTAACCCGGCATAACTAAGCCAACTCTTTGTTATATAGCCCTTTATCAGGCTGATAAAATTCTTGCTGGTAAAATAAACGCTTTTGACGTACAGTTTATGGCAGCGCTGTCATTTTTGTGAACTAGGCGTTAGTTTTATCCTAACGTACTGTGAAAAAAGCGCGGCTATAACAATAATATTTATATTCGGTGAGCTTGTGCGCTTACTTATATGCTGGCTTTGAAGTCAGCTTCCATCGAAACGGTAGAGATAACTATATGATCTGCTTAGTTTTGATGTTATCTATATCGACAACGAGAAGAGTTTATGGAAGCAACAGTGTCAACAACTAAAAAGCAAAGCAACTTTGTGCCTATGGCCATTGTCGCGACCCTGTTTTTTATTCTAGGGTTCGCAACATGGCTCAATGGCTCATTGATGCCCTACCTCCAACAAATTTTGAAGCTGACGCCGTTTCAGGCCTCGCTTATTCTATTTTCTTTCTATATCGCGGTCACTTTTACGGCTGTGCCCTCAGCACTAGTGATCAAGAAAATTGGCTATAAAAATGGCATGGCACTGGGTATGGCAACCATGATGGTCGCGGGATTCTTATACATTCCGGCCGCCAAAACCCAAGTGTTTGCATTATTCTTATTTGCCCAATTGGTGATGGGGATAGGACAAACCTTGCTGCAAACAGCCGTTAACCCTTATGTCGTGCGCATTGGCCCTGAAGAGTCAGCGGCAGCACGTGTCAGTATCATGGGCATTTTAAATAAAGGTGCAGGGGTATTTGCGCCTATGGTGTTTACCGCATTGATTATTAGCAACTTCACCGGTTTAGTGGGCAAAGAGCTCAGCCAAGATGATATTGATGCCATGGCTAACAGCTTAGTATGGCCCTATATTGGCATGGCATTGTTTATCGGTGCGTTGGCGTTAGCTGTTAAATATTCTCCGTTGCCTGAGTTGGTCGATGATGAAGAGCAAGCAGGTGGCAAAGGTCAGGTTAAAGCCGCATTAGCGCATCCGAACTTGGCTCTGGGAGTGATGGCCTTGTTCTTGTACGTCGCAGTTGAGGTGATCGCCGGTGATACTATTGGCTCTTATGCACTCGCTCTCGGCGTGGAAAACTACGGGGTCATGACCTCTTACACTATGGTGTGCATGGTGGCGGGTTATATTCTCGGGATTATTCTTATTCCGCGCGTTATTTCCCAGCAAGCCGCGCTTAGTGGCTCAGCAGTGCTTGGCTTTGCCTTGGTGATTGGTATTACTACCGTGAGTCGCGACTCTACAGTGTTAGCGCAAGCATTGTTAGTGCCTTTTGGTGGGCCTGCACTACCAGACACAGTACTGATGCTGGCTTTGTGTGGTCTAGCTAATGCTGTGGTATGGCCAGCAATTTGGCCACTGGCATTGTCGGGCTTAGGTAAACTGACTAGCGTTGGCTCAGGCCTATTAGTGATGGGGATTGCTGGTGGGGCGTTCGGCCCAGTGTTTTTGAGTTTAGCGACCGGTTCAACGATTTCCGCAGAAGGACAGCAAAATGCGTATTGGGTGATGTTACCTAGCTATGTATTTTTCCTGTTCTATGCCCTCAAAGGTCACAAAATGACCTCTTGGAAGTAACTAATTTCTATTCCATTAGAAATATTCCCGTGTGTGAATGCCAGCCATGTGCTGGCATTTTTTACATTGGTAGGCTCGGCGTTACAGTAGCAACGTTCTTAGCTGGCACAGCGACTTTACCTCATAGGTTGGGGTCATATGCGCAGGGGCCTGTTTCTCATGGCGATTTAGCCAGCAAGTATCGATGCCCGCATTGATGCCGCCAACAATGTCCGATTCCAGCGTATCGCCAACCATCAGTATCTGCTCTTTTGGTGGGTGACCCATTAGCGCGAAGGCATGATCAAATACCGCCATATGAGGTTTGGCATAGCCGACTTGCTCAGAAATAACCAACCACTCAAAAGCGCCTTTTAAGCCGGTTTTTTCTAATCGGGCGCTTTGTAGTTCAGTAAAACCGTTGGTGATAATGCCCAGCTTCGCTTTACCTTGTAGCGCGTTAAGCAGCTCGATTGCACCGGGCAGGGGTTGGCAAATTTCTGCCATCGCTTCCATAAAGCGTAAGTTTAGTTCTCGAGCACTCACGCCTACGCGCTCGGACCATTGCTCGAAACGGCGTTCCTGTAACTGCTGCGCGGTGATGGTGTTGTCCTGATATGCCTCCCATAATGGCCGATTTACGGCTTCGAAGGTGCGGTAATCAGCGTCAGCAAAGTCCACGTCATAGCGAGCAAACATGTGTGTTAAGCCCGCTTTAGCATCAAAGTGGAACAGGGTTTCATCGGCATCAAAAAGAATCCAAGGGTAGCGCATAATTAACGTGTACTCGCAAATAACTCACAGTGATTAAAAGGCGCCATTGCCAGTAACAAGGCCTGTTGATAACTGCTTTGACGGGTGGCATGGCCTTGCGTTAACAAGCCAATAGCACCGCCTTGCTGTTTAATATTCTTGGTTGCAAAAGCCTCATCCATCACATTGCCAAGCTCTTGGCCTTGCTCTAGTTTTTGGTATAAGTGCTTTGGCAGGGGCAAATTGCAGCTACGTCCGACACTGTGCTCGTCGCCATGAGCGATAACTACAAAGGCAAAAGTGGCCGCCCCGTAGTCGAATTGCGCGGCGCCGCCTTCCATAGCCATGTAATAATCACCTTGATAATGCGTTTGGCAATAACGAATGCGGTTGTGCGCACCTTGCAGGGTTTGCGCCTCACCTAAAGGTTGATCGGCAACGCCTGAGGGAGCGTCCACACCTTGGCAAATAATGTCTCTATCCGGGAAGTAGGTGGCAAGGGCGGCTTTGGCGGCATTGATCTTTACTGGGTTTTTAGAGCCCACAATCAGCGTAATGGGTTTGTCGCTGTGGCATTCAAGCATGTGTCGTCCTTATTGTGCTGTTTGCCCAAAGTGTAGCATGCTCAATTGGCATTAAATATCAGTAGTGACTCTCCAGCTTCCAAACGGGCTTGATATTCATTTTGTTGCCACCCCAGAGTGGCTAATACTTGGCTTTCAATACTGGACCAATTATTAATGCTACGAAAGCGTTTGTGGGTATGAGCAATGTTTTCTGCCACCTTTAAAATGGCGTAGTACAAGCGCTCTTCTTCACTGCTTTGGTGTTCATCTAAAAAGTCTAAATCATGATGGCGAAGCACGGTATTGCACAGCACTTTCGGTAAATGCCAAGAATGGGCCATGTAAAAACCAAGGATGGCGTGATTACAGGGATAGCGTTTATCTTCAAGCTGAGTCAACGATGCATGGACGTTATCGTTGGCTTCGTTTAGTACGTTCACGTAATCAGGGTAATTCATCGCCATCACGGGAATGCCGATATCATGAAATAACCCCAATGTTTGTAAATTATCAGCAGGCAAGCTTCGCGTTAAGCTTTGGCCTATGTAAACGCATAAGCGTGAGATCTCGGTCGAGGTATCCCAAAACCGCGCCAGAGAAATACAGCACCCTTGTTGCCGAAATACTTGTTTGAGCAAATAGCGCGAGACAATATGGCTAATAGTATTGAGGCCTAAGAGAATCACCGCGTAGTTAATATCGGTGATTTCCTTTTCTTTACCAAAATTGGGTGAATTTACCACGCGAAGCACGGTGGCTGACATCGCCACGTCGGTGGCAATAAGCTCACTAACAACATCAATACTGGGATCGTTGCGGTTTAACTCCGCTTGCAGCTGCTCTAATGCGGCGGGCTTAACAGGCAGCTTAAATCCAGCTTCTAGCTGTGACAGTAATGTTTCGTCAATACCTTGCATTGCCTCTCCCAAAGTTAGTTGGCGCGCATCAAAAAAAGGATGCACCCGTGCTGAGCCTCTAGGGTTTAGTTGTTATACACCAAGTACAGTCACTATCACGCCTAAGTTTAGCGTAAATTCACGGTCGTGACCCGAAAAGTCGTGCACTTGCAACGTGTTATCACCACAGTACTGTAGGGGGTAGGGCAAAGTGGTGCACTGCAAGGCAGCGCACCAAGAACATTCGATAAGGGTTTAGAACTGATAGCGCACTGAGGCTTTAAAGTTGCGTGGCGCGCCGTAGCGGTATTGATCGTAGAAACCTATTTGATTGTAGTAGCGTTTATCAAAGAGATTATCGAGGTTAATGCTGAGCGTAAGTTGCTCAGAAACAGCATAACGAGCCATGATATTGGCGATACCGTAGCCACCTTGACCTACTTCTACTGGGCCGGTCACTGGGTTGGAAACTTCATCAAAGGTTTCGCTTTGCCAGTTAATGCCACCACCGAGGGTTAAGCCAGCTAGGGCGCCGGAAAAATCATAGGTAGAAAAGACTTTAATCTGATCTTCTGGGTTGGTTGAGTTTAATATCTCGCCTTCTGGTGTTTCGCCCTCTGCATGAGTATACCCCAGATACACTTGCCAATTTTCGGTGATAGCACCGTTAAGTTCGAGCTCTACGCCTTTAGTGCGGGTGCCGTCAATGCCTTTATAAATACGCTGCGTGGTGCCTGGAATGGTCTCGCCAGTGTATTCACCAACATTATCTTGGTCGATTTGAAAGGCTGAAAAAGCAACATCGAGCTTGTCGTTGAACAAGGTGGCTTTAATACCCAACTCGAGGTTTTCTCCTTGCACCGGGTCGAGATATTGGCCTTGCTCGCCAATTAAGCTTTGTGGTGAGAAAATATCAGCGCTGTTGGCATAAATAACCCAGTTATCGGTGAGCGCGTAAGACAGCCCTAAATAGTAAGTGAGTTCGTCGTTTAGTGAGTAATCATGCGCCCGGCCGAAATTATCGGTATCGGTTTGCCATTGGTTTAAGCGCACACCGCTAATTACCGACAATGATGCCGTTGGTTTCAACTGTGCAGCCACATAGGCTGACTGTTGCTCGGTCTCACCATACGAGCCGTAAGCGGCGGTGTCAGCCCACTGCGGCGCAGGGAATGCATAATCATCTTGGCGAAAATCACCGACCTGGGTTGGGGCGTTGATTGCTGGGTAGTAAGGCGTGGCAAATTCTTGCTTTTGCTGATTCCAACCCACAAGCAGCTGATGCGATTGGCCTAGCCAGTCAAACTGGCCCAGTAGCTCGATGTCGCCTGTGTGCTGCGTTCGTTCGGCGTCAATAAAGTTAACTGAGCCGGGGACCATGCCCTCATTGCTTTCCCGATCGGGGTTTCCGCGTACCCACCAGACATCGTACTCTAAGTCGTTATCGCCATATATATAGCTGGCTGAGAGTTGCCAATGTGAATTGAAGTGATGCTCAAACGTCACCACCGAATTAAGCGCTTGGGTTTTTGATGATGACCAAGGTTGTGCCGTTGAAGTGCCACGGTCGTATTGCGTGCGACTACCATCGCTATAAAATATCGGCATCCCTCCAGACATGGTTCCTTCTGGGTCGGTATATTGATAGTCAGCACTTACTCGTAATAAGCTAGCGCGACCAATATCGGTTTCAACTGCGCCGTATAAAGTGGTTTGGCTTTGTGCAAAGCGCGATTGGAAAGATTCACGATCGCTGTAGGCAGCAACAACTCGACCACGAACTCCCCCTTGTTGGCTCAGTGCCCCAGAGGCATCAACGGTTGCTCTTTGGTAGTCCCATGAGCCCAGTGAAGCAGAGACATTAACCTGAGCGACCTCGGTTGGGCGTTTGCGGATAAGGTTGATAGCCGCAGAAGGGTTACCGGCTCCTAACATTAATCCAGTGGCACCGCGTACCACGTCAACGCGTTCATAAATTGCTGTATCGGTTAAGTTATCTCCATAATTGAAACGGGTGTCGTAGGTGGTTGCAATACCATCGTATAAAATACTGTTGACGCCAATACCGCGCGCTCGAATGGAAAACTTGCCATTATCCGCCTCGCGAATACTGATCCCGGTGACAGCACCAATCGCCTCAACTGGACTGGTTAACTGTTGGTCTTGCATACGCTGCTGGTTAATAGCAATGGCAGATTGTGGGGTATCAAGGTGGTTCAAATCCAGCCCGGTGGCGGAATTTAAAGACTCAACGCGATAGTCTCTGTTATTGAGTTTTTGTCCGGTTACCGTGAGGACCTCGATATGACGGGTATCGTCTTTAGCGCTGGCTAAGGCGCAATTGATGGAGCTGAACGAAAGTAAAAGACTTAAAAAAGGTAGGGAAAATCTAAAAGAGCACATAAAATAAATCCGTTATTTTGATGAATAAAGAAGCGCTTACAGTTTTGTGAAACTGCTAGACGCTTTGGAACTGAATTAGATACGCGAGCCATTATAAAGAAAGGTAAATAAATGTAAATCATTATCATTTAATGTTTTGCTATGACGCCGGAGGATAAATGAAAGTATTTCTAAGAGTTAGTTGCGCCCTGCTGTGTGCTTTGTTGATGGTAACGCCCCTGCAAGCCCAGCAAATACAGCAAGGGGCGATGAGTGGCGAGCAGTTGCTAAGTGACTATCCCGCTTTTCAACAGCATTACCAAGACTACCAACCCACAGAGCAAGACTTGCAAGCAATGGCTAAGTTAGCTGGTAAGGAGTTAGTGGTGTTACTAGGCACCTGGTGTCACGACAGTGAGCGGGAAGTCCCTAAACTGCTTAAATTGCTAAAGCACAGCGAAGTTGAGCTCGCCCAGGTGTCGTTCGTTGCCGTGGACTACCAAAAGCAGGATAAGGCGGGTGTGGCTCAACGTTTTAATCTTAAGTACACACCCACGTTTATTGTTCTAGATGAGGGGCAAGAAATTCACCGTGTGGTTGAAAAGCCCAAAAAATCGCTAGCAGCCGACCTTACGCGTTTTTAAGTCATTGCGCAGTGAGCTGCTGAGCAAGCTCACTAAGGCGCGAAAATGCCTGCTCTCGAGATTGCTGGTGACGCTCATCAGCAAATTCTTGCCCTTGTATTTGCACATCAATAAAGCGCTCTACACCTAGATAATGCGCCACCGTTTTCAGATGCGGCACTAAGTGGTTCATGGCGGCTTTATGCTCACCAGGCGCAAGGCCATACTCGCCACATGACCAACACAAAATAAGCGTTTTCCCTCGTAACAGTGGACGCAGGGGCGAATCACCCCGCGTGGCATCAAAATCGAAGGTTTTATTAATTCTGATCACCTGATCAACCCAGGCTTTTAATGCACTGGGCATCCCATAGTTATACATCGGGGTAGCCAAGACAATAACCGAGCTTGCGGCTAATTCGGCGATTAAGGTGTCCGATTCAAGCAGTGTCTGTTGATGAGAATAACTTCTTTGCTCGGCAGCGGTGAAACAGGCCTCAATCCAAAATTCGCTAATGGCACTGGGAGGGTGTTTGCCCACGTCTCTGCGGATAACGTGCACCGCCTGCTGTGGTAATTGATTAATGAAATGGTCGGCCATTTGTCGAGATATCGAACGGTAACTGGGGTTTTCTTGATCGGCGGCGCGAGCGCTGGCATCAATACGTAGTAGCTTCATAATTAACTCCGGTTGTTGTGGGAGTGATTACTATGGGCTTTTGAAGCACTGCGGCGCAAACGGATAAAACTCAGCTATGGATGAGATAAACTCATCTGCTTGTGGCGCTCTATTCGCGTATACTCAATGCTTATTTACCCTTGGAGATAGCGTGATGCTGCCTTCTTTAAATGCGGTTAAAACCTTTGCCGTGGCGGCGCGTAAAAAAAGTTTTAAGCTCGCCGCCGCAGAGCTCAATGTTAGTGCTACTGCTGTCTCACACCAAGTACGTAATTTAGAGCAGTGGTTAGGCAGCAAGCTATTCATTCGCACTGCGCAGCAGGTTCTGTTGAGCGCCGCCGGTGAGCAGCTATACCGCCATATTCATGGCGCTATGGATGATATTGAACAAGGCCTCATGCAGCTTAAACGCCAGCAAAGTCGCCTGCTTATTCATACAACCAGCGCCATCGCTACCTGGTTGATGCCGCGCATAGAGCACTATCGCGCACAGCAGGGCGAGTTGGCTTATCAGCTCATCACTTCAGAGCAGATAGCCGTTACCGGGCAGGAGCTAAGTAATGAGATAAGCCTGCGCTTTGGTGACACCAGCACTGTGCCGGCATCGCAACGTGTGAGCCAAGCGAGTTATGGCCTCTACCAAGCGCCGCATAAAGCGGATGAGTCTCAGGTGTTTATTCCCACATGGAAACAAAAAGGCTTAACCGAGCCACCCTGGCAACAATTTATTGCCAATAATAATCTGAATGAGCAGGACTTTGACCGCCAATACTACGACCTCGAGTTTCTTATTTTGCAGCAGGCGATAGCCGGGCGTGGTTACGCGTTCTTACCGCAGACCTTTGCCCAAGACGCAGTGCAGCAGGGGTTGTTAGTACAAAGCCGATGGCAGCCGGTAGCCAGCGAGCAGGGAGTATATTTTTATCAGGGAAGTACAGATAAAACAGCGGCGGCACAGCATTTTATGCAGTGGCTACAGGACCATGGATAGGCATAAAGTGAAGTTATCTGTTTTTTAACAGGGACCCTCGCCAAGGTCATTCTGATTAGTTATCTAAGCTGACAGGGAAATGTGTGGAAGAAGAGAATGAGCATACCCTAGGGGTCGGCGCACAATATTTCTAAGCTATTGCTGATAGGTGGCTACTTTATGCCTTCGTTAATCCTGAAATACTTCAAGTACTTTGAAGTCAGCGTCCCAGCGACACCTACTATTAGCGAAGTACTTCACGTGAGATACGCCACTATCAAACTCAAATTGTATTTCTGGATCAGTTTAAGGGAAGTGGACACTTCCTTTAAAAAAGCTGCTACTTTGGATGTGATACATAGTCGCTGCCCTGCTTAACTTGAACGAGCACTTATCTATATCTGTAGTTATAGTTACGTATGCATCTACGAGTTTTTTATAGAGTAACAAAGCGCTTTCAAACCTTGCTTTTTGCGTTTACATAAATCGCTATTTCGCAAAGAGGTTTTCTTGTGAGGGATTGAATTTCTAAAATGTCTGAATACAGAAGTGTTAGAGGATTTAGAAAGGGGTATTGTTAAATAGGAGGTTTTCAATTAATATCAAAAATGCCAAGGCGCTAGCCCCACTTGCACGCGAGTGAAAAACAGCAACCTTCTATACCGAAAGGTAATCTTAAATCAGTACTATTTTATAAACATTACGTAGCTTGAGAAATCATCCGTAATCGCGTGTGGCTTTGATTATGAGCAGTTATTTGCCTCAAGCGTATGGAATTGTTTATGAAAAATTTAAAGACACTATCTCACTCTACTAAAACTCTACTAGCCAATGAGAGTTGTCGGGTTAAGCATACACACATCCTCGAATTAGTGGCCGCTGCCCATGGGTTTAATAGTCATGCTGCGTATAGCGCATCGAGCAATGTAGTAAAAGTCGCATCGCCTCAGGAGCCTATTAGGGCAGAAAAGTGCATTTTTCATAGAGCGCTAGAGCTCGGTTATGAGTCACAGTTGGCATTGAAAACCGCTCAGGTAATTAGTTCACAACAGTATATTTTGGAAGAGCCAATTACAGAGTACGTGAAAGAATATCTAGGGTGCTGTGATTCTGGGGAGGCTGAACGCTTCGAAGACTTCGATAATTTTTCAGAGGACGATGAGGAGGTATTCAACTTAGAAGTTGTTGAATTATTGAAGCACTTTATCAATCAAGGAAATCATGAGCACATATACCTGGCTTTACTCCTCTCTGTGAATGAAATAAGTCACTATCATGAAAGTTATGACATGCGCGCGGCTGAGCATTGGTTAGCAAAAAGTCAAAGTGGAGCTCAATTATCCCTCTTGCAGCAAGAGATACTGGAAGCCTATAAGGTAACAGAGTTATTTAATGGGTTACTTGGTGCAGTGGAGCGACAGCTAGAGCAGATGGACATTGATTCATTAAACCGCCCTAAACAAGTCTTAGATCTTCGGAGTCACCTTGAACAAGTTGAGTCTGATGCTTCAGTTAAATTTAGTGATTTATGTTACCTAGACCCGCTTGATGTAGTTTATGCCTTAGAGTTTCTATTAGAGCGCATAGCTTCAGATGCAGTCTTGAGGCTCCACGCTGATTGGTATAGAGCTTATTTATTGAAAAGTGCCAACAAGGAATCAATTGCTAGCTTTATAGGGCGACATATTTCAAATGAAGAAGCTTGGTTTTGGTACTACTTTGGCTTAAGTCGTGGGTTTGACATAACAGAGTCAAATCACATAGGAATTAATCGTGACACCGGTGAGGAGTGGGATGGTTACGGTCCTGTAGTAGTTGGAGGATATGACGGTATAGAACTGCCTCATATCGATTTAGCCTCGAAGACTAAAGTTGAATTATTTGTTAAAGGGTACTAGCTCTGTCGAGCCCGACTGCTAAGGCTATAGCCCCTCTTGACGTGTTGAGGGCAGTTTTGGGAGACGCTAGTTTTCTTGTTCGCTCGTTGTGAGCAGATTCACATTTAAGTTAACGCATCGATCACTGATGGCAAGTCGCCAATTTACCTGGTGGATGCCTCTCCCTCTCCTGGCCTTTTTTCTGGGTGGGATGATTGAGCCCAAGGCATCATGAGCAGTGGCCTTGAGTGGGGCGACTCTGCGAGTCGTCCCTACCTCTTCGAGTAGGTACGACTCGCAGTGACATATCCTATGTAGTATATTGATTTACAATCTTTTTATAACTTTAGTCGCCGGTGAAAAGGCTTCTTCGACGGGAGAGTTTTTTATGGGAGAAGTGCAAAGTTCATCACGTCTTGCCTATGTTATAAGTGCAATGACATTGTCGGTTCCAATTCTATACCTAATTGGCTATTTCTATCAGTACGGGTATTTAGAGGAATATAATTTATCTATATCTCTATTTGGCGACTCGCTAGAGGGTTACCTAGTAAGTGCCTTTGTCTTTTTTATGCAAGCGTTTGTCATTATTTCGACCTTTTTGCAAGAACATCCATGGTCGGTATTGATTTTCGCGTTAGGCATATGGCTATACGGTCTTCTTATTGCGCTCGTTAATAGAAAAAAGGAGTCGATTAAAAGTAAAGCTAAGAAAATATCCAAGTGGGAACATTTTGATATCGTAATTTTCCCTATTGGTTTAGCTATAGCATCAGTAAGCCTTCCATCTATGATCTTTACCTTTTTTGCTGGGGCTATTTTAGGCATTTTGTTTAGTTGGGGCGTAGGACATCAAGTCGCTCAAAAAGAAATTAGCAATTTCCCAAAATGTGAGGGAGTCAGTAAGTGTATTTCTATAAGCAGTAAGCGGGGACGCATAGGTCAGGGTCGTGTTGTAGCTGCAACTGATAAATACCTGGCTATATATGATGGTATTAAGGTTTCCATTGTGCCAAATAATGAGCTGACATTTGAAGCCCAACCTAAAAAATAACTATACAGCAACGTTGCACAGAGGTAGCACCGAATGGATTCGGTTAGTAATTGATAACTTGAGATAGTAGGAAAAATGGTGGCCCCACCTGGACTCGAACCAGGGACCTAACGATTATGAGTCGTGCGCTCTAACCAACTGAGCTATAGGGCCATTTTGTGTTTTATAGTGAAGTCAGAGTAAACACATCCATGATGATAGTCACTCGGCTCGGTCATCCACGACCTCGCGTTCTTCACTTTCGAAGTGATGTTAAATCACTTCTCAAAGCCTTTGGCTTACGTTCATCACCTAAGCTATAGGGCCATTTGCGTGCCACTGATAAAGATATCAGTATCCTGACAAGCGCCGAGCAGTATAAAAACTTTTGTGGGCCTTGTCACTAGCTGTGGGGTGATTATTTTGCCGCTCGAAATCAATCGCTTACTAATTAACCTAAGGGCGTAGCTTGAGCTGTAACCTCGCAAACGACTTGCTCTGAACTTTTAAGGTAGTGGGTGAGTGCGCGCTACTTACAAAAAGCGATTTAGGGTTTGCAGGCACAAAAAAAGCCGACGTAGGTCGGCTTTGGCTTTGCTTAACATTTAGCTCTATAGGCCAAGTTTCTTCTCTAAATAGTGGATATTAGTGCCACCATTTTTGAAGTTCTCGTCCGATAAAATCAGTTTATGAAGCTCGGTATTGGTTTTAATGCCGTCGATAACCAACTCGTTGAGCGCGTTGCGCGAGCGAGCAATGGCAACGTCACGGTTCTCACCGTAACAAATAAGCTTACCAATCATTGAGTCATAATGTGGCGGTACAGTGTAGTCCGCATAAATATGGCTATCCCAGCGAATACCCAAACCACCGGCTGGGTGGAAGCGGGTGATCTTACCTGGTGATGGGATAAAGGTTTTTGGGTCTTCCGCATTAATACGGCACTCAATAGCGTGACCACGGATTTGCACATCTTCCTGAGTGATTGATAATGGCTGACCAGCAGCAATTTTTAACTGCTCTTTAATTAGGTCAATACCTGTTACCATTTCTGTTACAGGGTGTTCTACCTGAATACGGGTATTCATCTCGATAAAGTAGAACTCACCGTTTTCATATAGGAATTCGAAGGTGCCCGCGCCGCGATAACCAATTTCGATACACGCGCGAGTACAGCGATCGCCAATGTACTTACGCATTTCTGCGGTGATACCTGGTGCAGGTGCTTCTTCAACTACTTTTTGGTGGCGGCGTTGCATCGAGCAATCACGCTCACCTAGGTGAATTGCGTTGCCTTGGCCGTCTGCCAATACTTGCACTTCGATATGGCGTGGGTTTTCTAGGAATTTCTCCATATAAACCATGCCATTACCAAAGAACTGCTTGGCTTCTTGCTGAGTAAGGGCGATGGAGTCGACCAGCTCTTTCTCGCTGCGTACGACGCGCATACCACGGCCACCGCCGCCGCCAGCGGCTTTGATGATCACTGGGTAACCGATGCGCTTAGCAATTTGCATATTACGTTCGGTGTCGTTAGTGAGCGGACCATCAGAACCGGGTACACAAGGAACGCCGGCTTTACGCATCGCTTCAATGGCCGATACTTTGTCACCCATAAGACGAATGGTGTCGCCTTTAGGACCAATAAATACGAAGCCACTTTGCTCAACTTGGTCGGCAAAATCAGCGTTTTCCGATAGGAAGCCATAACCTGGGTGAATAGCGACTGCATCGGTGACTTCCGCCGCAGCAATAATGCGGGGAATATCTAAGTAGCTTTCGGTAGCAGGTGGCTTACCAATACAAATAGTTTCATCTGCAAGGAGCACGTGTTTCAGGTCACGGTCGGCGGTAGAATGCACGGCAACCGTTTTTATACCTAGCTCTTTACAGGCGCGCAGAACACGAAGTGCAATTTCACCTCGGTTTGCGATAACAACTTTATCTAACATAGTTAGTGCCTTGTTTGAGTTGCGCGATTATTCGATGATGAAAAGAGGTTGGTCGAACTCAACAGGCTCGCCATTTTCAACCAAGATTGCTTTAACCGTACCGGCTTTGTCAGCTTCAATCTGGTTCATCATCTTCATCGCTTCAACGATGCACAAAGTATCGCCTACGTTAACTTTACTACCTACCTCAACATAAGCAGCGGCTTCTGGTGAAGAGGCCGCGTAGAATGTACCAACCATAGGTGAGGTTACTTCATGGCCGCTAGGGCGAGCAGGTGCATCGCTCGCTGCTGGTGCATCACTGGCTGGAGCTGCAGCTGGGGCTGCAGGAGCAGGAGCCGCTTGTGGCGCCAAGGCGTAATGCTGTGGCATCGCTGGAGCTTGGCTATGACGGTTAATACGTACCGACTCTTCACCTTCGGTGATCTCAAGCTCAGCAATGCCAGACTCTTCAACTAGTTCAATTAATTTCTTTATTTTGCGAATGTCCATGAAAAACCCGCCTGTTAGTTAGTTTTTAATTCGAATTCTGCAACCGGTTGACCGCTGCTTGAAGCGCGAAGTGGTAACCCATTGCACCAAAACCGCAGATAACCCCTTGTGCCACGTCAGAAAAGTAAGAGTGGTGACGGAAGGGTTCGCGTTGATGAATGTTGCTGAGGTGAACTTCAAAGAAGGGAATATCAACACTGAGTAGAGCGTCACGCAGAGCCACACTGGTGTGGGTGAATGCGGCAGGGTTTATAATAATGCTATCAAATTGCTGCCACGCGTCGTGAATGTGCTCTATTAATGCTGCTTCGCTGTTACTTTGAAAGTGCGCCAACTCAACATTTAAGGCCGCTGCTGCATCATTTAGTTCACCGGTGATCTGCGCCAGTGTTTTTACGCCATATTTATCCGGCTCACGCTTACCTAACATGTTTAGGTTAGGACCGTTAATAACTAAAACCTTAAACTTTGCAGCCATAATGCGACTAAAATCCTTTATCGTGTGAGTTTTAAGTGATTGTACAAATAATAGTATTTAACTTAAGGGCAAAAGTAGCAAATAGCAAACTTTTCTCACGTTTGCCGACTATTATAGAGAGTTCGACGTAAATAGCAGCAAAATACTGGTCTAATGACCTTGTTAACCAGGTTTGGTTAGGTGGGGTTTACTAGTGCGGGGAAAGTGAGCAGGGTGATGAGGCTCACCCTGCATTAATCAGTAAAAAGGATTACTGTGCTGCGTCACGCACCGCTTGTAGGTGGGAAGCAAATTCATCTGCCCCCATAAAACCGGTGACTCTCAGCTCAGGTAATTCTTCGTTGCTGTTATCGAAAAACAAAATACTTGGCAGACCAAAAACGGTGTAGTGCTCCATTAATTCAATGGTGGTGTCGTTACTTTCGGTGAGGTCGACCTGTACTAAGGTGAAATGCTCAAACTGCTGTTGCACGTTGTCTTTCGGGAATGTGTACTTCTCAAACTCTTTACATGCCACACACCACTCGGCATAGAGATCAACCATCACCAAGCCATCGGTTTGAGCAATCAAGGTTTCCAGTTCTGCTAGATTAGCGACATGTACAAATTCACCATGCTTTTCGTTAGAGGAAACTGTCGCAGCCGTGCTGTTACTCTGTGGCTTAGGCCAAATGTAGTTTTGTACCAGCATTAAGCCACCAACAAACAGCAGCATGGCAAAACTCCATAGAATCGTTTTTCCTTTCCCTTGGTTTTGCCCGCTTTGCCAATAATGTAAGTAGATAGCGGTAGCAATTGCCAACAAGCCGGCCATGAGCAGGATCACCTCGAAAGGTAAAATACGCTCTAATAAGATAAGTGGCACAAACAACATTAAGAAGCCAAACAAGGTTTTTACTTGCTCCATCCAGCCACCGGCCTTGGGGAGTAATTTCCCGCCCGAGGTGCCTAATAGCAGCAGCGGTAGGCCCATACCTAGGCTTAAGGCATACAAGGTCAAGCCACCAACCACAAAATCGCCGCTTTGAGCCACATAAAGTAGCGCTGCAGAAAGTGGTGCGGTGGTGCACGGCGAGGCAATCAGGCCGCTGAGCACGCCCATCAAGAATACGCCGGTGTAGTTTCCGCCTTTTTGCTTATTACTGACTTCTGTTAAGCGGCTCATCAAACTTTGGGGTAAACGAATCTCGTACAGCCCAAACATCGATAGCGCCAGCAATACAAACAGTAAACTAAAGCTGATTAAGACATAGGGGTGCTGTAAATAGCCTTGAATATGCCCGCCGAAATAGGCAACCACTAAACCTAGTAACGCATAGGTCACGGCCATGCCCTGCACATAAACAAACGACAGGCTAAAGGCTTTTTTCGTAGAGAGATTTTTCTGCCCAGCGATTAAGCTAGAAAGAATCGGGAACATGGGGAACACGCAAGGTGTAAACGCCAGGCCGATACCGACAACAAAAAAGAATACTAAATTAGTGACCAAGCTTTGGCTGGCTAAACGCTCAGTGAGTGATTGTTCACCCTCATCATTGGTGGCTTTGTTAGCCGGGACCGCGGTGGTTGGCGCACCGGTAGTCGCCGTGCTGGCAGCAAGGGCCGTAAGCGGAATTTCCACCACTTCAGGGGGGTAGCAAAGGCCTGCTTCGGCGCAGCCCTGATAACGTACTTTGACACTGGCATTATCACCCACATCACTGAGTTTGGAAATAATACTCACACTATCAAAATAGACCTCAGTGCGACCGAAAAACTCGTCTTCAATCATGTCCCCTTGGGGAAGGTCACTGGGTGGAGTGATGGTGGCGCCCTTACCGACAAACTCTAACTTATGTTTGTAGAGATAATAACCTGGCTCAATATCCCACCCTACAAATAAGGTATCGCCTTGTTGGTCAAAGTCGAGCTTAAATGCCTGCTCGACGGGGAGAAAAGTGCTTTTAGAGGGCTCTAATAAGCTATTTAAAACGGAGTTGTTCGCCCAACTTAGCGAGCTAAACGCTAAGGTGAGCAAAAACAGCACATAACGCATTAATTTAATACCTCATCCATCCAATTAAAATACGCCAGGTTTCCGGTGGCCACATCAACAACCTGAATTTCAGGCACTTCATAACTATGTAGCTGTTTAATGGTTTGGATCACCTGGTTCATTTTCTCAGACTTGGTTTTAATTAGCAGTTTGGTCTCGTTTTCGCTGGCCACTTCTCCTTGCCACATGTAGATTGACTCTACTTCGGGAAGAATGTTGACACAGGCGGCGAGTTTTAACTGCACCAATTGTTCTGCCATCGCGCGTGCTTCTTGTTTATTTGCACAAGTTGTAAAGATAAGCCGGTAGTGAGTAGTCATACTGAACCTTTTTGTGAGTCCCGTTTCTAACCCCCATACTAGCTGATAGCAAGGGCAAAGCCCATAGAGCGACAACAGATGACTTGAAATCTGACCTTATCAACCTCAATTCTATTTCATCGACTTTTATGAGAGCCGTTATGTTCAGAGCACTTTTTTTACTATTTATCATTGTTCCAATCATCGAAATCGCGCTATTGATTCAATTAAGCGAGGTGATTGGCGGCGTTGCCACCATTGCCTTAATTATCGTTACCGCGATTTTGGGCGCTAAGCTGGTGAAGCAACAAGGCGTTGGCGCAATGCGTGAGGCGCAGGTGCAAATGGCACAAGGGCAAATGCCGGCAAAACAAATGTTTACTGGTATCTGTGTCATCATTGCTGGCGTTCTGTTGTTGACGCCCGGTATAGTGACCGACGTATTCGGCTTCTTATTACTGACTCCCGCAGTGCGCAATAAAATGGCCGCAACCTTTGCTTCTCAGGCGCAAGTGCGCATGAGCCAAGGTATGGGGCAAAGCACCTTCAGTGCTGAATTTCACAGCCATCAACAGCATCAACATAGTGAGCGTCGCGAAGAGCACACCACCATCGAAGGTGAATATGAACGAAAAGAGTAAAAAATTTTAATTTTTACTCTTGGGTTTTAAAACCTCGACCCCCATTAGATATGGCAACTAAATTTTAATGACTTTTCTGTAGTTGTTCAGAAACTGTTAGGAGAAACAAACAAATGAACATTCGTCCTTTACATGATCGCGTGATCGTTAAGCGTCTAGAAGAAGAAACCAAGTCTGCTGGCGGTATCGTGCTGACTGGTTCTGCGGCTGAAAAATCATCGCGAGGTGAAGTAGTTGCAGTAGGTAATGGCCGGGTATTGGATAGCGGCGAAGTACGCGCATTGGAAGTCAAAGCGGGCGACACTGTGTTGTTCGGCTCTTACGTTGAGAAGACTGAAAAAATCGACGGTCAAGAGTACCTAATTATGCGTGAAGACAACATCCTAGGTATCGTGAGCTAACTCACCCCTTGATGTTGACACACTTGGTTTAAACAGAATTTAGAGGAAAGAAACAATGGCAGCAAAAGAAGTACGTTTTGCAAATGACGCCCGCACTAAAATGCTTAAAGGCGTAAATGTATTAGCAGATGCAGTAAAAGTAACTTTAGGTCCTAAAGGCCGTAACGTTGTTCTAGATAAGTCTTTTGGCTCACCCACAATCACTAAAGATGGTGTTTCTGTAGCGAAAGAAATTGAGCTTGAAGACAAGTTCGAGAACATGGGCGCGCAGATGGTTAAAGAAGTAGCCTCAAAAGCGAATGACGCTGCCGGTGACGGTACCACTACTGCAACCGTACTAGCACAGTCAATTGTTAACGAAGGCCTTAAAGCTGTTGCTGCGGGTATGAACCCAATGGACCTTAAGCGCGGTATCGACAAAGCCGTTACCGCTGCAGTAGAGGAATTGAAAACCCTTTCTGTGCCTTGTGCAGATAACAAAGCCATTGCTCAGGTGGGTACTATCTCAGCCAACTCTGACAAAGAGATTGGTGAAATCATTGCTGAAGCAATGGAAAAAGTAGGCCGTGAGTCTGGTGTTATCACTGTTGAAGAAGGTCAATCACTACAGAATGAACTGGATGTTGTTGAAGGTATGCAGTTCGACCGTGGTTACCTTTCTCCTTACTTCATCAACAACTCAGAAAAAGGTGTTGTTGAACTAGATAACCCACACATCCTATTGGTTGACAAAAAAGTATCAAACATCCGTGAGCTTCTACCTACCCTAGAAGCGGTAGCGAAAACTAGCAAGCCATTGCTGATTGTTGCTGAAGACCTAGAAGGTGAGGCACTGGCAACATTGGTTGTTAACAACATGCGTGGCATCGTTAAAGTCGCTGCGGTTAAAGCGCCTGGTTTTGGTGATCGTCGTAAAGCGATGCTACAAGACATCGCCATCCTAACCGGTGGTACAGTGATTTCTGAAGAAATCGGTCTTGAGCTTGAAAAAGCGACACTAGAAGACTTAGGTACAGCGAAGCGCGTAGTAATCACCAAAGATGACACCACCATTATTGATGGTGCTGGTGAGCAAGAAGCGATTGATGGCCGTGTGGGTCAAATCAAAGCGCAAATCGAAGAAGCGACGTCTGACTACGATAAAGAGAAACTACAAGAGCGCATGGCGAAACTAGCTGGCGGTGTTGCGGTAATCAAAGTCGGCGCTGCGACCGAAGTTGAAATGAAAGAGAAGAAAGACCGCGTAGAAGATGCGTTACACGCAACGCGTGCTGCGGTTGAAGAGGGTGTTGTACCTGGTGGTGGTGTAGCGCTGGTTCGTGTAGCAACTAAGATTGCTTCACTTACCGCTGACAACGAAGACCAAAACCATGGTATCAACGTAGCCCTACGCGCTATGGAAGCGCCACTTCGCCAAATCGTTTCTAACGCTGGTGATGAAGCATCAGTGGTTGTCAACGCAGTCAAAGGTGGCGAAGGTAACTACGGTTACAACGCGGCAACAGGCGAGTACAGCGACATGCTAGAGATGGGTATCCTTGACCCAACGAAAGTAACACGCTCTGCATTGCAGTTCGCAGCTTCGGTAGCCGGTCTAATGATCACCACAGAAGCGATGGTTGCTGAACTACCTAAAGAAGACGCACCAGCCGCACCAGATATGGGTGGCATGGGCGGAATGGGTGGCATGGGCGGCATGATGTAATCATCCCTCAAGCTATCTCGCTTTATAAAAACCCAGCTTCGGCTGGGTTTTTTCATGGCTGCTGAATTTTCATCCCTAACTTGACCCTGACAGCAATATTTGTGCTTCTGGCGCTCAGGAAGAGGGCTGAAGGCGGCAACGATTATTGGCTCAGTAACCTTTATTGTTGGGCGCTCAAGGAGTAGCGAACGTTAGACTCAAGCAATAAAAAGTCGCTGCTGCTAAATGAGAGATTCGACGAGGCAAACTGTAAAACTCAGAGGGGTGAGTTGCTGGGCGTTGACTCGATTGGGTACACAGGCTACAAATAGTTATTAATGATTACTAATTGTTACGAACTTGGCGGTGTTTTAGTAATCAAACAACACAACAAGCGGTCTATAGTAGATAGACGTACGCAATTGGAGAGTATGATGAAATCACTGAGCTACAGTTTGGCAATCGCGGCCTTAGTTACATCCCTTAGTAGCTATGCTGGCGAAGCAAAAATCAAATGGCATGACTTAGACGACTACACCGATGCGCGTCCAGCTAATGAAGTAAAAGGACCGTTTCACAAGCGACTGGTTAAAAACTTTAATAAGCACTTTAGTAGAGAAGCAGAAAATCTGCCTGAAGGGTATGTGTTTAACGCTGAGATCACTAACCTCGATTTGGCCGGCGATGTGCGCTTTGGGATGAATGAGATCCGCGTGATTAAACCTATTTACATGCCTAAGATTAACTTTACTTACTCGGTCACCGATGCCGAGGGTAAGGTGGTCAGTGAAGGGGAAGCGGATTTAAAAGACATGCAGTTTATGGATCGCATTCGCTCACCTCGAGCCAACGAAGCCAACTATTATGATTTTCGCTTGATAAGCTCGTGGTTTGAGAAAACCTTGTTGCCTGAGCTGGGTATCGAGCCGAAGAAAGCCTATCGCTAGCGACTAGCACTATTTAATTAAGGCAAAGTTAGGCGCCCAATGGGCGCTTTTTCTTTTTGATCTTAACTTGATCTTTTTTATTTCAGAATGTACATTCTTAAAAACGCTAAGCAGAGAACAACCTATGGCACGAACCAGAGAATTTGATGTAAGTGAAGCCCTGCGCAAAGCAACTATTATGTTTTGGCGCCAAGGTTACCGCGATACATCAATGGAGCAGTTGGTTAAAGCAACAGGTGTGAGTAGGTATGGTTTTTACCAAGAATTTGGTAACAAGAAAGAACTGTTCAAACGGTGTTTGCAAGAGTATTCCCTAAGCAAAATTAGCCCGGGGTTAAAGCGCATTGCGCAAAGTAATGGTGAGCTTGAAGACCTACGCTGTTTTTTCTCCATGTACAGCGAGAACATTGCTGAGCATGGCGCTAATGGCTGTCTTATTTGCAATACAGCTACCGAGATTGGTGAAACAGATATGGATGTGAACAGCATTGTGCGTGATATTTATGCCAAGCTGACCGCACAGTTTCAGCATTTTATTGAGCGAGCTCAAGCACGTAGCGAGGTACGCCAGGAACTCAGTGCGTTTGATTTAAGCGTGTGCTTACTCGGTGTGTTGCAAGGCGTAGCAGTGATGGCTCGCAGTGATTTTCATCGTGACACATTACGGCAATATTTGACGACTATATTCGACATGATGGCTGAACCTGAATAAGGTACTATGCTATTATGAAAATAAAGAGCCTCACTTGAGGCGTTATTTTTTACCATTATCAGAATGTGCGTTCTGTTATAAGGAGTGATAATGAACCACTTTATTAGCAACTTAGCCCTGCGGTGGGGGCAGTGCGTGACACGCTACCCTTGGCTATTGCTTATTGTCAGTGTGCTAATTTGCATCGCACTGGCAATAGGGGCTAAAGGGCTCACTTTCTCGAACGACTATCGGGCATTTTTCAGCCCCGAGAACCCAGAGCTCGTTGCCTTTGAGAACTTCCAAGACAAATACAGTAAAAATGACAACATTCTGATCGTCGTGCACGACGAGCAAAGCCAAGGATTAACGCCTAATCATGCGAAGGTGGTGGAGCAGCTCACCGAACAGGCGTGGAAAACACCTTTTGCGAGTCGTGTCGACTCTATCACCAATTTCCAACATACCTATGCAGAGCAAGATGACCTTATCGTCGCCGATCTGATCAAAAATGCCGAGCAATTATCTTGGCCAGCGTTGCAAGAAAAAGCACGTATAGCCCTTGATGAACCGCTACTGGCCAACCGCTTAATTGCCAACAATGGCCGCACCTCGGGTATTAATATTACCGTGCAATATCCAGGGGAGTCTTTGGCGGAAGTGCCAAAAGCGGTGAATTATGTACGCGATTTAGTGGCGCAAATGAAGCAGCAGCACCCTGAGCTTACCTTTGCTATTAGTGGCATCTCTATGCTCAACAACGCCTTTAGTGAGGCTGGGCAAACCGATGCGCAAACCCTCACGCCGATTATGTACCTAGTGCTCATAGTGGTGATGTATATGAGCCTGCGCAGTATTCCCGGTACCATTGCTGCGGTGGGTGTCGTGATCCTTGCCAGTGCTGCGGCCATGGGCCTAACTGGCTATATCGGCATAGAGCTTACGCCTATCTCTATTACCGCACCGACCATTATTCTCACCTTGGCCATTGCCGATAGCATCCACGTGCTGTTGTCTTACGCAAGCGCGCGAAGAGAGGGCATGGACAAGCTAGCTGCAATTAAAGAGAGCTTACGGGTCAATTTTGTTGCCGTGTCCATTACCAGTATCACCACCATCGTTGGTTTTTTAACCTTAAATATGTCTGATGCACCGCCATTTGCAGATTTAGGGAATATCACCGCCATGGGTATCGCCGCTGCTTGGTTGCTCTCACTGGTATTCCTGCCTTGTTTACTGGCTATTTTGCCGGATAAGAAAACCTATAAGAAAAAGCGCAACGGGCTGAATGTGTGGTTAGGGCGCTTTGGCAATCAGGTTGCGAAAAAGTATCGAATGATTATTGCTGCGACAGTGCTACTGAGCATTGGTTGTGGCTTGGCTATTCCGCAAATTGAGCTCAATGACGAGTTCGTAAACTACTTTGATCAGCGCGTTGAGTTTCGTCGCGACACCGACTTCACCATGGAGCACTTAACAGGCATTTATGTAGTGGAGTTTGACATTCAAAGTGGTGAAAGTGGCGGCGTCAGTAAACCCGAGTATCAGCAGGGACTTGCAGATTTCACCACATGGTTACGTCAACAGCCAGAAGTAGTCCATGTGTATAGCTACACCGACATCATTAAACGCTTAAATAAGAATATGCATCAGGATAACGAGGCGCTGTATCGCTTGCCTGATAATCGCCAGTTGGCGGCGCAGTATCTGTTGCTGTACGAGATGTCACTGCCCTTTGGCCTCGATTTAACTGACCGCGTCAGTATGGATAAATCGGCTTCACGGTTAAGCCTGACGTTAGATAACTTGTCTACTGCAGAGATTCAGGCCTTTATTGAGCGCGCTGAAGGCTGGCTGCAAAGCAACACGCCAGCGGCGATGCATGCCAAAGCCACTGGCGCTACGGTGATGTTCTCACATATTTTCCAACGTAACGCACAAAGCATGCTCAGTGGTAATGCCATTGCCATCATCGCGATTTGCCTGATTATGATCCTCACCTTACGTAGCCTGAAGTACGGCTTCTTAAGCTTGATCCCCAATACCATTCCGATGTTGTTCACCTTTGGCGTGTGGGCACTGTTAGTGGGGCAAGTGGGGGTTGCGGCCGCCACAGTGACCTCAACTTCGTTAGGGATCATTGTCGATAACACCGTGCACTTCCTCAGCAAGTACCTAAGAGCTCGGCGAGAGCGCGGCCTCACACCGCAAGCGGCCATTGAATATGCGTTTACCACTGTCGGAGAGGCCATCTTCGTGACCACCTTAATTTTAGCGGGCGGCTTTATGGTGCTGGCTTACTCCACCTTTATGATCAACGCGCAAATGGGCATGTTAACGGCGCTGGCCATTGTTATGGCGCTGATCATTGATTTCTTATTACTCCCGGCGCTGCTCATGCTTGTTGCACGCCCGTCTACCTCATCTCAACCGAGTCTTTCAGCTATTAAGGAGAACCCGCATGAAGCCATTAATTCCTAGTGCTTTTGCCGTGCTATCGGCAGTCACATTGATCACCCCAGTTTGGGCTGCAACTGCTTCCAGTGATGCGCAACAACGAGGCTATGAAATCGCGGCACAAAGTGACCGCTCCGATCGCGGCTTTGGCGTCAGTCGTGTCGATGTCATGATGCACCTTGAAGATGCCAGCGGGCGTAAATCGAGCCGCAGCTTAAGCATGCTCACCAAAGAAGTGGCCGACGAAGATAAAGGCGATAAAA
The DNA here is from genome assembly GCF_001293805.1 of Pseudoalteromonas sp. SW0106-04. Taxonomy (NCBI): domain Bacteria; kingdom Pseudomonadati; phylum Pseudomonadota; class Gammaproteobacteria; order Alteromonadales; family Pseudoalteromonadaceae; genus Pseudoalteromonas; species Pseudoalteromonas sp. SW0106-04. The sequence goes on along the minus strand of NZ_BCAI01000003.1, from coordinate 211,388 downwards.
GCCTGATTGTCTTTAACTCCCCGGCCGATGTACAAGACACCAAGCTGTTATCGCATGCGCAAATACTAGAGCCAGACGATCAATGGCTTTATCTTCCAGCGCTAAAACGCGTAAAGCGCATTTCCTCAGCGAATAAATCGGGTCCCTTTGTGGGCAGTGAGTTTGCTTTTGAAGATTTTACCGCCCAAGAGCTCAATAAGTACGAATATCGCTATATTGATGAGCAGCAATGCGGTGAGTTCACCTGTGCGGTGGTCGATCGTATTCCCAAGTATGAAAATTCTGGTTATACCCGCCAGCGCGCCTTAATCGATTTAAGTCATTACCAAGTGCGCAAAATCGACTTTTATGACCGTAAAGAAGCCCATCTTAAAACCCTGACATTGTCTGATTATCAGCACTATCAAGACAAATTCTGGCGACCACAAACCATGCATATGGAAAACCATCAAAGCGGTAAAAAAACCACCTTGGTGTTCTCTGATTACGATTTCTCTGTGCGCTTAAGTAATCGCGATTTTGTTAAATCGTCATTGAAGTAAGGATGTAGTGATGTTCAGGAAGTGGTGGCTATTGCTCTGTGTGTTTGCGCCTTGCGTGTATGGTCAATGGCAAATAACGCCTGCGGTAGAGCTCGGCGCCCGGCAATACAAAAGTGATAGCGCTCGGGCTCAGCAAACGCATAACTTTGCTTGGGACCCAAGGCTATGGCTTGAGCTTGATTACCGCTCCCGCGCCTCGGGAATGCAAGCGCATATAAAGCCGGTAGTGACTGTGGCCGCGACCAATAGCGCCCTGCCTGAATGGGATTTACAAGAGGCTTACTTACAGAAAACCTTCTATAACTGGCAGCTAAGCGCCGGTATGAATACGGTGTTTTGGGGGGTCGCCGAGTCTCGTCACTTGGTTGATATTGTCAATCAACGTATTCCTGCGCGTAACTTTGAAGGTGAAGAGAAGCTTGGCGAACTACTGGTGCAGGTTGATTACTTCACCGAAAACGGCACCTTATCGCTGCTATCTATGCCTTGGTTTCGCTCCCGCGATTATAGCCAACCCGATGAGCGCTTTTCATTGCCAGTGGCCATTAGCCAAGAGCGCTTTGTCGGTTTATCTGAGCACTCTCGGGGATCACTGGCGCTGCGTTATGCCACGGTGCTCGATGATTGGGATGTCGGTGCTTATTTCTTCCACGGTTTAGATAAAACCCCAGCCTTTGAAATCACCGAGCAAGGCCAAGGGCAAGCTATTTACAGCGCCTTGCAGCAATGGGGCCTTGATGCGCAATACACCAGTGAGCGCTGGCTCGGTAAGCTCGAAGCGGTGCACCGCAACCATGATTACGGTGGTAATAGCTGGGCTTACACCTTAGGGGGAGAATATTACTTTTATGGAGTGGCGGGCAGCAGTAAAGATCTCAGTCTGTTGTTGGAGCTGCACCGCGACACCGACGCCGAGGCTCGAGAAAATCAAATATATCGTAATAGCAGCTTTGTAGGCTCTCGCCTCGCTTGGAACGACACCGATGCCACCACCTTGTTATTGGGAGCCCTTATCGATAATGGCGGCGATTCCATCGCCATTAAGGGTGAATTCGAAACCCGTATTCATAGTCAGTTGAGTCTTGATGTTGAGGCCCGGATGTTTGTTGATCAACAACCACAGCAGCCGCTTTACCTCTACCGAGATGATGACTTTATAGAAGTAAGATTGACCTATTACCTGTAAGGAGCATGTATGGTAAGTCAGTATAGTGATGTTGTGATCATCGGTGGTTCAATGGCTGGTGGTTGCTTAGCACGACAATTAAAACTAAAACACCCCGAGCTATCGGTCACCGTGTTAGAACGCAAAAAGTCATTTAATTCTTGGGTAGGGGAGTCAACCCTAGAATCGTTTTGGGATTATGCCGCCAGTGATCTGCAACTGGGCTTTTACCTAGACACTAACCATTTGTACAAACATGGTTTGCGATTTTTCTTTGACAGCGTCGACCGTGATCTCAATGTCGAGGAAATGAGTGAGCTCGGGCGCACCTGGTATCACGGTATTCCGGCGCACCAAATTGATCGCGCTAAGTTTGATAACGACCTAGTGCGCTTTAATCGGGATATTGGTGTGGACGTTTTACTGGGTGAGACGGTCAGCGATATCGAACTCGATGGCGAGCATGGTCACAGCGTGAAAACCGCAGACAAATCCTTTCGCTGTCGTTATTTAGTCGATGCCGCCGGGTTTGCTGCACCGCTGGGTAAAAAGCTGGATTTAATTGAGTCGCAAGATCATCGCCACTCTGTGAGCTCAGCTTGGGCGCGGTTTAAGTTCACCACGCCACTCGATAGCCTGGGCAGTGAGCAGTGGCGTGCACGTACCAACTTTACCACCCGCGCATTAGCGACCAACCACTTTATGTATAAAGGGTATTGGTTATGGCTCATTCCATTGGATGAGCACACTGTCAGTATCGGTGTAACCGCTAAAAATACCGATGTCAGCTTAAATGTGAGAACCAGTGACGACTTCGTGGAATTTTTACGCTCGCATAAATGTATGCAGGAAATTCTGGGCAGCCACTTCGAATTGCAGGACTACAAAGCCATGAAGCGGCTATCACGGCGGGCCAAACAGTCGTTCTCAACTGATCGTTGGTTCCTCACCGGCATGTCATCGGCCTTTTTAGACCCCTTGTTATCGCCGGGCTCGGCCTATTTGACCGATGCTAATCGTATGATCGGTGAACTTATAGAGGCGGATTTAGCCGGTAACGAGGCCATGTTTGCAGGCAAAACCAAGGCCTTCAATGCCTACCTCTTAGGCTGGTTTGAGAGCTTTATGCTGCATATTACCGGGAACTACCACGGCAGCTACGAGGTGCACCGCACGCATTTTGAAGCCTTATTAATGCATTGGTTCGGCTTTATTTTACCTTCGTCCATGGCGCGCCATTTTGGTTATTGCCCGAGCATGAGTGAAATGAGCCAAGAGCAGCTGAATGAAAAAGCGCTGGCCATGGTGCAAGGGGCGGCGATTTCCCGCATTCATGAACTTAAAGATGAGTTTATCCAGCTGATCCAAGGTCAAGAATATCGCCTTAATCGCGGTCACTTCTTTGATATAGAGCTCACCAAGTGCCGCATGAAACACGCCCATAGCCGAGGCGTCATGTTAGACGAGATGGCCATCGCCGAACTCGATAAGGCCTTATTGGAAGTCACTTATTTAGGGTTCTTACGCAGTCTATGTGAAATTCAGCGTATGGACTTTGATGAAGAAAAAATGCCGCTAGTGGTCGAAGCAGCAATTAATGACAAGCTATCGCTTACCCACGCGATGGAATTATTTAAACACTGATACTGACAGAACAAAGAGCACAAAAATGGAAAATTTAGCAAACAACAACAGGGTTAATGCACACACGGCGGATGCCACTGCGCTGGCTATTTTAGAACTCATTTTTGCCCAGCGGCGGCTGCTACCGATTGAGCAAGATGTGGCGTTTGACGAGCAAATAGCCGGTCATTATGAAAAGGTGTTGGATTTTGTTCACCGCCAGCAGCCCATCAATATGGTGCTGCCAGCCTTTCCGGCAAAATCACCCAATCGCAACAAAACCTTGGGCTACCTGCCAGATAAAGGAGAGTTTTTTGCATTTGAGCGGCTGGTGCAATTATGTCAGCAAATTGAAGAGGTTTATGAGCCGGGTGCAAAAGTAACAATTTGCTCGGATGGGCGCGTTTTCGCCGATATTATCCATGTCAGCGACGCCCATGTCAGTGAGTATGTAAACGGCTTGCGTCGTTTTGCCAATCAACATTATCCAGATTATTTCGACTTCTTTAACCTCGAAGATGTATATGACAAGGTCAATGACTTCGCGGTATTGCTTGAGGAGCTGATGATTGAATACGGTGAAACACTAAAATCTCTGCGTCAGCGCATTAAAACAGAGAAAGAAGCCAGCACCATGTACAAGGGTATTACCCGCTTTATGTTAGAAGATTTCTCGGGTATCGAAAAGTTTTCTCAACATAGCCGCACAGCGCTGCAAAAGGTTGCTAAAACCGCCGCTTACCGTGTTATTCAGCGCAGTAATGCGTGGGGGCGGTTGTTGAAACAGGAGTTACCCGAGGCGCTGCGATTATCGATTCACCCGCAGTATCTGGTTTCTGAGAAAATCGGCATTTCACTGGTATCGCAAAACGACGTGTGGACCACGCCTTGGCACTCGGTACTCGTTAAAGACGGCGACGAGCACAGTTTGATGCCTCGGGAGCAAGCTGAACAGCTGGGTTGTGTCTTAGTGTTTATTAATGGCCAAGCCAGCCACTATGAGCGTATGCACAGAGAGCCACAGTTATGATCAGCGAGCAGGTCTCACCGGCGTGCTTCACGATTGACGCACGAGAAAGCGGTGCTAAGAAACTAGCACATTTAAACATTGCCGAACTTGAGCAAGTGATCTTGAACCAAGGTATGGTGCTGCTGCGTGGCTTTGACCCCAGCAGCGATGAGCAAATGGTGGCCTTTGCGAAAAAACTGGGGCCGCTGCTGGCGTGGGATTTTGGCTATGTGCTGGATTTAAAAATAAACCAACAGCCGCAAAATCATATTTTTAGTCAAGGAAAGGTTGAGCTGCATTGGGATGGTGCCTTTGCAGGGGCAACGCCGCGATTTAACTTCTTTCAGTGTCTACAAAGTAGTGCCATGAGTGGTGGCGGTGAAACCACCTTTGTGAATACCTGTAGGTTGCTTGAGAGCTGTTCATCCCAGCAGTTGCAGGAATATCAAGACAAGGTGATCCGCTATTTTGCTGAGAAAAAGGCGCATTATGGTGGGGCTATTGAGGAGCCACTGATTAGCCCGCATCCAGCGACTAAACGTCAGCGAATGCGCTTTATTGAACCCTTCAATGAGGATAATATGGCTGTTAATCCAGTGGAGACCCAGGTGCAGGGCATGTCCTCGTCGCAAGGTGACGCTTTTTTGCGTGAGCTGATAGCTCACCTATATGACAGCGATAGCTTCTACGCCCATCAGTGGACACAAGGCGATTACTTGCTGGTGGATAACCATGCCATGTTGCATGGTCGCCACCGCTTTCAAGGTGAAGGGCTAACGCGACACCTTAAGCGTGTTCATATTTTGTAACGAGCAACCAATAACGATGAAAAGAGCTTATCTTTACCCCACTTTACTGACGCTATTTTTTATAGCGTGGAGTTCAGCATTTGCGACGCAGTTCAGTGTCACTGATGCTGTGCATAACTGGGGCACATCGTTGACTATGGTATTAGGATCCTTTGTCGCAGGTGCGACGCCCTTAGGTGGCGGAGCTGTTGCTTTTCCGGTCTTCACTAAGTTATTCGGGTTTGAAGCACACAGCGCAAAGGTCTTCTCATTGGCGATTCAGTCTGTGGGAATGACCTTTGCCACCATTTTTTTTGTTTCTCGCGGGGTCCGTATATATTGGTCACTGCTGGCGCGATTAATGCCCTTTGCTTTATTTGGTTTAGCGTGTGGGTTTTCATTATCGGTTGACGGTGAACCTCTTAAGATCACCTTTAGTTTCTTGCTATTGGCTTGTAGTTACTTATTGATGCAGCGCTGTGATACGCGGTTGCTGCAGTGGCGAAACAGCTGGTCGCTCTATCTTATCGCCACACTGGGCGGGTTACTCTCGGCATATATTGGCGCCGGAGCTGATACCTTGCTGTTTTTCTACCTGGTATTGCGGCAAAAGTTCGATGCCAAAGCACTGATCCCAACCACAGTGTGTTTTATGGCGATACTTTCTGTGACTGGCAGTGTACTGCTCATTTTACAAGGGCAGCTAAGCGGCGCTCATGTGGCCTTTGAACCGTGGTTTTTCGCCGCTCCCGTGGTCGCCATAGGCGCACCGCTAGGAGGGTATGTAATGAGTAAAATCAACGAAAAGTACGTATTACGCTTTATTTATGCGCTGATATTCGTTGAAGTGTGCTCAACGGTGGTGATATTACAATTTTCGCTGGTATTGAAGGTGCTATTGGTGGCGGCAACGCTCGCGGTGGTTGTACTTGCATTGCGCCAACGCGGGGGCATACTCCGCGAGCGGTGGGTGAAGGCAAAAGGCGCTTAACGCGCCGCGAGCAATGTCTCGACCTCTCCAAGGCGGGTGATGATTTTATCTGGATTAGCATCGGCAATATCCAACCCGTGGTTGTAGCCATAATTAACGCAGATCACCGGGCAGCCGGCGTTTCTGGCGGTTGCCACATCATTTTTTGAATCTCCCACATACACGCCTTCGCTAATATCAAGACTGAGATTATTTAAGGCACTAAACAGCATGGCTGGGTCTGGCTTGCGCTGGGGCAGAGTGTCACCACAGACAATGGCATCAAAGTAATCGGCAACGCCCAGTGCATTTACCAGAGCATGAGTGTGGCTTTCATTTTTATTAGTGACAAGTAATAACTTTAACCCTTGCTGCTGCAGTGCTTGTAGGGTCGCTTTGGCATCAACATATAAAGTCGAGGAATCGGTCACACATTGGTTGTAAGCAGCACTGACTTTCGCCGCCGCCGCGCTAACATCAATATGCGTGGCGCCCACTTTTGCTAAGGCGCGCTCGGTGGCTTTATCAATACCGTTGCCTATCCAAGTTTGCACGTCGTCCACGGTGACTTGACCGACTTGGTAATGCTCCAGCGTGGTATTAATGGCGGCGCAGATATCGGCAGCGGTATTGACTAAGGTGCCGTCTAAATCAAAGCCAACCCAAGTCAGCGAGTGAGGCAATTGCATTTTAACATCCTTGTTTTAAACAGGACTTTACTGGTCTTTAAAAGTCGCCAGCAAAGTGAGTATATGTTGCAGTTTAACCACGGTTTGTTTCAACTTTTGTTCATCAAGTTGCTCGGCTTGGGAAAGTGCCTCGACATCGGCGGCCACGTCTAATACATAGGGTTTAAAGCGCTTTGCTTCAAAGTCGAATCCCGCGTCGCGATTGAACAAGGCTTGAAACTTACCATGGCCTTCTTTTTGTAGCTGATCCAGTTTTTGATCGGCGTCTAAGGCCTGACGATAGGCGAGTTTAAGGTTTTCGTTTAACTTTTCGATAATTGCGTGCATTTTTTTCTAAAGCTTTAGAGCAGATGGCCGATATGGTACGTGGATTCATTTAAAATGTCAGGTAGCGTTATGAATATATCAGGAAGTTCACTTCCCGCCATGAGCACAGCCGATCAAGGCGCCGAGGTTTATAGCGCGGCCCTTGCTAAGAAACGACAGCAAGCCGATGGCCAGGCTGCATTGGCGTTGATTGAGTCAGCAGGTAATGTGACCAAAGCAGCGCAGAGCCCAGCCGCCTCGACTACGGCAACCTTGGGTAATAACATTAATATCCACGTGTAATAGCAAGGCAGCGCGTCGTAAATGAACCCCAAGCAACCCGCGTTAAGCGGGTTTTTTTATGGCTCTAAATGCAGATCAATGGGGGTTTTACTGCGTTCGCCACCGACCTCACGCACCAACTTTGGCACTAAAAAGCCAGGCAGTTCGCTAAGTACCTCTGCCATGATAGTGCGGGCTTCATCATCGCTTACCTCAAAATGTGCGGCGCCTTGCACTTTGTCTAATTGATGCAGGTAGTAGGGGAGTATCCCGGCGGCAAATAAGCGCTCACTTAAGGCGATTTGCGCAGCCGCATTGGCATTGACCTCTTTCAATAACACCGCTTGATTCAACTGCGTTACTCCTGCTTGGGTCAGCTTTTTACAGGCGTGGCTAAAAACCTCATCGACCTCGTTGGCATGATTAATATGGTGCACAAAGACTATTTGTAAGGGCGATTGGGCAAAACGCTGACATAACTGCTCGGTAATGCGTGCCGGGATGGTCACCGGCAAGCGCGAGTGAATGCGTAAACGCTTAATGTTGGGGAGTTGCTCTAGCTTATCTAAAAACCATGCCAGTGCTTCGTCTTTTGCCATGAGCGGGTCGCCACCGCTGAGGATCACTTCATTGATCTCTGGATGATTACCAATGTAGGTTAGTTTATCGGCCAAAGCGGCTTTATTGAGTTGGTTATCTTGGTACGGGAAATGACGACGAAAACAATATCGGCAGTTGATTGCGCACGCGGTTTTAAACATCAATAAGACACGGGAGCGGTATTTGTGTAATAAACCCGGCTCGTTGTTATCTTGTTCTTGCAATGGATCGACACTGTACTGCGAGTGTTGCTGAAACTCTTGTCGTCGTGGCAGTACTTGTAATAACAAGGGATCGCGGGCGTCACCCTTGGCCATTTTGGCGATAAAGGGGCGCGGTACTCGTAGATTAAATAAGCTTTTGGCCTCACTATCTGGTTGATACGCATCGGGGGGTAAATCCAACATATTCAGCAGCTCTTCGGGGCGAGTGACTACATCGGCTAATTCTTTTTGCCAGTTTTTATGCAAATTTACTTCGATTCTTTGTATCATTGACGGATTAATTACTCGAAAAACGGTTATTAGAGGACAAGATGGCGAATTATAGCACCAACGAATTCAAGGGTGGCCTAAAATTTATGTTGGATGGCGAGCCTTGCAGCATCCTAGAAAACGAAGTGGTTAAGCCGGGTAAAGGCCAGGCATTTAACCGCGTTCGTATCCGCAAACTGATCTCAGGTAAGGTATTAGAGAAAACCTTTAAGTCAGGCGAAAGTGTGGAAGCGGCTGATGTAATGGATACCGACCTGGCTTATCTATACACAGATGGCGAATTCTGGCACTTCATGAACAACGAGACCTTTGAGCAAATCGCTGCTGATGAAAAAGCTGTGGGCGACAACGTAAAATGGCTTGTAGAAAACGATGTGTGCACCATTACTTTATGGGACGGCAATCCGATTGCAGTAACGCCACCCAACTTCGTTGAACTTGAAGTAACTGAAACCGATCCAGGCCTAAAAGGCGACACGGCTGGTACCGGTGGCAAGCCTGCTACTTTAAGTACCGGTGCCGTGGTACGTGTTCCTTTGTTCATCCAAATTGGTGAAGTGATTAAGGTTGATACCCGCTCAGCTGAGTACGTGGGCCGCGTAAAATAAGCACCTTATACGTGTATATCCCAGCCCGGGCAGCCGCGCTGGGATTTTTTATGGGAGATTTTTGTGATGTGGCAGCCCAGTGCCGATATTCATACTTTGCAGCAGCGCGCTAAGCTCATTCAGCAGATTAGGCAGTTCTTTTATCAACGTGATGTGATGGAGGTGGATACCCCGTCGCTAAGCAAGGCGTCGGTGAGTGATGAACACTTACATAGCTTTGCTACACGGTTTGTGGGCCAAGGCTATGCCGAGGGCTTGCCACTGTATTTACAAACCTCTCCCGAATATGCGATGAAGCGCCTTCTTGCAGCAGGCAGTGGGGCTATTTTCCAAATCTGTAAAGCCTTTCGTAACGAGGAAAATGGCCGTCATCATAACCCTGAGTTCACTATGCTTGAGTGGTATCGTCCAGGCTTTGATGAGTTTGACCTTATGGCTGAGATTGACGAATTGATGCAACAGCTACTGGATTGTGAAAAAGCCCAATATATAAGCTATCAGCAGGTGTTTATACAGGTGCTGGGTGTGGATCCGCTAACGGCAAGTTTGCGTGAATTAAAGCAGCTTGCAAGCACTCATGGCTTTGCTGATATCGCCGCAAATGAAGAAGATGCTGACACTTTATTACAGCTGCTATTTTGCATGCTGATAGAGCCAACGATTGGCCAGCAACAGCCGTGTTTTGTGTATCACTTTCCGGCCTCGCAAGCGGCACTAGCGCGTCTTCATGAGCAAGACCCACGCGTTGCCGGGCGTTTTGAGCTGTATTACCAAGGGCAAGAGCTCGCTAATGGCTTTAATGAGCTGACCGACGCCAGTGAACAGCGCCAGCGCTTTGCCAATGACAACAACAAACGTATTGCTAAAGGCCTTGAGCCCGTAGCCTTGGATGAAAACTTGTTAGCAGCATTGGATGCTGGCCTACCACAATGTGCTGGGGTCGCCCTCGGAGTGGATCGTCTCGTGATGATTGCCTGTGGCAAAAAGCATATTCGCGAAGTGCTTAGTTTCGACATTGAACGCGCCTAACCTCAAATTGTTGTAGGCAAGGCTTCAGCCTTGCAGAACAGATTTAGTGTAGGTAAGGCTTTTAGCCTTACAAAACAAGTTTCTCGTAGGCAAGGCTTCAGCCTTGCAAAGCGCATGACTGGGCTAAAGCCCAACCTACAGATTTAGGATAGGTGTATTGTAGGCAAGGCTTTAGCCTTGCCACCTATAAATAAACCGAATTCCAGTACGGGTATAATCGCACACTAGAGACAATTCCTTTTCGCAATGGGTTGGCAACGATGTACCTGGCTATATGAATGCGCTGCTCATCCTCACGCAAAGCGTGATCATAAAACCCGCTTTGCCAAACTTTACCGCGACGCTGTAATTGACGATTAACCATGGCTGCGGTGCAACCTTTTAGGTGCCGTATACAAGCGCTAAGATCGCTATGGTGCAGCAACACAAGCCCATGAAAGTGGTCTGGCATTAAGACCCAGGTTAACCATTGGCAGCCGCAAGCCTGCTCATTCGTTGTAATCGTGGTGCAAAATAGCTGTGCTAGTTTCGCAGAGGCAAAAAATGGTATGCGTTTGTAACAACAAAAAGTAATAAAATACTCACGGTGAATTTGCGAATAACGTCCTTTTAATAAATCACTATAAGGCATATTCAGCTCCTTTGAATATGGTGGACATTTAATTATAGCTCGAGAGTTACAAGGTTGCCTGTGTTGGGGTGAAGGTGCTATTGGGCTAAAGCCCAACCTACAAGTTCAGGGTCGGTGTGTTGTAGGCAAGGCTCTAGCCTTGCAAAACGCGTGATTGGGCTAAAGCCCAACCTACAAGTTCAGGGTCGGTGTGTTGTAGGCAAGGCTCTAGCCTTGCAAAACGCGTGATTGGGCTAAAGCCCAACCTACAAGTTCAGGGTCGGTGTGTTGTAGGCATGGCTTCTGCTTTGCAAAACGCGTGATTGGGCTTAAGCCCAACCTACAGGTTCAGGGTAGGTTTGTTGTCGGCAAGGCTTCAGCCGTGCAAAGCACGGGATTGGGCTAAAGCCCAACCTACAGGTTCAGGCAGATGTGTTGTAGGCAAGGCTTCGGCCTTGCACAGCACGAGATTGGGCTAAAGCCCAACCTACAGGTTCCGCCAGATGTGTTGTAGGCAAGGCTTTAGCCTTGCAAAGCAAGCTATTAGGCATAATATTGGCGTAATACGGAATAAAAACGGGCTGATAGCTGTTTGATTTAAATAAGGAATAAAAATAAGAAAGAAAAGAATGGGGCGACTGATGGGACTTGAACCCACGACAACCGGAATCACAATCCAGGGCTCTACCAACTGAGCTACAGCCGCCACAAAGGGGATACATCACCTCGTGATGTGTGGCGCGCATAATACATAGTTTCCGCCACCTTGTGAAGTGTAAATTTAAGATAATTATTCGTTCGCTGCAAATTTGTTCAGTGAACACAATGAAAGCCGCTTAACCACGGAGTATTACAGCACGGAAAGCATATGCTAAGCTTATTGTTGCTTGAGTTGCACTAATGTTCAGTTGGCGTTTAGGTTCGGCTTGAGAAAATAATAGATTAGGTACTTTACGGCGCATAGGTACAAAGCATAAAGTTGTAAGGTGTCATGGGCTATCAGCATATAATTAGGAGCGCTAATGGAAGCAATAACAAACTGGCTGTCGGAAAATTCCGGACTGCTCACTCACTACGCCATTCAATTTGTTTTGGCACTGATTGTCTTTTTGGTCGGTATGCGCCTTGCTAAGTGGTGTAGCAAGCTGACTGAAAAAGGTTTTGCCAAGCGTAAAGTAGACAAAGCGGTTGGCTCATTCTGTGGCAACATCATTTATGCCTTGGTGTTCATCGCCACTATTTTAATGGCGTTATCACAAGTAGGTGTTGAGACCACTTCCTTTATTGCTATTCTAGGTGCGGCGGGCTTGGCCGTAGGTCTGGCATTGCAAGGGTCGCTTTCTAATTTTGCTTCGGGTGTGCTGATCATTATTTTGCGTCCATTTAAATCAGGTGACTACATCGAAGCAGGCGGTAAAGCAGGAAGCGTTCGTAAAATTGAAATCTTCTCTACTGAGCTCAACACACCAGATAATAAAATTATCGTGATGCCTAATTCATCAATTATGTCTGGCGCCATCGTAAACTACTCACGTGAGAAAACGCGTCGTATCGACTTGGTTATTGGCGTGAGCTACGATGCCGACCTTAAAAAGACCAAAGAAGTTTTAAAATCAGTGCTTGATGCTGAATCAAGGCTGTTAAAAGAGCCAGCATACACGGTGGCCGTGAACGAACTGGCTGATTCAAGTGTGAACTTTGTGGTTCGCCCTTGGGTAAACACCGTTGACTATTGGCCAACGTATTTTGATTTGATGGAAAACATCAAAATTGCATTAGATGACAACGACATCGGTATTCCATATCCACAAATGGATGTGCATTTACATAAAACCAGCGAATAAACTAGGGGAACCGCGCTGACATGAAATTGAAGTATTTATCTGTTCTCGTTGCTGCAGGCGTAGCAACGAGCGCTGTGGCTAGCGAAAAAAAGACTTGGGAAGCCAACGCTGAGCTAGGTGCCATTATCACCAGTGGTAATACCGAAACAACTACATTCAAGGGCGCTTTAAACGTAAAGCACAACCTTGAAAACTGGAATAACGAGTACAAGCTCGACGGCATCTATAAAGAAGACGAAGTCGAGAAAGACAACGGTACTAAAGTAACTGAGCGCACTAACGAAAAGTATTTTGCATCGGCGCAGGGTAACTACAAGCTCAACGAGGAAAACGCGCACTTATTCGTGTACGGCTCCTATTTAAGTGACTACTTTGGCGCTTACCGCCAAGAAGCGGTGGTCTCTGGCGGTTACGGTTTGCGTTTGCTCGATACCGACACCATGGTGCTCAATGCGGAAATTGGTCCGGGTTATAAGTATTTCCAATACCCAGACGATAGCACCGAAGTAGGCGATGACGGTGAGTTACTGGCTGACGAGTGGGAAGGGGAAGTGATCGCCCTAGCAAAGGCTGATTACACTTGGCAAATCTCCGAGGGTGCCAAATTTACTCAGCTAGTTGCGATGGAATACGGTAGTACCAACACTAAAACTCGCTCTGAAACAGCGCTATTAACTAAAATTAATGGCTCTTTGCAAATGAAAGTGGGCTTTAACGTCACTCATAACTCCGATGTTGCGGATGACAAAGAAAACACTGACACCGAAACCGCGTTAACCTTGGTGTATAACTTTTAACAAATCAAGTAACGCGAGATAACAACGGAAGACCACCATCTTCCGTTTTTTTTCGCTCAAAATTCCGGTAATATGCCGCGGTTGTCTTCTATTTTTCTATTCTCGGGAAGGGATGTTGTGAAGTTCTTAAAACTTTTACTAGTAACACTTATATTAGCATCGTCGTCGTCATCGCTTGCGCAAACAGCGCAGCCCACTCAGGCGCAGATGGAACAATTCAAAAAGTTACCTAAAGCGCAACAAGAGGCGCTGGCAAAGAAGTACGGTGTTGACCTGAAAGCTTTGCAAAGCCAAAGTGGTGAAGAGGAAGGTAATAGCGAAGAGTTTCCGAGTGTATTTCCTCGAACGGATGAAGACAAAGATAAGAAAAACCGTTTCGGTGAAGAAGACGAAGAACTGACCGAAGAGGAAAAGTTCAAACCAAAAGAAGATGAATTGGAGCCATTTGGTTACGAACTTTTTGCTGGTGAACCCACCTCCTTTATGCCTTCAGAGAATGCATTAGTTCCAGACACTTACCTTGTTGGCCCAGGTGATACGTTTAATATTTCTTTTTACGGAAAAGAAAGCACTAACGAAGAAGTCACCGTCGACAGAGAGGGCCGCCTTACTATTCCTAAGCTTGCGCCTATTAGCGTGGCTGGTATGCAGTTTGTCGAAGTAAAAGAATTAGTAAAAACTAAAGTTGAGCAAGAAATCATTGGCGCGCAAGCGTTTGTGTCTATGGGGCGTTTACGCAGTATGCGTGTACTCGTGCTAGGCGAGGCACATAAGCCGGGTGCTTACACGGTGCCTTCATTGGCTTCTATTACTCACGCACTGTTTGTCAGTGGTGGAGTCACTGAAATTGGTTCTCTTCGTAACATTCAGCTAAAACGAGCAGGGAAAAAAGTGACCACGTTAGATCTATACGATTTACTGGTCAGTGGCGACAGTTCGAATGACGCCATATTAAAGCCCGGTGATGTTGTATTTATTCCTCCTGTGGGAAAACAGGTTGCTGTTAGTGGACAGGTTCGCCGCCCTGCTATTTTTGAACTGAAAGATGGGGAAACAGCACGAGACCTCATAACTATGGCTGGTGGTTTGAAGGCTGATGCATTCCCTAAAAAAACCTTAGTAGAACGTTTTAAAGGCAACAGCTTTAAAACGGTTATTCAATTAGATTTAAGTGAATCTACAAATGATTATCAGCCAAAAGATGGCGATAAAATTAAGGTTCCTGAATCAAGTAATGAACTAGAAAATGCCGTTACGCTCATGGGGGCCGTAACTTACCCTGGCAACTATGCATGGAAAAAAGGCGACAAAGTTACCCGTTTAATTGGTTCTTTGAAATCAGATCTGCTGCCTATTGCTGATTACGAATACGGATTAATCGTACGTGAGAAAAATATCAAAGGTGACATTGCCATCCATCAATTCTCACCTGCAAAAGCGCTTGAATCAGATCAGCGCCACAATCTTGAACTTCAGCCTCGAGATGTAATCGTTATCTTTAGCCGCTATCAAACCAAAGAGGATGAAAAACGCGTACTTTCATCCATGGCTTTGACTAAAGAGCAGCTTGAATTACAAGATAAGATGGAGTTATGGCAAGAGTATGAGAATAAGCAGTTTTATGATTTCATCGGTTTAGGTAACACGCTTGACAAAGAGCTTGCAGCGGCGGTTGCAAAGCAAGAAGAAGACAAAATAGATAGCCTAACCGCACTACTTCAAGGGCAGCAAAAAGAGATCCCAGAAGAAGATTACTCGGTATTTAGTCGAGAGCTGCTGTTGCGACCTATTATTTTAAAACTGAATCAACAGGCTTCTTACAATGACCAAGTAGCCATGTTTGGCATCAATGGAGAAGTACACTTCCCTGGGGTGTATCCTCTGCCTGTAAATGCAACTATGAAAACAGCCATTGCGGCTGCGGGTGGGTTAAAAGAGTCTGCGTATCTACAGCGTGCAGAGATCACGCGATTTGTAAAAGGTGAGCAAGCCACGGTTGAACATGTTGATGTGAGTTTGTATGCAGCGCTCAATGGCGAAGAAACTTATCAAATTAACAGTAAAGATTCAGTTAATATTTTTCCAACACCTAACTGGCAAGATGACATCAGTGTACGCTTAGTTGGTGAAGTTAAATTTCCGGGCGTATATACCATTAAGCGCGGCGAAACCCTGAATGATGTGTTAGGTCGTGCTGGTGGTTTTACCGAGCACGCATTTCCCGAAGGTGCTATCTTCACCCGTGAGGCAATCCGCCTTCAAGAGCAACAACAATTACGTAAGCTCTCAGAAGACTTACGCCGAGAAATGGCCTCACGTAGCTTCCAGAGCTCAGTCACTGACACATCGTTAAGTTATTCAGATATGGATAATTTATTGAAAGATTTGTCTGATGTTGATGCCCTTGGCCGCTTAGTTATTGATTTGCAGGCTATTGCAGATAACCGCTCCACCTTAGAAATGCGTGATAAAGATACCTTGTATATTCCAAGTGAGCGCAACACAGTGAGTGTGATTGGTGAAGTAAATGTTTCAACTTCTCACCTTTATCAGCCTGATGTGAGCGTAGAAGATTACATTAAGCGTAGCGGTGGTTTAAAACAGCGTGCAGATGACGAGAGAATTTATATCATCAAAGCGAACGGCGCAGTAGAGGTTCCGGAGCAAAGTAGCTGGTTCGCTGCTAATCGTTCTACTCAGTTAGAGCCAGGTGATACTATTGTTGTGCCTCTTAACGCCGAATACATAGATACACTCACGTTGTGGAGCACTGCGACACAGATCTTGTATCAAGTAGGTGTAGCCGTAGCAGCAATTGGTGCGCTGTAATATTGGACGAGGCAATCACAATATGTGGTTGCCTCTTTGAGGTTTAAAATATGGCTAGTCGCTTAAAAAACCTTATAAAGCGAATTATTAACGCGGTGCAAAGCTGCGTTATACCCCTTTGTGCTAAGTCCGCCACGCTTTCAGCACTTTACTATTTTATCTTCAATCGTGGCTTTCAGTATGAGCAACAGGCAGTTTTAAAAGGGCAACTTCTATATCATCAACAAAAAGGTATTTTGGGCCGCTCTAGCCCACTTTTGAGAAGAAACATTCACCGCCTTGAGAAAGGGCTAGTAATGCGCCCCCGCAAACCCGTGTTTGCACTTGATTACTTAGCGCAAACTGTGGATGCGTATATTCTCGCACTACAGACAGCAGAAATGGATGAGTCGGAAATGCAGTGGGCCGAAGCCATTCTAAAGGAGTACTTTAGCGCTACAGATTCAAACCACCCAGCTATCGCTACGCAGAAAAAGCGCTTTGAGCAAGGTTTTACCGTTTCTAAAGCTTGTTTAGAAAAAGTGCCCTATCAAAGTGAGCAGCGTAAAGCGCACAGTGTGAAGTACGAAGAACTATTGGCATTAACACAGTCTCGACGCTCTACCCGATGGTTTGAGCAAACTAAGGTCGATAGAGTTCTCGTCAAGCAAGCTATGACTGTCGCTCTGCAGGCACCAAGCGCCTGTAATCGTCAACCGTTTGAGTTTTATGTTATTGAAAACGAGTCATTAAAGCGTAAAGTTGCACAACTGCCGGGTGGAACTGCTGGTTTCGCAGATAATATAGCTAATTTGATAGCTGTAGTAGGTGATCTTTCTTATTATCCTCTTGAGCGTGACAGACACGTTATTTACATAGATTCTGCCTTGGCAAGTATGCAATTTATGTTAGCTCTTGAAACTCTTGGGCTTGCGTCTTGTCCTATCAATTGGCCTGAATTACACAAACAGGATAAAAAGGTGTCGGCTTTACTTGGATTGCCGCAACATAAACGAGTCGTTATGTTTATTGCCTTTGGCTATGCACAGGCTAGCGGCATGATTCCCTACTCAGATAAAAAGTCAGCAGAGCATGTGATTACTTACTTGTGATGTTAATAAAAATGAGTAATAAGCAACGCACTTGTCCTATATCGACACAAAATTGGTCGCTTGATATACTGCAGCGATAATGTTTTTACGGAGTTTGTTATGAGAAAACAAAAGGGTTTCAGCTTAATGGAGCTGATGATTGTATTAATTATTTTGGGCCTTTTGGGTTCTTTGGTTGCGCCAAAACTTTTCTCAAAAGTAGGCTCGTCAAAACAAAAAACAGCTGTAGCTCAAATGCAGATGTTTGAAGCTGCGATAGATACCTATCGCTTAGATGTCGGGCGTGTGCCAAAAAGCTTAGAAGAGTTACGAGACAGCAGTGAAAGAGGGTGGGATGGCCCTTATTTACCCAAAGCTATTCCAAAAGATCCTTGGGGCAATGAGTATGTTTATAAAGTACCGGGTGAGAACGGTCGACCTTATGGTATTTTGAGTTATGGCTTAGATGGCGAGCCAGGCGGTAATGATGAAAATGAGGATATAATTCATCAATGAGCAATTTAGCTGAAATTCTTGAGCGCGACTTCAATATTCTTCCTTCTGACATAGAAAAAGCCAAGTCATATCAACAAAAGTATGAAGGGCGCTTGGAACAGATCCTCGTCAATATGGGTTGCCTCACTGACGACGAATTAAGCAAGGTGTATAGTTCGTTGCTGGGTTTTTACCTCTTCGACCCGAGTCAGTATGAAAACTGGGAAATCCCCGATGTTGAAATAGATGTTCAGCTACACCTAAAAGAAAAGAATGCCGTATTGTTAGCTGTTATAGAAGAGAGCTGGGTTTTAGCATGTAAGGACCCCTTAGATATATCTTTGTCTCAGTTATTAGAGCATTACAACGTAGACTTCGATATATATATAGCAACAGAGGTCCAGTTACAGCCCTTTTTCTATGAGTTACAAAGTCATATAGAGACTCAACCTCAGCAAGACGAACTAAGTGGTGACGAAGAGGCGCGCCTAAGAGAGCTTGCATCTGAAGCTCCGACGGTAAACTTACTGAATTCTTTAATTACTAAAGCCCTTACTCGTAACGCATCAGATATGCATCTTGAGCCTCATAAGGGATACTTCAGAGTCCGATTTAGAATAGACGGGGTGCTTCATGAGGTAGATAGTTTAGCTCCAAAAATGCAGTTGCCAATTACAACACGGCTTAAAATTCTTTCAGGAATGGATATAGCTGAAAAGCGCCGCCCCCAAGATGGTAAAATAGAAGTTCGTATTGCGAATCAAGAGCTAGATATTAGGGTATCAGCACTGCCGTTAAATGAGGGGGAGAGTATCGTATTGCGCTTTCTAAGAAAGGATTCAATCCGATATGATATGTCGGTTCTAGGGCTATCCGAAGATACTCAAAGCTTAGTTTTGGAAGACCTAGCCAAAACGACAGGAGTTATGCTGCTTACAGGTCCCACAGGCTCTGGTAAGACAACTACGCTATATACTTTTTTGAACGAGCTAAACTCTGAAGATGTTAAAATAATTACCTTAGAAGACCCTGTTGAGTACCAACTTGAAGGAGTCAACCAAGTGCAGGTGAAATCAGACATTGGTTTTGATTTTGCTGCTGGACTTCGATCTATAGTTCGTCAGGACCCTGATATAATCATGGTAGGGGAAATACGGGATGCTGAAACCGCCCGGATTGCCCTACAGTCAGCTCTGACAGGGCACCTAGTATTTAGCACTGTCCATACTAATGATGCGGCGAGCGCTTATACTAGACTTTTGGATCTTGGCGTTGAAGAGTTCCTTTTAAACGCTGCTTTATTATCGGTAGTTGCACAGCGATTGGCTAGGCGTCTTTGTCCTCATTGTTCAGTACCTGATGAAAACGCCCCTAAACTTCTAGATAAGTACCCTATACAAAAGGTCGCGAGTAACGCAGGTATAACGACATTGGATATCAGGAAGGCAGTTGGTTGCGAGCACTGCAATGGCACAGGCTATAAAGGAAGAATCGCGATAAATGAATACTTACGTTGTGATGAAACCATTAAATCGTACTCAAAGAATGAACAGTTCATTCAAAAAGCTCAGCAGCACAATGCGAGTTTAGCGCGTAGAAACCTTCTTGAGGATGGCTTCTTTAAGGTTATATCGGGTGTTACTACGGTTGATGAAGTCTTGCGGGTAGCTGGTTAATGGAATTTGAATATAAAGCCGTAGATAAGCAAGGGTCTAGGTATGAAGGTGTCATTACTTCTTCTACCAAGGTTGAGGCCCAGCAGAAGCTAATGAACGACGGTTTGAGGCCATTAGTACTAAAGGAAATTAAAGATAGTGTTAATTTTGGGCGAATATTTGGTTCTAAAGTAAAGCTGGAACAGCTAGAGTTTTTTACGAGCGAGTTAGCACTCTTGTTAGAGAGTGGAGTAAAAGTTGACAAGGGGATCGATATCATAAGAGATGCTAATATCAGCCCCGCTCTAAGTCGTTTGTTAAATCAGATATCATCCTCTCTTAAAAAAGGTGAATCACTCAGTGATGCCTTTTCAAAGCACCAAGAGCTTTTCGGTCCGCTATACATTAGCTTACTCAAAATAGGCGAGAAATCGGGAAATTTGCCGGATGTTCTTAACAGGTTATCAGAGGACTTAAAATTTCAACGCGATCTTAGAGGGCAGATATCTCAAGCTTTGACCTACCCTGCTGTTATATTCTTCGTATGTATAATGGCTGTCTATTTCGTTTTGACTTTTATTGTACCTAAAATGTCAGGTATCTTCTCGGATCTCAGTGAGGCACCTTGGTACACTCAGATGATTATAAGGGTTAGTGATTTTTTCGTAGATTATCAGTTGCTTATAGTCGGTTCAGTTGTAACTGGAATAGGATTGCTAGCATATAATTTACAGAGGCCCGATTTTAAGAATTGGATATATGTCAAAGCTTCCCGTGTACCAGGTGTAGGTAATATAATAATTACAGCAGAGAGAATTCGATTTGCACAATCGATGGCAATGATGCTGAAGGCAGGATTGCAGCTGGATACAGCTTTAGAGCTTACCGGTGACTCTTTGAAGCATAGTGAGCTAAAACGAGATGCTAATCAGGCACTGAAACAGTTAAAGTCTGGAAAGCAGCTTAGTCAGGTTCTAGCAAAAACACGGATATTTCCCGATATATTTCTCTCCATTATCAAAGTTGGAGAGGAAACAGGCAGGTTACCAAAAGTTTTTTCCGAAGTTTCGACTAGAAGTAAAACGGAACTGGAACACGTTATTAAACGTCTTACAACGATGCTTGAACCTCTCATGTTGATCTTTATGGGCGGCTTCGTGGGTGGCATTGTCATTACCATGTTAATGAGTATGGTGTCGGTTAACGATGTCCCGTTTTAACTATCAGGGCTTCTCATTAATTGAGTTGATGGTCGTTATGGCTATCATGGCATCTCTTATGACTTTGACTGGTGGCCTAGTTTTGAAAACTGTTGATCAACAGCAAAGAGTTGTAGAGCTAGAGAAAGTGCAGCAGTTGTTTCAGCGTCTATCTTATAGTGCTTATTACAGTGGATACGATATTAGGGTAATGTTGGATGGTCATATCATTTCAATTGAATCTGAATTGACTGAAGAAGAAATAATAGAGCTTGAGCAATTAACGTTCGAACCCCAAGAGTTTCTTGTCAGCACGAGAGCGACGATTTTGCCAGAGGCGTTCAAGACACAATGGCATGGTGAAATAAAAGAATTCAAAATTAAGCAGATGTATAACAGCTATGCACAATGAAAAAGGCTTTACGCTAATAGAAGTGTTGGTAGCTTCTGTAATTCTTTTTGCATCTTTAGCTCTGATTTCAGATTTATTTAGGGGGTCAATGCTTACAGCTGATAAAGCTGCAAATAATGCTGACTTCTATCAGACCCACCCTGCGGCTATTTCTGCTATCAAGACGTCTTTACGCGATAAATTCGATCGTCGTGACGCGAAACCGCTATCTGGTGAGGTATATATATTTGGAATTATCTATAAGTGGCAAGCCGAACCCATCAAGTATGAGTCAAGACAGCGCTTTTTTGATGATCCTGAAAATTTGCCAGCGAGGTTTGCTATTTATAGAGTTCAAGTCATAGCCTCAAAAAATTCAAAAGAGCAACACTTCTCTTTTGAGGTGTCAGCATGGTGAGTAACAGACAAAGTGGTTTTACTCTTATAGAGTTAATGCTGGCCTCTTCATTGTTGATGCTAGTAATGTTTTCAGGTTACTACGCCTATAGTTTATATACCGATAAGTGGAGCAAGCGGACCGACTATTTTTGGGGGAGGACTCAAAAGGGGTTGGCGTTTGAGTCAATTACTCGTGTTATTGAATCTGCTTACCCATATGTAGTTATAGATGATAAAGGTCGGCCTTCTCAATACTTCTCTGGAGATCAAGACCGGGTTATTTTTGTTAGCCGCTCACCAATCTTCACTCACAAAACAGCAGTCGTTGAGTTTAGGATTATTGATCATAATGGAAAAAAAGCGTTGCTCTATAATGAGTCTGCTTTTGCTAACGATTTTTTATTAAGGCAGTCTGACCTAATAGAATGGCAACACCAAGTGTTGCTTGTTGAAGAGTTGCGAAATATCAAATTCCGATACTTTGGCTGGAAAAGTTATAAAGCAGTATCTCAGAATATTTCTGAAAAGGAAATGACGGACGATGAGCTTAAGAACTACATAGCCCCGTCATATTATTCAAAGCATGTAATGGAGCAGATTCGAGTGCTTCCTAAGAAGTTGAATATCAGCTTTCAAACGGGTGAAAATGATAGAACGAATTTAGATATAGCTTTGCCAGCCAATGCATACTTCACCTTAGTTGACTACCTAGAGAAAGGGTTGCAGTAATGGTGGTGATATTTCAAGAAAGAGGCATCGCTTTAGTACAAGTCTTGATCATATCATTCGTTCTTGCTGCTTTGGGGTTGTTCATATTGCAGACTACTCGTAGCCAGGTACAAGTCGCCAGTTCAATTCAACAGTCTTTTGAATTGCGGTTGGAGTTGGAAAAGGCAGAAGCGCAGTTACTACATTCATTACTGACTTTACCTAGTCGGCAGAATAAAAGCAGCAGTAATGAATTAGTGAAAAACTGGAATTTCTACGGCAAGCCATTCAAGTTTTCGCAGCATACAACGGTAACTATCCAAGATTTAAATGCCTTAATCAGTATCAACTCTACGAATATTAATATGCTCGAACGTTTGTTTGCACAACTCGGAGTTGATGGGCATACTGTGCAAACTTTTAGTGACTCTTTGGTCGATTGGAAAGATAACGATAGCCAAAAATCCCTCAATGGCGCTGAATCCTCTTATTATCAAGAGCTTGGGTTACGAGGGCCGAGAAATGGTTATCTTCAGTCTATGGAAGAAGTTCGGTTTATAAAAGGTGCTGAAAATATCCCAACTAAAGTATGGGAGAAATACTTCACTGTGATGCCAACGACGAGTTTCAATCCCCTTCGAGCTCCTAAAGCTGTACTTGGAGCGCTCGTTGGACAAGGGGAAAAGCTCAATAGATTAGTTGAACTACGCAAGGATAACAGACTTACAAACACGGACTTTTACCAAATTACCGGTATAGATGGTGACGAATTTATTAGTTTTATTCCCGGGGAAACTATGAGAGTAAATATAGAAGTTGCAAATAATGGTCAGCGAGTTAGTAAGTCGTTTATTGTCGTTGTTAGAAAAGTATCTGCAATTAGGCCGGTATCAATAACTGATGTGGTATGGAACTAAATAATGAAAATCAATCGGCTATTTGAAAGCAATTGGTTCAACTCTTGGTTTAAGTCAAAGTGCTTTTACTTCTCCGGATGTTTCTACAAGTTTGTAGAAAGTGGTTTAGAAAAGTCTCAAAACGCTCCCGTTGAACTTTGCACAGTCATAGTCTCGCGCCGGTTTTATAGTGAAGAGTGGCAAACTTACCCAGCCGTCAGCCTCAAAGAGTTAAAAGAAATTCTCAAGCTTCAAGCTGAAGCCTTTGATGTAAAGCCTATATATACATTTGTGGAGAATGAGCAACAAGACGGATTCGACGTTCGTTGTATTCAGTTTAATCCTGAAGTTTCTCAGCTTGTACCGGGCCAAGCTGTTATAGTAGCTGAAACTATAGTTTTGGAATGGTTGGCAAAAGAACGCGCGATATATGAGCTTGATACACCTGCAGGAGTGCTTTTTTTCTCGAACTCCTTAGGCATTAATCGAAGTGCCTTCAAGCAAGGAATGATGAAGAGCTCAAGTTACTTTAAATACAGTGTTGGCTTACCAGAGGATACTCCAGTACTAGAGTTGGGGGAATCTGACTATGCTCGAGCGTTGTGGGAAGCACTGGGAAATATTCCATTGCATAGTGTGCCAAAGCTGGTTTCCTTTGACGTTAAAACATTGTTAGATTGGAGAGCCATACACGCCTTATACATTGCTCCCTTACTCACTGCCTGTGTCTTCACTGGTATCATGCACGGGTTTTATTCGGTCAAAGAGTTTCAACTTGATGAAAAGCTATCCTCTTATGGTGCAGATGTTGAGAAAGTTCTAGATCAGAAACAGGCACAAGAAAAGAAAGAGAGATTTGTAACAGTCACTAAGTCTGAGCTTGAGTCCCTAAGGCCTATTCATTCAGATTGGCAATTGGCGTATGAGGCGATTAAAAGTGGCATGGAGATACAGCAGTTTCGCATGAATGCAAATGAGCTTGTCATGCGTGGTTTTGCTGATGAAGCCTCCGGTGTTTTGGAAGCTATGAACAATTTAGATAGTGTTGAAAGTGTAGTGTTTGATGGTCCTGTTCGTAAGTCCGGCCGACGTGATTATTTCATCATGAATATTACTTTGAGTAGGTCTTCATCATGAAGGAACTATTGAAATATAAGCATTACCTGCTGGTCATTGCTGCGTTAGTGATCGCTAAGTTTATTTTGACTCCATTGTGGGAAGACGTTTTAGTAAGACAGAATGAGTTGCTATTAAAGGAACGGAAGGTTTTAAAAACCGAGCAGTTAATGTCTGCTCGAGATTCACTTGATAAATACCAAGGACAGTTGGATATAGCAGCCTTTAAAATACATCCATATCTTTTTTCAGTGCAAAGTGATGCTGAATTTAAATTGCAGGCTCAAGGTAAAATAGAGGGACTGCTAAAAGAGCATGATTGTAATGTTGAAAGTATTGGTTGGGAAGGCAAAACGAATATTGAAGATATATTGGCTCGTTGGCAGTTACAAGTTCGTTTTAAGGGGAACCCTGAATGTGCGCTAAATGTAACAAGGAAGTTAGAGGAAATGGAGCCCTTAGTAAGAGTTTCACAGTATTCTTTCGCTGGTAGAGAGGTTTCAGGGGACCGTTCTAATAAAATGGTGATTATGCTTTCCTTAGAAATGTGGCAAAATGTTAGTGAGGTAAGGCTGTGAGGTGGTTAGCATTACTATTGTCGGTCTACACTTTTTACTACTTATTTAGCTCGATTTCAGGTTATGAAACAGCCAACTCAGATTCTGCTGACCAGCTGCCAGAGGTAAAACAAATCGAGTTACCCAAGCCCGCACCAGAACTAGAAGCTGAAGAACAGTGGCTTGCGTACACAAAAGAGCCGAAAAAGGCTGACAAAACGAACCCTAAAGCTAAAGACCCTAAAAAGAAAGAGCCGGGATATCCTGTACTTTCTGTTGATGGAATTAATTATAAACTGTTAGGAATTTTCCAAGATGCATCTTCTCCCTTCATTGTTTTGAAAGGCCCCAAACCTAAGCCTATTAAGCTAGGGGTAGGGGAAAAACTAAAACCAGGAGTTTATTTAAAGAATGTTTCCTCGCGGGAAATACTTCTGAGTCGTGGAAATCAGACAATTACTTTTAACCTATTTGAACGCAGTGACAATGGCTAGAAACAACTACAATTTAACCGCACTAATAGCACTTACACTCGCTACATCTGGGTGCGCGTCTTTAATAAATCCTGGAGTAGAGGTTGAAGGACAACAAGTTCGCCTAGATAAGTCTTACCTTGAGGATAACTCTCAGCAACAATCAACTGGGCCTGATCCTGATGTAGAGGAAAAGAAATCTAATGCAGGTGTCACACGTCTTCAATCAATTTCGGACAATCAAAAAAGGTTAACGCTAGAACTTGATCTGTCCAAAAGGTTTGGAAACGAAAAAAAGTTTCAAGCTTCCGTAAACGCAATGCCTCTGAATGATTTCTTGCATTACACTTTTGGTGAGCTTCTTAATGCATCATACCTTATTGAGCCTAGTGTCAAAGCAAACAAGCGTCCCGTGACGCTTGAACTGAAAGAGAAAGTGTCAGCACAGCGCTTATTTAGACTTGTTACCCAAGTACTAAATCAAAACAATGTTACGGTGAGCTTGAACAATGATATTTTTTACATTCATCCCAAGAACGAAAAGACCAAAACGGATAAAGCGTTTGGTTTTGGTCGTTCTGAGCGTGATATACCAAGAGTATCGGGTGAAATAATTCAACTCGTTCCAGTGCAATATAATATGACTTCTGGAATGCGTAACATAGTCGGTAACTTAGTCGATGCAGCCGTCTTTTTTGATGCATCACAGAAATTACTCACGATTACGGGGCAGCGTGAGCAAGTCAAACGTGCATTATCACTTGTGCGCTTGTTAGATAGTCCTGCCATTTATAATAAGTCAACGGCTCTTATTGGTTTTGATTATATCTCTTCAGAGACTTTCACAGAGAAAATAACAGGAATTCTTGAGGAAGAAGGTATATCTGTCGCTACCAGTTCTTCAAAAGCAAGCAGCAGTGTTCGTTTCATTTCTCTAGAGCATCTAGGGCAGGTTGTAGTCTTTGCGTCAAACGACGAGATAATTGATCGTGTTGAGTTTTGGCGAGACCAACTTGACAAGCCTGCATCTGGAGCTGAACAAAGCTTTTATATTTATCATCCTAGGTACGCAAGAGCTTCTGATTTAGGGGAAAGCTTAGCGCCCTTAATTGGAGGGGAATTCTCTAGCTCTTCGAAAAAGAAAAAGGGTGTTAGCAATAGTACGACTGCAAGTACGAATAATGCAAACCAGAGTAACTCCACGGGTAACAACAAGTCAGTTCAGACCATAGAAGGGGATAACATGCGCTTGGTTGTTGACGAGCGTGCGAATTCATTAATCTTTTATTCTACCGGGCAATATTATCAAGAGTTACAGCCGATAATTCGTCAGCTCGATATCATGCCAAAGCAGGTGATGATGGAAGTAGTGATTGCCGAGGTGAAGCTTACTGGTAGTTTTGCGAAAGGAGTTCAGTACGCCATTGAAAGTGGTCAAGCTGAATCCAGTAGAAATGAAATCTTTTCGTTTAATCAAGATGACGGTTTTAACTACTCGATAGTTGGTCTACCAGGCTCATTAAGCGTTAGTTTAAATCAAACTGATGGGCTAGTTAATGTCCTCTCTAGACCGACTTTATTGGTTCGAGATGGAGTGTCAGCGAGCATCAGCGTTGGTGATGATATTCCCACAGTTGGCAGCACAACTATTGATCCACTGAGTGGTGACCGGCAAACGACGGAGATTAATTATCGAAAAACAGGCGTGGACTTAAAAGTCACCCCAACTATCAATGCCCAAGGCACGGTCATTATGACGATTGAGCAGAACATTTCTAATGTGAACGCAGACAGTAGCGGAGCTGGAAACAACCCTGCAATATTTGAACGCACCTTAAATACTGAAGTTGTTGCGGGAAATGGGCAAACGGTAATGTTGGGAGGGTTAATCAGCGAGAACCGCTCAAACGGCTCAACCTCAATCCCTGGATTCGGTGACATTCCTTTATTGGGACATTTATTCAGGTCCGATACAAGCAGTACTGACAAAACAGAGCTCGTAGTACTTGTTACCCCGAAGATTGTTAAAAACTTAGATGATTGGCAGCGAGTGAAAGAAAGCTTTACTAAAGGGTTGGAAAATATCCAATTTTAACTTGATTGTACGGCTAAGAGGCGATACCGTTATCCATCTGTGAACGTCAAGGTATTGTAATAATAGTGTGTTACATTAACCTTGCTGCTTTTGCAGTTAATTAGAAAAAGCAATCATGTCAATGCTAATCCTTTATGCTGGTTACAATTTTCCTGTCGTAAAAGATTGTTTAAAAAACGTAAAACAACTATGATCTAGCTTGACATATGTTAGGCTTAGCCTTAAATTTGCAGTGTTTCGGCAAAACTCCAGCCGATAAAAAGAAGTAAATCTTGGTATGTTGATTCATTACAATGTGCCAGTTTCATGAAACTAGGAGAATGGAAATAATGAAACTATTCAAAAAAGCGCTAGTAGCTACAGCGATTATGGGTGCGTGTGGCGCTCAAGCTGCAACTATCTCTAGCACACCTTTCAAGCTATCTGCTGAAGGTGCTGAGCTAGGTGTTAGCCCAGTAGCAAAAACTGTATCTTTCGACGTTGTAGTAGACAAAGAACACCCTTCTGCGTCAACTATCACTCTATCTTTCGATAAGAACGTTGACCTAACTGCTGACCTTGACTGTGCAGGCGCAGTAACTCAGTCAGTAGGTGGCGGTGCTGCATACTGTGGCGATATCGGCTTCAACTACGGTACTGGTAGCTTTACTTTCGACAACGTTGTTGTGACTGACGGTGACCGTACTAAAGGCGAAACTGATTCAATCAGCTTCCAAGTAAACCTAGGTAACCCGCTAACAGCGAACTCAGCGTTCCGTGTTATTTTAGGTGACCACTCAGCTGAAACAGGTGCAACTCCGTCTACTGGCGTGAGCGAAGAAGCTGTTTTAGTATTTGGTGAGTCAAAAATCGGTTACTCTTCAGCGAAAGCTGACAAAACACCAATTGAAACTGGTGAAGGCGTGATCGCAACTGAAGTTTCTCAGTTCGATTTTGACGTAACTACTCCTCTTGACGGTATCATCGAGCGTGTAGAGCAGGATCAGTGGGTTTACACTGGCTCAACTGGTGGTCTGACTGTAGATCAGCTTGCTTACAGCATCTCTAACGATGAAACTCTTGGCCTTGCGCTAACTGACGTATCAGCGACAGTTACTTTTGCTGGTAACTTCACTGACGTAGATCTATTCAGCTCAGTAACTACAAGCGTAACTAGCGCGTCTATCGTTCTTGCTGACGAAGAAATCGACGTAAACTACGCAAGTGGTGCACTAGAAGATAACGTTAACCCAACTTACGGTACAACTGCATCTGCACTAACCAAAGAAATCATCGATTTCGTTAATGGTTCAGCTATCATCCCAGCGACTGGCGATGTAACTGCAACTGCAACTGTAACTGGCTTCAGCAATACAGGTGTTAACCTGCCTACTGGTGGCTACGTATTCAAAAATAACGTAGACGCTGGTGAGTGGATGCTAGATGCAACTATCATCAACGTACCTTACTTCCCTGTGAACTACCCAGAAACTGATTCTTCAGTTCACATCGCGAACGAAGGTTCTTCAGATGCTGACGTTATCGTTACTGCTATCGATAACAACGGTGTAGAGCACGGTCCTCTAGACCTTGGCTTCGATGCTCCTGCTCACACTGTAACTAAAGTGTCTAAGCAGCACATCATTGACCTATTCGGTCTAGGTACTGCGCCTACTAAGCTTAGCGTAACCTTTAACATCGATGCTGATGAGCGCAACGTTTCTGCGTACTCATTCACACAAAATGGTAAAGGCCGTTCTGAGGTTTCAAACTCTCAGCTTAAAGGCAAGTAATAGAACACTTTAATGTGTACTAATAAAGCCCGGCCTATGCCGGGCTTTTTGTTATGTGAAAAAGAGGTGAATATGAAGTTACACTCACTTATTGCAATGGCTGCACTCAGTACGTCTGTGTTTGCTCACGCGGAAGAAGCAAGTGCTGATAAGAAAGACTATGGAAATGTCTGTACATTTAACATGGAATTAAAAAGCAAACCTATCGTAAAGCAACAGGTTTTACCCTTGTCAGAAGGAAGTGAGCTTTATCTAAGGCAGATTACCTCGAAGCAAAATGCGCGAGGAGCAAAGTTAGTCAGCAATATTGTGTGTCAGCATTTGACTGGCCAAACGTATACCGGTGAGCCGCAAGAGTGGGCTGAGTTCATCGACCGAGCTATTTCAGGGTTACTGAAAGCTGGCTTCAAAGACGTTAATGTTACTCGTTTCGCAGGCAATGAGCTTGTTTATCAAGGTGAATTGAATAATTTAGAGTATCAGTTTACCGGGGAGTACAAAGGACAACAACAAGTCATTCGTAACTTTGCAGTACTAGATAAAGAAGAAAACGAACTCATCACTTTTAGTGTCAGTGGTGACAGCTCTATTCAGGACAAGGTCAATGAAGAGTATAAACGGCTGGTAGGCTCTTTCTCATTATAATTAATAAGTACAAAAGCCAAGGCACATGGCCTTGGCTACGGCTTCATTAGACTTTAAAGGAAGTGTGCGAGCTTCCGTTTCAATTTTAACGCCCCGGAGTGGTTTTTATCCCGCGCTAATATTCGCTCCACTAACACCATTGCTTCATTGAACTTACCCTGTTCAGCAAGAGAAACACTCAAACCTAAAAGTACTTTGTTAGGAGCACCTTTTAAGTTACTTGCTTTGCGTAGGTAGTACTCGGCAAGACTCATCTTTTTAGTACGCAAAGACATATAACCAAGGTTTTGTAGGATTACCGACCTGACATACGGATCGCTTATATCCTTTAGAAGTTGATTACCCAATTGATAAGCTTCGGTAATTTCACCTTGTTGGATCTTTAGTACTAAATAGTTTGTGGCCTCATCTCCTCGCATCAACCCTTCGCTTTTTTGATAGCTCTCCTCAAAAAGAGCCAAGGCTTTCTGCTTATCACCATTGTCATAGTAGTACTTAGCTAAATTATTAATAACCCGAGTATTATTGGGATCTAGGTGGTATTCATTTAGATAAAACTTCTCGGGGCTAAGCCAAAATTGGTTTCTAGCAATAGTTAAAGAAATAAGGGTGCAAATAACAACTGTGCTAGGGAACCATATGAAATAGTGCCGTTGAACACTGAGCCGAGATAGAACAGCGGACAAGAGCACCAAGATGCCAACGTTGGGCAGGTAAGTTCTATGTTCTACCGCTAAATCTCGGATGGGTATAATGCCAGATTCAACGATATGGGCACCGTAAAAGAAGAATATACCGAAACTAACTAACGGGAGCGAGCGTCGGTTGTAAATGGCAAAAGCTATAACAGCGCTATGAGCAAGAGCACTCAACCAAATAACCCATGGTGGAAATGAGCCAATCAAAAAAGGATATTCTAAACGGAGGTTGATAGGGGCAAAAAACTTACCGATATACATCCAAAGAATGGGGAGCTGATGAATAAAATAATCCAAACGACTAAACCTGGTTGTTTCCCGGGTATGTTTATCAAGTGCAACCAGAGTATCGGGACTAAAGTGATAAGTTAGAACAAGTGCTCCTGCGATAACAGCAAGTAAACTCAGAACTTGCCTGCGTTTTAAGCTGTTAAAGAAGCAAAGCTCTGCCGCAATGAGAATAACAGGTAATGTAAAAGCATTTTGCTTGGTGAACAAAGCTAACAGAGTAAACAAAGCAAAGGCGAAAAATGCACATAACTTTTGGTTCAGCTGCTGAGCTGTGCGTAACAAGAGGTAACAACATAGGGCCGCTAGGTAAAAAAATGCACTGAGTGCAGCTGTTCGTTGAACAATATAAGTAACGGCTTGGGAGTTGAGTGGATGCACTGCAAAAATGACGGCACATAATAATGGCAGCCACTTGGCAGCGTTATTATGCCTATTAGTTTGGCAATTAGATACGTTTAGAAGTAATGATATGAGCCAATATATACAAAGAGAAACAGCGATATGCGTAAGGATGTTACCCACGTGGTAACCCTCAACACTCAACCCGTGTATTGAATGATTTAGATAGAAGCTTAGGTAAGCGACACCTCTTTGACCAAAGTGTAAAAATACGTCGATAGGGCCACCTTCTGTAAGCATTGTATTATTCTTTATTGAAGGATAGTCGTCGAAGTAGAAGGGCACTTGTAAAGAATTACCATAGGCAATGACAGCCGCAAGTGCTACCAATATGAGCTGCAAGCTCCGGTTACAGAAGGTGTGGTACACAGAATATCCTTTTACGCTTCCTAATAGATTGGTGTAAGGGTAGATAGTAGCATAGCGGTGACTCAAATTCTTTATCTGAGTAGCAGCTGAATGGCGGTTTATGATACCCTTTGCAGCGTTTCTCATTTTATATTTACAGGGTAGTTTTGAACATCTCTCATGTATGCTCCTTGATTCATACGCAAGCAATCATGAAGCTCAAGTCACAAGCAAACACCTTGGTATTAAGCTACCTATGGTGGGTAATAGAACCGCTTTTATATGTTGTTTTATTTTATTTTGTCTTCAAATATGTGCTCTATCGAGGCGGGGAAGACTTCTTTATATTCTTAATGGTGGGCAAAATCCCATTCCTGTGGTTCTCAAAAAGTGTCACTTCAGGGGCAAACAGTCTTGTTGAAAATCGAGGGCTTATCGCTCAGCGCATAGTGCCTAAATACATGTTTCCTTTTGTGAATTGTCAAGAAGCAAGCTACAAACAAGTGATTGCATTTGCGGTTCTATTTAGTGTGCTGATTGCTTCGGGCTATGCGCCAACATCGAACTGGTGGCAGCTTATCCCTCTTATTGTGCTGAACTACCTGCTGATTTGTGGCGTGGCTGTATTATTTTCGGTATTTGTAAGTTACGCCGCTGATTTTCGCATGGTCATACAGTTATTTATGATGGGGTTAATGTTTACATCCGGTATTTTTTGGGATGTGAACATGATTCAAGACCAAAGTATCAAAGAGTTTCTTTTGATTTTGAACCCTGTGGCGGCTTTGATAGACGGATATAGGCAAGTGCTGATGTATAACCAAGACCTTAACGTGCTCTATATGGTTACGACATTTGCCTGGGCGTGTGGAGCGCTTGTTGCGGGCTTAACAATGCTACATATGTTTAATAACACCTTAACTAGGAAGTTGTTTTCATGAGTAACGCAATTATAGAGCTCAAGCGGGTTAGTTTGGAGTATCGTTCTCGAGCAGGCTTGTTTAAACGTTTTACTCATAAAGCCTTAGATGAGGTTAGCTTCACCGTAAAACGCGGCGAGGTTTTTGGTGTTCTGGGGCGAAATGGCTCTGGAAAGTCGACTTTACTGCAAGTGCTTGCGGGTGTTTTTAAGCCGGACTCAGGAGAGGTGTTGGTTTCTCCGAACGTGACTCGTTCGTTACTAACTCTTGGCTTAGGGTTCAATATGCAGTTATCTGGGCGGGATAATGCCTTAATAAGCTGCATGTTTAACGGTTACACGAAACGTGATGCAAAAAGCAAATTAGAGCAAATAAAAGATTTTGCAGAACTTGAAGACTTTTTTGAACAGCCAGTGAAAACTTATTCTGCCGGTATGAGAGCTCGACTTGGCTTTGCTACTGGGTTGCTTTTGAACGTCGATATTCTGCTCATTGATGAAGTCTTGAGTGTGGGCGATCAAAACTTCAAAAAGAAAGCTGAGGCTGCCTTACTAAGTAAAATGAGTGGCGACCAGACAGTCATTTTTGTATCTCACAGTGCAGCGCAAGTAAAGAAACTTTGTGAGCGATGTGTTTGGCTACAAGCAGGAAAGATAGTTGATGCTGGTAGTACGGCAGAAGTAATGAAAGAATACCAAAAACAGGGGAAAAAATATGAATCGTAAAGGGATCATTCTCGCGGGGGGATCAGGAACTCGTCTCTATCCACTAACGAAGGGCGTAAGTAAGCAACTGATGCCTATTTATGACAAGCCTATGATCTTCTATCCCTTAACAACATTAATGTTAGCCGGTATTCGCGATATTCTGATCATCACAACAGAGCATGACCAAGAGGGATTTGTGCGTCTGCTTGGAGACGGGAGTGATTGGGGCATTAATATTGAGTATGTAGTTCAGCCCAGCCCTGATGGTCTAGCACAGGCTTTTATCTTAGGTGAAAAGTTCTTAAATGGTGCGCCTGCAACGCTAGTACTGGGAGATAATATCTTTTATGGTCATGGCTTTTTAAAGCTACTTCATAGAGCCAATAAGCGTCAAGGAGCTACGGTTTTTGGCTATCACGTTGATGACCCCAAAGCATATGGTGTCGCTGAATTTAATAGCTCCGGTCAAGTGGTGAGTCTAGAGGAAAAGCCCAGTGAGCCCAAATCGAACTATGCGGTAACGGGACTATATTTCTACGATAATGAAGTGTGTGACTTAGCTAAAGAAGTGAAGCCTTCAAAACGTGGAGAGCTAGAAATTACCGACTTGAATATGCTTTATTTACAACAAAAAAAATTGAACGTAGAAATAATGGGTCGAGGTTACACTTGGTTAGATACTGGGACTCACAGCAATTTATTGAGCGCAGCGCAGTACGTACAAACAATCGAGGAGCGCCAGGGGTTGAAGATGAGCTGTCCAGAAGAAGTTGCCTACCGCATGGGGTTCATAGACGATAATCAATTTGAGAAATTGGCCCAAGGGTTGGTTAAAAGTGGGTATGGTCAATACTTACTAAAGGTTCTTAAAGATCAAACTAGGCCAAGTGGCGAATTATTAGAGCGATTCTTGTAATGAAAATAATTGATACAGATATCCCAGAAGTCAAAATTTTAGAGCCCAATGTTTTTGGCGATGAACGCGGTTTTTTTATGGAAACGTTCCGAGCTGACTGGTTTAAAGAAAAAGTCGCTGATGTTACTTTCGTGCAAGATAATCACTCAAAATCAAAGCAAGGTATACTGCGAGGCTTGCATTATCAACAGCAGCAAACACAAGGTAAGCTAGTACGTGTAACTGCTGGTGAAGTATATGATGTAGCGGTAGATGTAAGGGAAGGCTCTCCTACATACGGAAAGTGGGTAGGGGTATATCTCAGTGAAGAAAATAAGCGGCAGTTATGGGTCCCGGAGGGGTTTGCTCATGGTTTCTTGGTGACCAGCGAGTCTGCAGAGTTTGTCTATAAGTGCACAGATTACTATCATCCTGAATCTGAAGTATCGATTGTATGGAATGATGCCGAAATCGCAATTGATTGGCCCATTAAAAATCTTACTCCGCAATTATCACAAAAGGATTTACAGGGTCTCTTATTCAACCAAATTCAACCCTTGTTGGTAGATAAATGATAGTCGTAATCGGACACAATGGTCAGCTTGCTTGGGAATTAAGAAGGTTAATACCTGAAAGTGTATGTTTGGGCCGAAAAGATATTGACCTTCAATGTGAAGCCTCTTTGGAGGGGGTTTTGTCACAATACCAGCCTACTGCCATTATCAATGCGGCTGCGTACACTGCTGTGGATAAAGCTGAACAAGAAGTCGAACAGGCCAAATACCTAAACGATGAAGTTGTCGCAAACTTGGTTGCCTATTGCGAGTCACATAAGGTGCACTTAGTTCATGTTTCTACCGATTATGTGTTTGCTGGTGATAAAGGAAGCCCTTATTTACCCACTGATGACTTAGAACCCTTAGGTATTTATGGTCAAACAAAAGCATCCGGCGAGCGCCATGTTGCTAAATTAGCAAATCAGGGTTGTATTATTCGCACGTCATGGGTTTACTCAGAGCATGGTAATAACTTCGTTAAGTCAATGCTTAGCCTCATGTCTAAGAGAGACAATTTGGGTATTGTAAGTGACCAAATAGGTTCACCTACGTGGGCTCGTGATCTGGCAAAAGCATGTTTAGAGGCTGCAACCAACCACTATACGGGTATTTATCATTGGACTGACTTAGGTGTGGCTTCTTGGTATGACTTCGCCTACGCCGTATTTGAAATTGGAAGTGAATTGGGTTTGCTAAATAATGAAATTAGTTTAAGCGCGATTCGTACTGAAGATTACCCAACACCGGCAGCAAGACCTAAGTACAGCGTGCTCGATAAATACGACACTCAGAACAAATTTAAGCAAACACAAATGCATCACTGGCGTAAACAGTTAATTAGGATGCTAACAGAGTTAAAAGAGAATAGTTCAGATGCAGGGAAATAAGACCTTATTAGTCACAGGCGGGGCCGGATTCATTGGCGCTAACTTTGTCCATTATTGGCTGCAAACATATCCGCAAGACAAAGTAATCGTACTTGATGCGCTAACCTACGCTGGCAATAAAGCAAACCTAGACCCGGTGGTGGAAAATAGTAACTTCAAGTTTGTACACGGCGATATTTGCGATCAAGCTTTGGTTGAAAAGCTGTTAAGAGAGAATTCGATAACTACACTGGTACACTTTGCTGCAGAGTCCCATGTTGATCGTTCAATTACTGGCCCTGATGCATTTATAGAAACCAACATCATTGGTACTTATACGTTACTAAAAGCAGCTAAGAAAGTATGGTTAGATGAACCTAAAGAGCAAGGGCTAGAACCCCCCCGGCATCGCTTCCACCACGTCTCAACAGATGAAGTGTATGGTACGTTAGAACCAAATGAACCGGCCTTTAAGGAAGATACGGCTTATGCCCCTAACTCTCCTTATTCTGCTAGTAAAGCTGCATCTGACCATTTGGTAAGAGCCTATCATCATACCTATGGTTTAGAGGTCACTACGTCAAACTGCTCTAATAATTACGGGCCATATCATTTCCCAGAAAAGTTAATTCCTTTAATTATTACGAATATTTTGCATGATAAGCCTTTGCCCATTTATGGTGACGGCAAACAGGTTCGTGATTGGCTGTATGTGGAAGACCATGCGAGAGGAATTGATTTAGTTATTAATGAAGGGCGTATTGGTGAAAATTACAATATCGGTGGCCACAACGAATGGCAGAATATTGATATTGTAAAACTAGTTTGTAAGTTAATGAATGAAGTGTTTGCGGACAACAGTGCATTGGCTGCGCAATACCCATTGGCAAAGGCCGCCGCAATAGGAAAGAGTGAAAGTTTAATCTCTTATGTAGAGGACCGAGCTGGCCATGACCGTCGATATGCGATTGATGCCACTAAAACGACCACTGAGTTGGGTTATAAACCCCAAGAATCTTTTGAAAGTGGAATCGTAAAGACAGTTAAATGGTATATAGAAAATAATGCTTGGTGGTCTGAAAGTTGTCAGGGGAATTTTGATGATTAAAAGTAAGCTTAAAAAGCTATACTATAAAAGTAAAATAAGTGCATTACATTTAAAAATATTAAGTGTCCATTTTGATAAGGCTTTTTATTTAGAAAATAATATTGACGTCACTTTGTCAGGTTTTGATCCAGTTGAGCACTACTTACTATTTGGAGAGTTGGAAAATAGAAAGCCGAATAGAGGCTTCTCTCCAGAAATATATAGAGCCGCAATGATTGAAGGTAGAAAGGTTGAAAGTCTTTTCATTGATTACTTGGAAAGAGGACAATATCAAGGTTCATGTCTTCTTGATATGCCAGAGTTTTACTCCTTGTCCGATAATGAAAAAACAGAATTAATGCATCAATACAATACACTTAAACCTTATTTTGATAAGGACTATTATTGTAGTAAATATAATGTAGACGAGTGTGAAAAAGATCCATTGATGGATTATCTTATTTCAGGGTGGAAGTTTGGGAAGAACCCATCTAGGCAATTT
Source organism: Pseudoalteromonas sp. SW0106-04 (assembly GCF_001293805.1). NCBI lineage: Bacteria > Pseudomonadati > Pseudomonadota > Gammaproteobacteria > Alteromonadales > Pseudoalteromonadaceae > Pseudoalteromonas > Pseudoalteromonas sp. SW0106-04. Next base: position 174,462 of record NZ_BCAI01000003.1, on the reverse strand, counting down.
AGTACTGATTATTATTTGGAAAGTAATGAAGATGTAAAATTATCGGGTATTAACCCTTTATATCACTATGTGAACTCAGGCTATAAAGAAGGTAGAGCAATAGCAAATGAGAGCGTTGAAAGTAACAAAGGTTCTTTTGCTACGAGCGAACCTATTGAAGATTCTTATATCAAGGAAGTTATTGAACCTTATTTTGATGTGAATTATTACTTGAAAATGTACCCTGAGGTACTCTCCAATAAGTGCTCACCATTAGTTCATTATGTTGAAAAGGGGTGGAAAGAACTCAAGAACCCGAATGCCGACTTTTCCACTAAGTTTTACCTAGAAGACAACCCTGACGTAGCTGAAGCTAATATAAACCCATATTTCCACTACTTGGTTTCAGGAAAGAATGAGAGAAGGTTCCCAAAAAGACCAGGTGGTGAGAAAGCTGAGAACATATACAAACTAGGTAGCTTGCAATCAATAGTTGAGCAGTGGAAATGTTTGGGCTCTCCTAAAAGTTTGATAACCGAAGCGGTAATTAAGGAAAAATTAGGGGAGCTAAAAAATAAAGTATATCTATCTTTTAGTCATGATGTGTACACAAAAAACATTGGTGGCGTCCAGATATGTGTTGCGCTTGAAGAAAGGGCAGTTTTAGATAAAGGTGCAAGTTATTTGCATATAGCACCTTATCAGCCATTACCTACGTTAGCTTCTACACAAGAAAAGCAATTTTTGGTACATATATCTCTAAATGGTACTTACTTAGGTGTTGCTGATTTAAAGACAGTTGAGAGCGCGCTGCCAAAGGATAAGCACTATACGGCAATATTGCACGCTTTACACGGGCATTCTCCAGAGCTACTAAAAGATCTTTTCGCTCTCATTAATCTCAGAAAATGTTATTTGTGGATACACGATTACTTTACAATTTGTGAAGGTTATAACCTACTAAGAAATACGGTGAGCTACTGTGGTGCTCCAAAGGTAGATAGTAAAGCGTGTGGTATATGTATTTATGGAAAAACTAGAGAAAGTCATATTCAGAGGATAGATAGTTTACTCGAAGGATTATGTGTAGAGGCTATTGCTCCTTCACAGGTTGCCAAAGATGTATGGCTTTCTGCTACAAATGGCAGAACATCATTAGAAAGCGTAAACGTTAACGTTATAGAGCATATTCAATTCCATAAAGAGACGCTAAGATCTTCTGCAAGCGATAGAAAGCTCAAAATAGCATTTTTAGGCTACCCATCATTCCACAAAGGTGGAGAAGAGTTTGCCAAGTTAGCGGAAAAGTTAGTAACTAATGATAGTGTAGAGCTATATCATATTGGGCAAAACCCAACCGAAAACTCAACGATAAACTTTGTCGAGTGTGAAGTTTCTAAAGAAAAGCCTCATGCCATGATTGAAGCAATTCGGGCTCAGGATATTGATTATGTTTTTATCCCAGCTCTTTGGCCAGAAACGTTCAATATCACTTGTTATGAAGCCATAGCTGCGGGGTGTAAAGTAATTACATATCCAAGCTCTGGTAACGTATCTAACTACATCATAAGTAATGATTTAGGCGTTGAAGTTGAAAATGTCGATGAACTGTTATCGATGATTAAAGATGCAAAGCTATTACCAATCAATCAAAAAATTGATAGGGAAGTTAAGTACAGTAAGATGACCATGGAGTGTGAAAAGTAAAGTATGAAAAAGGTAGCAGTATACTCTAGTTTTACATTTAGTTACTTAGCCAAAGCGCGGGTACTAGCTGAGTCATTAAAAAAGCATCACCCTGACTGGGATTTTTATGCATTAATGACCGACTTGCCACCAGTAGAAGTTGACTTCAATGTAGAGGATGAACCATTTGATTCGGTGCTATGGAGTAAGGATATCGGCATTGTTAACTTTGATGAATGGATAAAAACGCATAATATCGTTGAAGCTTGTACTGCAGTAAAAGGCCCTGCTATGCAATATTTATGTGAGCAAGGGTATGATGTCGTTATGTACTTAGATCCTGATGTGGCTGTATTTGATTCTTTGCAGCCATTAATTAACGAACTAAATGATGGTGCAGATATACTATTAACCCCCCATCAACTGACTCCCGAGCATAAAGATGATGCTGTAGCTATTAAAGATAATGAACTTTGTTCGTTGACACATGGCGTTTATAACCTAGGGTTTGTAGCTGTTAATGCAAGTGAGAACTCAGAGGGCTACCGCTTTTCGAAATGGTGGCACGATAGGCTATACCAATATTGCCGAGAGGATATACCAAACGGTATGTTTACCGACCAGCGCTGGTGTGATTTAGTACCAGCTTTTTTTGATAACGTGAAGGTTATAAGAGACCCTGGCTATAATGTAGCAAGCTGGAATCTGTCACAGCGTACTATAACGTTTAGCAATGATGGTGATATCTTAGTGAATGGTAAACCATTAAGGTTTTTCCACTTTACGAAATTAGGTCCAGTAGGCCGTAAGATGACTGAAAGGTACGCAGTTGATAATTGTGAAGTATTTGAGCTATGGCGCTGGTATAAAGAGGCTGTTAAAAAGTCTCATGTTGAAGGGTTGCCGGATAGATATTGGGCATATGGTGCAATCTAGTGAAGAGACTTTATTTACATATAGGTACACATAAAACAGGCTCTACATCTATTCAGAAGACTTGCCTAGAAAATAAAGATGAACTTTTGGCGCAAGGCTTTCACTACCCTACAAGCATTGCTAATAGTGATGGAAATCATAGCGCCCTAGCATGGTTCTTTATGGGGGATAGCCGGGCTGATAATATTGATATTGAAGCTTTTAAATACGAAATAAATAATATTGGAGCAGGTAATTTAATTATCAGTGGTGAAGAGTTCGAGTTCATGGGGGTCGAGGACCTCAATCAAGTGATGGAATTTTTCAATGATTATAATATCACTATAATTTGCTACTTAAGGCCTCAACATGAACTTATTCGTTCGGAGTATATTGAGTGGTTAAAACAAGGTTTGACGTCAGATCAGTTTTCTGTTTTTTGGCGTCTTCAATCAAACTTACCGAGATTCAATTACGAGCTTCTTTATAATAACTGGAAAGAAAAATTTTCTAACTTAGAGTTTAGATCTTTTGACCAAGCAAAAAAGTTGCAGTTAGGTGTGGTTGAAGACTTTTTTAATATTTTAAATGTCAGTTCGTCCAATATAAGGTTTTGTTCTAATCAAAATGAGTCACCCAATAGTAAAGTGGTTAAAGCATGGTTATTGTTAGCAAGGCTTCATGAGCTTTCTGGTGGTAAGGACTACTCTATCGCTGATTATTTGTATAATGTGTCTAGAAGAAATGAAAGGAAGCCACTTTACGAATTACTAATGAGAGTAGCCGAGATCCAGCCCTTAAAGCAACATTCCTCCAAATTTATAGGTTATCACCCCTATGAGGCTAAGCAGTGCTATTCTAGGTTTACTTTATCTAATGAGCAGCTATTTAAGAGCCTAGGTAGCAATCTTTGGTCTAAAGAAGATCTTCAGTTTGCTTCAGAAGAGCCAGTTGCACTGTCTATTGAAGAACTGTCTTCTGCTTATGAGGTATTTAGAGAGTATTATAAAGGTTAGAGCTTTTTACTTAAAAAGTTTTTCTTCTTTTGTAGATGGTGTCAGCTAGCTAAAATATAGCTTGTTTAGTGGTATGTTATTGCATTTTGAGAGTTATTTAGATGATTGATGTAGAAAACGATTATGTGTTCATTTTGGGTGATTCTAGGACAGGAACAACCTCCTTGCACTTGTTCTTTGAAGAATTAGGTTTGCCATCTAAACATTATTTTGTTGAAGAAGCAGGCTTGATTGGACAAGTTCATACAAATTACGAAGTTAATAAAAGAAAAGCTTTAAATTATATAGATAAGAGTGGTTTTAGGTGTTTTTCGGACTATCCTACACGGCCATTCTACAAAGAGTTGCATGAAAAGTACCCAAGTGCGTATTTTATATTATCCAAACGAGCCTCGGACTCTGATTGGAAAAATTCAATGCTTAACTTTTTTAAAAACAGCCATGATATGGATATTGAGAAAGTAAATAAACTGTTTAAGCATTATAAAACAATCAATTGTGACATTCGCACATATTTTGAGTCTAAACCTACAACCAAGTTTATGGAGTTAGTCATAGACTCTCAGAGTGCATCAGACGAGCTGTCGAAATTCTTAGGACTAAGCAGTACTAAAGAGCTTAAGAAGAAGAATAGTTCTAAAGCCTAATTCCATAAGCTTTAAGGTTAAGCCAGTGTTTGAAAAAGTTTGTTCTCGTTATGGCATTATAAATGTTTTTGATGAAGACTTAATTTCTAAGTTTATAAAAAAGTATGGTGAGTGGGCGTTTATAGAGTGTGAATTTATTCATCATGTGCTTTCAAGGCAAAGTGGACCTCACTTGATATTTGATGTGGGTGCCTATATTGGCACCTTTACCATGGGACTAAGTAACCTTGGATTTTCGACCAGTAAGTTTGTTGCTGTAGAAATGAATGAAGGTTCCTTTAGTGCTTTAGCAAGTAATTTGAAAGAGCATATCGAGAATCACTCTCTGATTAAAGGCGCTATTGGTAAGGAGAATCGAAAGGGTTCAGCTTTTAAATTAACTGAAAATAGAGACAATGCTGGGGCAAGTTCGTTAGAGCATCTTGAAGAACCAGTTGGTGATAATGTCAAAATAATTGATCAGTATACGTTAGCCAAACTAGGGGCAATATACGGCCCCCCTGATTTAATTAAAATGGATATTGAAGGCATGGAATTGGAAGCCTTAAAGTACTCCCAAAACTGGATAAAAGATAATATGCCCACTTTTTGGCTAGAGTGCAATGAAAGCGCCAGCTCGCTCGCGCTTTGGGAGCTATTAGACTGGCTTGGTTATGACGTCTACTATTTTGCTTTTCCTTCGTTTAATCCATCAAACTTCAACTCATCAGAAGATAAAATTTTTGGTTGTGCGTATGAAGCAGGGCTTTTAGCTATAGATAATAGCCCAAGCCTTTCAATTGGCAACACGTTTTATGAGCGAGATTGTATTTTTAGTAAAGTGAATAGTGAGCAAGAGCTTAAGCGGTTGATGTGGAAAACACCACGCTGGTCGAAGGAGGAGTGGCTTACGCTTACTAAGGCTGAATTAATAGCGTTGCTTGGTAGAAAAGAGTTAAATAGTGACTTTTCAGAGTTTCTTTTAAATACTTAAATGAAGGGTGCTGATCGCATAAAAATACAAGAATAAAGGTATCAGTATTTTGCTAATTTTTCTTGTCTTATCAAATACCTTCACTGCTAAGTTTTAGCGCGCTTCTTCTTACAAAGCCATGACTAGTGGAGTCTTAAGAGAGCATTATCGAATATTTGGAAAGTATAGCGTTTTGAAAAAGAAAATTATTATCCATGCAGGCCCTGGAAAAACGGGTACGTCAGCTATACAGTCTTGGTTGTCGTCAAATATCGAGCTTCTTAAATCACATGGGATACATTATCCAGCTCATGAAGTTGACTCAAACTCAGTTAGCTCAGGTAACTTACTTAAGGTTCTCAAGAGCGATGGAAAGCATTGGGTTGTAGACGAGGTTAAACTAAAACAATTAGTCTCCGCTTTTGAATCATCAAAGTGTGAGGTTTTATTGCTTTCGTCCGAACACTTTTACAGTGTTATCGAAGAGCTTCATCGAATGCTGCCTGAAGCTAAATTCTTATTATATTTTCGAAATCCAGTCGATATGTTGGAATCAAATTATAACCAAGGGGTTAAGCGTCATGGCTTCACACATAAGTTTTCTCCACCAGAAAAAATAGGAACTGGATACCTTGAAAGGTTTAAGTCTTTACTTTCTTTATTGGGGACCAACCATTTATTTGTACGTTCTTATGATTTAGCTAATCAATTTGATGGTGGAGTGGTTGAAGATTTCTTATCGTTTTTGGGGTTGGATGTTAAACCAGAAAGGAAAAAAATTAATGCATCCTATACCCTAGAAGCGCTGGAGTTGAAAAGGCAGTTAAATGTATTTGAACTTGAGCCTTTAGATGCGAGGGAACTTGACAAATTATTACAAGGCTACAATCAAGGTCTGGTGGGTTATTCGCTCTTCAGTGAGAGTCAATATCTAACCTTACAGCAGAGTTGTCATGAGCAATTAAGAGAACTCTTCAGAAAGTACGATCTGCATAGCCTCCAGAAGTCACTGAGCGTATATCAAAGCCCTCCAGATAAGAATTTCGTCTCACAATATGTTTCAAAAGAACGCTTATCTGAGGTGGTCGATTACATATATAAAAATGACCAATGCTTATTTGAGAATATACATAATGAACTTGCTAGCTTGCTATATAACCCCCTAAGAAGTAGTGATATTTATCATTGCTTTAATGTTACACCTCCCTCACCCCCACCTTTATTGCTAGATAGAATGGTAGAGCAGGTTGTTTCATCTCTTCCGATAGCTGAAGAAAATAAGAGTAAGGTGGCAGTTAGAATGGCTCATTACTTTTTAGGAGAGCTCGATTTTACAAGGGCTATTAAATTTCTGTCTGTAGCCATAAATATGGAGCCTCATGTTGAGAAATATAATGAAGCTTTAGCTAAGGCATATAACCTCCGGAGAAAAAGCATTAAGAAAAAAAACCTTAGAAAAGAAAGGCTCTTTGGGCTAATAAGTAAGCTGTTAAATTTAAGGTAAAGCAATGGGTAGAGTATGTGTGTTATTAGCAACTTATAATGGCAGTTGTTATATAGAAGAACAACTGAAATCATTGTTTGAGCAAAGCTGTCGCCCGCAAAAAATAATCATCAGTGATGACAACTCTACAGACAATACTTGGTCTATTATAGAGCAATGGCAAAAGCGATACCCTTCAATTGTTGAGCTACATAGAAATACTACGACCCGTCATGGGCATGTTGGTAACTTTACTTATTTATGTGAGCTTGGAAAGAAGACAACCTGTAAGTACTTTTTATTTTGTGACCAAGATGATGTTTGGCTTGATACAAAAATAGAAACACTCGTTGAAGAATGTAAGCGCCAAGAAGGAGAAGATGTTGGCCTTGAACCGGTACTGGTGCATAGCGATCTTGAAGTGGTTGATAGCAACCTCAAAGAAATAGCCCCTTCTTTTTTTGAGTATCAGGGTTTGCCTCATGCCTCTGAATTGAGCTTCCCCAAACTTTTTATTCAAAACAATGTTACCGGCTGTGCAAGCCTAGTAAATCGGTGTTTACTAGAGTTAGCAACGCCTTTGCCTGACCAGGTACTGGTCCATGATTGGTGGTTTACACAAGTCGCCCATGCTCTAGGGAAAGTAAGCTTTATTAACAACACCCTTGTTAAATATCGTCAACATGGCGGTAACGCAATTGGAGCCTCAGCGAAACAACAAATAAAGTTTATGTCTCCTCAGCACATACGTTTGCTTATTAACGCAGCAAAGCATTTGAAAAGCAGTTATCTACAGGCTCAAGCTTTATCAAGTAAACTAGAGAAGCAGGCCCCGGGCCTAGCTAAGCAGCAACGTTATTCGTTTGCCTATTTAGACAAACTAACAATCAAGCAACGGTGGTCTTTAGCAAAAGAGTTAGTTAATAATAGACGCTGTCTCTTTGAAAAGACGTTAATGAACCTTGCGATGATATGGCTTATTATCTTCCACTCAAAGTAGACATAATTGAATTGTTCGCTATTTCAAGTAGGAATTGCTCAAGCCATTATTATAAATGTTACTACTGCTTCGTTTCATTATGTAAAAGATAGATTTTGTGATAACTATAGCTATTCCCTGTTTCAATACAGATAAAAACTATATAAAAACAGCGATAGACTCTGTTTGCGCTCAGTCTTGCTCTAACTGGGTCTTGCACGTAGTTGATGGCAATCCGCGTGCTGATTCTGCCCTTCAATTTTTATGTGAAAGCTACTCAAGCGACCAGATAAGGTATCTACGTAACCCTGATGATCATAGCATGGCTGGAAATTGGAACTTTGCGTTTGATAGTGCCAATACTGAACTGGTTAGCTTGTTGCACGATGATGACTTTTTAGACCCTACGTATGTTGCGGAGATGCTTATCCTGGCAAAAAAACACCATTTGGCGTCCGCGTATTTTTGTGATGTTGATATAGTGGACTCAAACAGTAGGGTAAGTAATACTTTTGTGGACGTTGTTAAAACAATAATAAGGCCTAAGTATCACGAAGTCACTCTAAGTGGTGATGTAGGTTTGTCAGCCCTACTCAAAGGGTGTTTTATTTACTGCCCAACTATTGTATTCAGAAAGAGTAAGCTTCCTTCTTCCCCATTTAAATCAAAGTGGGCGATGGTAACTGACCTCCAGTTTTACGCCGACGTTTTGATCTCAGGGGGGAGCATTATAGGTAGCGCAAAGAAGCTTTTTAGCTATCGTCGCCATGAAGGGAATCAAACAGTTCTACTTACCGCGACACGTCGTCGCTTTGAGGAAGAACTTTGCTTCTATCGTTCTCTATGCGCTGAAACAGCTCAGTTAGGTTGGCATAAAAGCTTGTTCCATTGCCGGTATCAACCAATTATAAGGTTACATATTTTGTATCAAGCTGCTAAAGAGTTAATGCACTTGAGAATAAAACGAGTAAAAGAACTTCTTATTCTTTCATTTAGTAAGGCGCGGTAGTTATTACATTAATTAACGGCTACAATAATGGGCTAAACTTTTTCGAGGGATAGAAATGCTTTCTCCGCTTGTGGTGATCCCAGCACATAATGAAGAAAACTCAATAGCCTCTGTGGTTGAGGATCTACATGCTAAAGGTTATCGCAATACCTTAGTGGTGGATGATGCTTCGACCGATCGCACATACTCAATTGCTTCACAGTGTAGCAAGGTCATTTCGCTTCCTTACAACTTAGGGGCATGGAAAGCCACACAAGCAGGCATACGCTACGCTTATGAGCAGGGGATTGAACAAGTGGTAACATTCGATGCCGATGGTCAACATTTAGCCCAAACACTGCCTCCTCTACTAGCTCTACACAAGAGAGAAAACTTTGATATTGTAATAGGCTCTTGCACCTCAAGAGGAAGTTTAGCCCGCCATATTGCATGGGGAGTATTTAGGAGGCTCTCAGGGATTGAGGTGAAAGATCTAACATCTGGGCTTAGGGTATACAACCGCAAGGCTATGGCTGTTTTGAGTTCAGAACAGGCGACGATGCTTGAGTATCAGGATGTAGGCGTATTGCTTTTACTTAAGAATTTTAAGGTGTCTAAGACCGAAGTTCCCGTAAAAATGACACAGCGTGCGGATGGTATTTCTAGGATATTTTATTCTTGGGGAGCGGTTGTTTATTACATGGCGTACACCACGATGCTGTGCTTAAGCAAAGTTTCAAAGACTTACCACCTTTCAATAGATGACGACATAAATCTTGAGAAGGAATAAAAGTGGCTTATTATCAGATATTTACTTCTTTTATAGCTGTAACTTTTTTCATTGTAGTATTCGTATTAATTCGTAGAGACTCTATCCAAATGGGGGCGGCGTTTAGGTGGTTCGTTATAGCTCTAGTTACTTTAATTTTAGGGATTTACCCACAATTATCTAATGTCGCGGCGGAGTGGGTAGGAGTGTCATATCCTCCTATTTTACCAATAACTCTAGCTTGCTTGCTATTACTTATCAAAGCCCTAATTGCTGATATAAAACGAGCTAAAACCGAGGTGAAGTTGGACAGAGTCGCTCAAAGACTTGCAATACTTGAGCTCAATTTGCGTGACCAACAGACTGGTAAATAATCACGGTTGAAACGTTAGTTTTAACCGTGATGCTGCCTTTAAATTAAACTAGCCCAGACTTTTTCCCACATCTGTTTTGTAAGTGACTTATAGTAACTTGCCCGTTGCTCTAGTGTGTTTTTAGTGTTCTCAGAGGGAGAAATTATCTTGCTCAATTGCCCCTTTAAATAGGGCTTATCTAACTTAGGTTCAAGTAAATTGTCGCCCATCTGGTACTCTTTAAACAGCTCTTGATACTTGTGACTCCAACCGGTTGCCAAGCAAGGGACACCTTGGCTGAGTGCGCTGACGCAACCGTGAAATCGTGAGCTGACTACACATTTTGCCTCGCCAATAAGCGCCTTAACTTCGAGAGCATTTTCAGGGGTAATAATACTCGCGCGGTAGTTTAAATGCTTTTGTAGTTGCTCACACAGCACCTTATCATCACGGCCACTGTGATTAAGAATAACAACTTCGGTCATTTCAGCTAACGAGAGCTTACCAAGCATTGCTAATATTTCTATATAATTGTCGTGCCACTGCGTGTTTGTATTTTTGTGGCTGAGCATTTTACTGTTTGGAATGATCACACACTTCCCACTCGCGCAGGCCCCTGATGTTGAAAAATCTTGCGGAAGTAACAAGTTGGTAAAGTCAGGCATTTGTGACGCGTTGATGGCATTACTAAGTTGCCTTACATGCTCGAGAGATACGGTTTCTCTCGGGAAAACCAGTTCAGCATGAGAGAAGGCTATCTCTGCCCAATAGCGATTCGAATCCCGACTAAAAGGGCCTAAAGCTTGCGGCAGAAAGACAACAGGTTTGCCACGGGCTTTCAAACGTCTTACTCGTTGTGCCACTTGGCGTAGAATTAAATCATTCCATTGATCACCATAAGCAAAGCCGGAAGCATCTAAAACTAAGTTAATATCACTCTCAAATACAATGCCCCAGTTATTCCTCAGCCAAGTCCTAAAAAATGAGGGAAAGTAATAAGTGATCCAATTGAAATCATACTTATTCTTCACTAAATTTACCGACCGCAAGGCTCCAACTAATTTGCGTTTTGCGTCGGGTGTATTTACATTGGCAGGTAAGCACAGGATGTAGCTAGAGTTTTCCTTCTCCAGCTGTTGCTTCGCTGCGTAAAGCATTAGCTCAGCTCCTTTGTTCTCAAATTGTACGCCCACCAACTCAACGATCACCTTGCATCTCCATTCGGGATTTAAAATAAGGCGCCAAGCTTACCTGAGTCTTGTCAAATGATGAAGCTCGCAATTGTACTGTGCTCTAAGTTATACTGCTTGGTCTTTCTGTAAAGCTCGAATTTAGGGAGCAAAGTGACTAGGGCGCTAAAAAATACAGCACTGTTATTTGCCGAGCGAATTGTCACGATGGCTTTTGTTTTTGCCTCCAGTATCGCTATAGCTCGTTTTGGAGGAGTTGAACTCTTCGGTAACTATAGCGCTATAACAGCTTTCGCAGCACTGTTTTTACCTTTTGTAGCGTTAGGCCTAAACAATGTGGCCACAGCAGTGTTTCTTCGCTACTCCAAGCATAGCCACTTTTATTTAAGGGTCATTTTCCGAATTAGGTTTCTCGGTGCTGTGTGTACCTTAGGCGCTGCAAGTATTTTGGCTTGGCTTGTGTTGCCTGAGAACCAGCTTCTCGCGATCATACTTGTTACACTGCAAAGCTTTACCGTGATGCATGTGATTGAGTTCTTTTTTATAGCGCAAGAAAAGGTTCAAGTTACGCAGCGAGTGCGTATGGCCGTTATTTCTGCAATTAGTTTGGCTAAGATCTTGGTAGCTTGGTGTTTTCCTAGCCTTATAGCTCTGGTATTTCTATCCGGCTTAGAGTGTGTCTTTATTGCGGCAGGTTACTACTTTTGTTATCGGCATATTCGCGAAGTAGGAAGTATCAACTATAAAGCAAGGTTAAAGCGCCAACGTAAAGTGGCAGCTATTTTATTAGGGCGCTCAAAATGGTTAGTTATTTCAGCATTTGCAGCATCGGTCTACTTAAAAATAGATCAGCTTATGTTGATGTCTTTTTTAGGCGCTGAGCATGTTGCTCACTACGCCGCTGCGGCCAAATTGTCGGAGTTTTGGTATGTTTTCCCTGTGCTGTTGGCTAATGTTCTAACCGCGAAACTGCACCGCTCCAAGAAGCAAGCACGACAGCTGTATAGTCAGAATATTCAGGGCCTTTTGGCGTTGATGGTTATTTTAAGCCTAGTAATTATTATCTTTACATACTTAGTAGCGCCCTTACTCGTTGCTTTGATATTCGGCGAGCAGTACCAACAAGCGAGTGAAATACTTCGTATTCATATTTTTGCTTGCATATTTGTGTTTCAACGAGCAGTGCTCTCAAAGTGGATTATTTTCGAGCGCTTATATCACCTTAGTGCTGTCACCCATGGGTTTGGAGCTGTAGCCAATGTAGCCTTGAATACCTGGCTTATTCCTATGTATGCCGGGGTCGGGGCGGCATGGGCTACGGTCGCAGCGTATGCTGTCTCTAGCCTATTAGCTTTACTTTTTTATAGGGCAGGACGTGTTTTCGCTTGGTCGATGTTAAAAGCTATGTGTTTGAACTTCTTTTATTGGCGCTATATCCGAGGACTATTTAGGAACTAATTATGTTGAGAACTTTTAAGCTGGGGGTAAAGAGGGTTGGCTACGCGTTGGGATACGATATCCAGTTACACCCAATTGCTAAGCGACGTTCCCAGCAGCTTGTATGCTTTGTTCATATCCCCAAGTGTGGGGGGATGTCTATCGAGAGGGGATTAAGACAGCAATTTGCATTACCTGGGGGACTAAGAATTAACCGTAGCGCAGCCATTCAAGCCAGTATTTGCAACCTTAATAGTGATATTGATGGACTTGATGGTGTTGCAAAATTTAGTGATTACCATTGCGAAACGATCAAAACCCTATTAGCTTACCAGTTGTCTCAACAAAATCAGGGGCTTATAAGCGGCCATGTTGCCACTAGTAATTCGATATTGGCAGAGTTCTCAGAACGTGTGCAGTTTGTCACCGTGTTGAGAGATCCTGTAGCTCGTTTTAAATCTAATTATATTTTCAACAAGCTTACGAACCGACTGCCGGTGATGAGCCCTAACGCTTTATGCAGTGATAATGTGTTGGAAGAAGCGTGGCAGATACTGAACCATCGACGTGGTTGGCAAATGGCTAACGTACCGACTATGTGCATTACAGGTAGATATCCAAGGGACCGAAGGGACGCAAAGTACATGCAAAAGGAGTTTATCAGTAACCTCCATCATTATAAGGTGGTTGGTTTTCTAGATAGTTTACCCAGCTTTGGCTCGAAAGTAGAACAAATGCTAGGCAAGAAAGTTGCCTTTGAGCGAAGGAATACCACTGATTCTTTTACTGAAAGTGCAAACGAAAGTGTAAAGCAAGCCTTAACCGCATTTTTTGAACAGCAGGATGTTGTTAATAAGATTGAAGAATTATGCGAATTTGAGTCAGAAAATTACCTATTGGCGAAACGCAAGTTTTCTTAATAGGTAGGCCTTTTGTTAAGCTGTGATGCTACATAAATTCGTGTAAGGTTACACTTCTTTACGGTTTCAGGCTTCTATGAGGTGTTATTTTGCGCGAACATTACGTTAAGCATTTTTATTTTATGACACTTAGCCTATAATTACCGCGCATTATCCGGTGCACGTATTCGTGTGCCCGCTTCAGAATGCGGCTTCTAGGTTTTGTTAAACAGCAAGGTTCATACATCTTAAGGGTAGTTACTTCGTGATAGCTAGTACGTTAGGGATTTTTTTAGGCTCATTTTTGAGTTTGTTTTTTTTCAGGAAGGTAGCTGTTTTTATTAACTTAGTTGATGAGCCTAATGCGCGTAAACATCACAACGGAGCGGTTCCGCTTGTTGGTGGTTTGGCTGTATTCATTGTCGTCTTTTCTTTTTTGTATGCTTTCCCTGATACTATTTCCTCTTCGTATCTATACCTCGCTTGTGCAGGAGCCTTACTATTAGCTGGTGTCGCAGATGATCTATACGATATCAGTTTTAAGTTCAGACTATTACTTCAATTCTTTATCTCTGCACTGATGATGGCAATTGGTGATCTTGTACTTTTCGATGTTGGTGAATTGATAGCACCATTCAATATCAACCTTTCTTATTTTGGTTATTTAATGACGGCAATAGTGGTTGTTGGGGCTATCAATGCATTCAATATGGTGGATGGAATTGATGGTTTGCTAGGAGCATTATCGACAATCACTTTTAGTGCTCTAGGCGTCCTTTTCTACTTCAATGCCCAACATGAGTTGATGACCTTTTGCGTCGCAATTGTAGTCGCTACTATTCCGTATATATTTATGAACTTGGGAATTCCGTTAGGCCAACGTTTTAAAATCTTTATGGGCGATGCGGGCAGCACAGTTATTGGTTTTACTGTCGTGTGGCTATTGCTCGAGGGTTCTCAGGATAAGGAATATTCCGCGTTTTCTCCAGTGATAGCGTTGTGGCTTGCAGCGATTCCGATTATGGATGCGGTGACGACTATTGCTCGACGTATTAAGAAAGGACGTTCTCCCTTTAAGCCAGATCGTGAACATTTGCATCATGTTCTGATGCGGTTAGGGTTTTCGCCGCGCCAGGCCTTGGTCGTTATATGTATTATGGCATTAGTTTTTGCAGGGGTAGGAGTTGTTGCAGAAGTGCAACAATGGCCGCAATACATTATGTTTTGGGTGTTTATGCTTGCTACCGTTACATACTACTTCATTATGTCCAAGGTGTGGCGAATTACCGTTCGTTTAAGAAAAGTGTTAGGTATTAGTAAACGTTCAACTATCTCTTCACCGAATAAAATAAGCTAGCCCTTCTATGGTTGTATCATCTCTCAATGCAGTTACTCTCGCTGGCGTTAAGGTCATTCCTTTTTTAAGCAAGAAACAGGTCGTAGAGGCCATCATATCTCCTGAAGGCGGTGTGTACCCAGGTGTTGCTGTTGCTGTTAATCCCGAAAAGGTAATGAAAGCGCAGCAGGACACTGAAACTATGGACATCATTAACTCAGCTTCTATTCAATATGCTGACGGAATTGGTGTTGTTAAAGCCTTAGAGAAAAAACTTGGAATTAAACTACAGCGAATTGCAGGGTGCGAATTGTGGTTGGATGTACTTGAGCGCTCTGTAGATAATTCGGTGCCAGTGATGTTAGTGGGTGCTCGACAACATGTTATCGAGAGCTGCGTGGCAAAACTTAAGCAAAGGGGAGTGAATGTGGTCGCTTTCCAAAATGGGTTTTTCTCAGATTCGGCGCAAGTGATATCGCAAGTAAATGCAACGCAGCCCAAAATTATTATCGTAGCTCAGGGATCGCCCAAGCAAGAGAAGCTGATTGCTGAAATTCGCAGCCATTATCACGATGCTTTCTTTATGGGAGTAGGAGGAAGCTTTGATGTGTTAGCAGGAGAGGTAGAGAGAGCCCCCAAGTCATGGCAAAAGCTACACTTAGAGTGGTTATATCGTTTAGTTAAGGAACCTAGGAGATTGTTCCGTCAGAAGAATTTATTTAAATTCGCTTGGTTAGCTATACGAGGCAAGCTGTGACTCCGAGTGTACTTGTAATTAGTAATATGTCTCCTAAGCCCTCAGCTCCTCTTTTAGGGCAGTTTGTTGATAAGCAAGTAGAGTCATTGAACAAAGCTGGTGGGGATGTAGAGTATTTCAAAATGCGATGGAATGGCGATAGCTTACTGCATAAGCTTTTTCGCTACCCAGTGTTTTTTTTCCACTTTTTAGTAAGCATTGTCTTATTGCGAAAAAAATACGATATAATCCACGTTCACTACTACTTCCCTACCATTTTTTTAGCAATGGCTTATCACTGGTTAGTATCTAGGCGTAGCAAGTTAGTCGTTACTTGTCATGGTAGTGATTTATACCTGTACGACCCTCCAAATTGGTTTTATAGAAAATTTAGCCATTATGTGCACCTGTGGATTTTTACTTCCAAAGCACTAAAAGAACGTTTTTATAGACCAGTCGATAATTATAAGATTTTGAGTGCAGGTTTTGATGACAGTGTTTTCAATTTAGAAGAAAATTCTGTGGCTTTTGCGAATAAAACATACCTAGCCTGCATGATCTGCCACGTTGATAAAAATAAGGGGGTAGACCGCTTGTTGTCGCTTGCAAAAGCGTTACCTGGGCACCGCTTTGCTTTGGTTGGGTCAGGGCCAATGAGTGATACAGTTAAGGAATTTGCCTCGCAGCATAAGAACTTAGAGTTTTTTGGCAGTCAAAGTGCCAAGCAAGTGAAAGTCATAATAAGCCAATCAAAGTGCTGCCTATCGCTTTCACGTAATGAGTCATTTGGGTTGACTATTGCGGAAGCCCAAGCCTGTGGTACCCCCGTGGTGGCAACCAACACGGACGGTTCAAATGAACAGTTAGCAATGAGTGGCCGCTTAGTAGAACAAAGTTCAGAGGGGTTATATGAAAAACTTCCCTCTAAACTTCTGAGCATTTCGACAATGCCTGAATCAGAATACGATGAATTATGCTTGCTAGTACATCAACAGGCGCAGAGGTTTTCTCTAACTAACGTCGTGACCGAGCTCATGGCTACTTATAAGCAACTCATAGAGGGCGGGTGTGCTTATGAGCTATAGTGTTGGCGTTTACATTCCTACTAAAAACCGCCTAGCACTTTTGAAAAAAGCACTAGGCTCTGTATTAGCTCAGACTTACGAGAATATAAAAGTTTGTGTTGTTGATGATGGTTCAACAGATGACACCTACGAGTATCTGAAACAGCTCAATGACCCAAGAGTCCAGGTTATTCGCAATGAGCAATCTATAGGCGCCTGTGCCGCTAGAAATAAAGCGATAGCTTCATTAGATACTGACCTAGTGACTGGGTTAGATGACGATGATGTGTTTTTACCAGAACGAATCGAAGAGCTGGTGAACGTGTATGATGACAAATACTCTTTCATATGTAGTGGTTATATTTGGGACTATGGAGTCCACAAAAAATCTTTATTTACAAGTGATAAAGTAATATCGCTTCCAGACGCTCTAGATCTTAACCAATGTTCTAATCAGGCTTTAGTGAAGCGTGAAAGAATCTTAAGCATTGGAGGGTTTGATAAAGATTTACCCGCTTTGCAAGACCATGACATGTGGGTGCGTTTAATTGCAAAGTATGGGGACGCGTATAGGCTTGGGAGAGCACTCTATATTGTCAACGATGACCAAGAGTTAGAGAGAATATCCTCAGTTAACAATAAAGTTCGGGCAATAGACATATTTTTAGACAAGCATAAGAGCATAATGTCTGAAAATAACCGAATTAATTTCTATTTCTATCGAAAAAAAATATTAGAACAAAAGTTTACTTTAAAAGAGCTATTGAGCACTAGTAAAGCAGGCTTAAAGTCACTAAAGGTGCGTTACTTCCTAGCGAATCGCTTTAGCAATATAGCGAATGCTCGGCTTTATATGTTACGGGGTAATAGCCACAGCCAAAGTCTAATGTCTAAATTGTTACCCCTAGTCGCTACCGCATCCCCTGGGGGCGTGAGACTGGTACTAGCGATGTCTATAGCCTTTATTTATGGTGCTGATGGTAATCAGGCTCTAACCGATTTCGCTACGGTTATTGCTGTTGCAGTATTGTTTACTAGCGGGACAGCGATGAAGTTGTTAAAAGTTGGTACGCGGGATAAAGACAACGGCACAATACTCTCTGGTGGTGTGGCGTGCGCCTTAGGTTCTATGGTTCTTTGGGTGGGCCAGTACGCGGGAGCGATTTCAAACCACTTCAGTGTCTTACTTTTACTGCTAGGTGTTTTTGCCTATCAAAATATAAGGGCACTATTAATTCGCACCTCAAGCTTTACTGCTGTGCTGATGCTAGAGGTATTGATTTTGATAGGAACCGGGCTGTACTTTTTAGCGCTTGAAGCTCAAAAGCCAGAATCTTTATTGATTGCCTATGCGTTATCTCTTTTTACTCTATTCGTTTTTCATTTTATCCGGACTTGTTATTCTTTATCCTCTGGTATTACATACTTTATTCTTTCCTTACGTGAAACGCTCTATTTAGGAGGGGTCAATTTCATTAGCACGGGAGTGGCTTGGCTAATGCCTATGGTTGGCTCTTTTCTCTTTTTACAAGAGCAAGCGTTCATAGTTGCTAGCTTAACTTACTTAATAGGCGCTTTCGGCGTAGTCTCTCGATACCTCATTAACAAGAATATTGAGAGAGTAAATAACCTAGTTAGGGATAAGGACTGGGAGTCTAAAAAGCAATTAAGAGGTCAGATAAAAAAAGCGCTATTTTTACTCGCTCTCCCTTTCTATTTATTTGCTTTTGTTATGACTAAGTTTTCACTAGGTGAGATAGGGTTTCAGAGCTTAGCGGTAGCAGCTTTAGTGCTTTCTTGCTTCCTTATTTCACAGTTATCTATCTTAGAGTTTCTGATACTCACTTTTATAGATAGGGCTTCTCTATCTCTGCGTAGCAACCTTGTTTATGCAGCGTTGTTTTTAGTTTGTGTAGCAACGCTATTTTTCATTAAAGAATATAGCGCCTTTCCTGATATGTATTTGATTTACATCTTTTATATTCTTAATTGTTTTTTCTACTATATACGGAATAAAGCGGTAGGGAGTGCACTTAGCAAAGAGGTAGAGCACCATGCTTAATGGATCACCAAATATAGATGCTTCAAGGTGGCAGTAGATGAAAGGAATATATTTAAACTGTGACTCCAACCATGCATTGAAACACTTTCCCGAGTGGAGTAAATATAGCCAAAGGGTAAGTGGTGCTTATGCCGGACAGAAATATGAACTTATTTACGACAAAATGGAGTGGCGGCAACCTCCGATTATTGAATTTGATGATGCTCTGTGGGTCCTCTATGGCTGGTTCATCGTCGATGGTAAAAAGAATGATCTACAGTACTTGCTTCGTCAGCTAGCAAAGCATGGAGTAACATTTTTACAGCAACTCACAGCAGGGAGCTTTGTTCTAGTTAAAATCAACTCCGATGGGGTAAGTGTTATGGTTGATCCGCTAGGGCTGTCTACACATTATTACCAAGTGAGTGAGGGGCAGTTACAGGTCAGCCCAACCTTGTCGGTATTTGAAAATAAGATCCAAGATACGGTTTTGACTGAAGCTCTTCGGGTACAAGGACATTTATTTGGTGATTATACAAAGTATAAGGGGGTATATCGGCTTTCCCCTGGGTCGCATACAACGTCAAGTAGTGTTGAGTATTATTACCACCATAGCTGTAACAGTAGTTATGCTCTAGAGGAAGTGCCTCAGCTTATTTCAGAACTAACCAGTTACTGGACCCGTGAGCAAAGTGCCATTGGCTTGAGTGGTGGGCTGGACTCCCGGCTTATACTTGCATGTGGCCAATTTGATTATGCTTTCACTTACGGACCGGAATCCTCAGGGGACAGGCCCATCGCTAGGCAGTTTAAGAAAGAGGTTGCAAGATATGATGAGTTTAGTTACTTGGAACCTCCAAAGCTGCCCTATGAAGAGCTGGCATACGAGGTGATGTTTGATGGCTCGTCATCGCCTGTATATCGTCTTCTGAGTGCGTATAGCCATGCTCGTAATGAATCAGGTAATGCTCATGTGTTTTTTGATGGCTATTTGGGAGATGTCCTTCAAAGAGGCGCGTACCTTAAAACCCCAGGCCTTTTAGGTGAGCTATTACACTTATTTCCAAAACTTTATGATACTTTTGGCTTTTCAGCGGAAACTCTATTATTGCAGCGCTACCGAAAATTGAGTTCCGAAGCAAAGTCCTTATTAATTGATGACTTTCGCTCCAAAGTGAAATGTATCGCAAGCGATGATCCTTATACACAGTTGACCTTTTATGAGTTCCTTTACGGTAGAGGTGGTAGGTATATCATAAATGGTGGTAACATATCGTGTGGCCAGTTTTTTACTGTAGTACCTGTTTTTTCAGAACTCCGAGTGTTTAATTGTTTCATGAGTCAGTCGCTTCTAGAAGCCGCTCGCTATCGGAACTTAAAGCTAATATGGAAGCATGTTCCAAGCCGCTTTAAAAAAGTTAAAACTGAGTCAGGTATAAATCCTGACACTAAGCCATTACTTATTCCCTTTGTACATTTTTGCCATCGGTTTTATACGCATTTTCTTTCTTCCGGAAATTATGGGCGGGAGATAAAGAAAGCGCAGAAAAATAGAGTTTGATTAACTAAGAATTTTTATGACATCAGTTAACGTAGAAGAAAAAAAGATCGATAATCATTTAGCAAGCTTCTTCATTCATGCTTTTTTTGAGCATAAGTGGAAGATAACCCTAAGCGTGTTAATGTTTTCTATTGTAGGTGTTTTGTACTCCTTATCATTACCAAATCAATACCAAAGCACAGCATTAATGTCACCATCTGAATCTGAGAGTTCAAAAGGTGTCGCAGGAATGTTAGGTGGTTTGAGTAGTGTAGCGTCATTAGCTGGTGTTAATTTAGGTGGAGGTGAAGAGGAGCCTTTTCATGTAGAAGAGCGCCTTAAATCTCGTGACTTCATAATTCCTTTTATAAATCGACATCAGCTCAAAGTTAAATTATTCGCAAGTGAAGGTTGGGACCGAGAGCAAGATAAGATAGTTTATGATGATAGCATTTATGATATGGAAGCGGGAAAGTGGGTTAGAGATGTTAAGCCGGGCCAAAGCAAAGAACCTAGTGACGAAGAGGCATATGAAAAGTTCAGGAAGTATTACAGCGTTACGTACGACAGGAAAAGGAATATTTTTAAGGTTTCCTTCGAGTTTGTTAGTGCTTCCTTTGCAAAAGAGGTTCTTGACAATTTAGTTTATGAATTTAATTCTTTCTCTCGAGATAAAAAGCTTGAGCAAATAAACAAGAATATCTCTTTCGTTAGAAACTACTTGGATAAAGCTGAGTACGCTGAAATAAGACAAGCGCTATACTCTCTCCTAGAAGAGCAGCTGAAAACACTTATGCTTACTCAAAGCAAAGTCGACTACACACTTTCATTGATACAAACACCTTTTCAACCAGAAGAGAAAAGTGGCCCCTCCAGAGCTCTAATTTGTATTTTATTCTTTCTTCTAGGTGGACTATTGTCATATGGGTATGCGCTAGCTGTCAGTTATCGTCGGCTATGAGTTAACTATATGCCTTTAGAGTTATTTTTTCCGTTTCTTGCTAGTACCTTTCTTCTCCTAGTTTCTTTTTGGTTATCCAAAAAGAAACTAGGATTTTACCTTTTAACGAGTGCATTCATTTACCTAAGTACGTTTATGTGGATTCCTTTGAACTGGTTAGCAGGAATTGCGCTTAAACAAGATATGTTCCCTGAAGGAATTGTTATCAATTGGCTGTGGGGCGCAGTAGCTTTCTATGGAATATATGTCTTTATAAGTGGGCTTTTAGTGCAGGCGGTAAAGCCAACAGTGTTTCCTATTTATGATGGTAATGCCAGCGGTTCTCTAAGTTTTTCATGTTTGTCTCTATTTTCCCTCTCTATTTTAGGGTATGTAGCGTTAAACGGGTTTAGCTTTAGCGCAGGTAACTATGGTCACCGTTTAGCGTCTAACGCCGGCAATGGAATATTTATAATATTTTTCTTTTTGTTTATTCCAGTAGCTTATGTCTTCATGCTGAGAATGCGTAATTCAATTGGGCTGCTTCTTTCGATCTCATTTTGTCTTTTTTGCGGCATGCTTGTTTATTTTACTTTGGGTGGCTCGAGAAATATCTTGGCAGCGGGAGTTGTTGGTGTTTTAGTTATCTCTCAACGGCTTGAAGTCATCTCGATGAAAAGTATTATGTTAATGGCAGTAGTGCTCATTCTTTTAGTTAACTATTTGGCTTTTGTGCGGTATGGGCTTTCATTAGATGACGATATTTTGGCTTTGGGCTTTAGGTTTCTGATTGATAGTCTGTCGCCGTATGACTCTTTCAATAATATTGTGAGTTATTTTGAGAGCAGTGATGAGTTTTTTAAAGGGTTTGAATTCATACCAGCCCAATTTAATCCTCTTATTCCTCGCTTTTTGTGGCCAGATAAACCTGTTGTTCCAGTCACTAATGCTTATTTCTATACCGAGTCAATATTGGGTATAACTAAGGGCTCCTATATCATATCACCAACTCTTTTGGGTGGTTTGTACATAATGGGTGGAGGTGTAGCAGTATTTATAGGTTCACTCTGTCTTTCTTTTTTTATTTTCTTTTTAGAAAAGGGGCTGTTTTCTAAAAGCCCATTCTGGGTGTTATTTTCATATACGCTGCTCCCCTTTACGTTCTTTATGGTTCGAGAATCTATCGAATTATTTATAAGTAAATCAATAATGATTTTTTGTACGTTCTTGGCTGCTTGGCTATGTGCGGTCGTGATTAATAATATGTTACATAAGATAAATGAGAGTAGAGCTTTGAATGACACACGTATACGACCTGCAAGAGGATAGTCTAAAGGTTCAAAAACAAGCGCTGCGGGAATTACTTTGACGATGTATTGCGAGCAGCTTTATTTAGAATGTGGAGGCAAAGTTTACTATGGGGTTAATCAGAAGTGCAATTTAATAGAATATCAGTTGTAGGCCTTGGCTATATAGGTCTACCCACTGCTGCAGTGATCGCTTCTCGAGGTCTAGAGGTGATAGGGGTCGATGTTAACCAGCATGCGGTTGACACCATCAACGCCGGCGATGTGCACATAGTAGAGCCTGATCTGGACATTGTGGTGAAAAGTGCAGTGCAAGCAGGGAGGCTCCGCGCAACAATACAGGCTGAGCCCGCAGATGCATTTATGGTAGCAGTGCCCACTCCTTTTAAGGATGGCCATGAAGCTGACTTGAGCTATATTGAGGCGGCAGCAAAGTCCATCGCGCCAGTGTTAGAAAAAGGTAACTTGGTTGTGCTTGAGTCTACCTCCCCAGTTGGTGCCACCGAAGCGCTATCTGAATGGTTAAGTCAATACCGGCCTGACTTGAGTTTTCCGCAGCAAGCGGGTGATAACGCTGATATAAAAGTTGCGCATTGTCCTGAACGTGTCTTGCCTGGTCATGTTTTACGTGAGCTTGTTGAGAATGACCGTGTTATAGGCGGTATGTCAGGCGCTTGTTCTCAAGCTGCGGTATCCTTATACGCAACCTTCGTAAAAGGGGAGTGCTTACTGACCAATGCACGCACTGCAGAAATGGCTAAACTCACAGAAAACTCGTTCCGTGACGTTAACATTGCCTTTGCAAATGAATTATCCATTATTTGTGATAAGTTGAAAATCGATGTTTGGGAGCTTATAAATCTAGCTAATCGCCACCCTAGGGTTAATATCCTAAACCCAGGCCCGGGGGTTGGGGGGCACTGTATTGCCGTTGACCCATGGTTTATTGTTAGCTCTGCGCCTGAACAAGCGAAGCTTATACGCACTGCGCGAGAAGTGAACGATAGCAAACCTGTTTATGTGTTAGAGCAAATAAAAGCAGCAGCAGAGCAATTTAAAAAACCCGTAGTAGCGTGTCTAGGGATTGCTTTTAAGGCTGATATTGATGATTTACGTGAGAGCCCAGCGCTCGATATTACTAAGCAGCTGTGTGCCTGTGATGCAGAGGTTTTAGTCGTAGAGCCGAATATTGAAGAGTTGCCTGCACAATTAAGCGAACTAGGTGCAAAATTAGTGAGCTTAGAAAGTGCATTAGAGCGGGCAAATACGTTAGCTGTTTTAGTGGATCATAAAGAATTTAAATCGATAGACCCTAACGTAGTTGCACGCAAGGTAATCGTTGATAGTCGAGGCATTTTCTAACTATTATTGTTGAATAGCTCTGCGAGATTATATTTACAGCCCGCCAACTGGTGGGCTGCGCTATTTTAAGTTGGAACAAATTAATGAAAGTGTTAACAGTCTTTGGAACGCGCCCTGAAG
Source organism: Pseudoalteromonas sp. SW0106-04 (assembly GCF_001293805.1). NCBI lineage: Bacteria > Pseudomonadati > Pseudomonadota > Gammaproteobacteria > Alteromonadales > Pseudoalteromonadaceae > Pseudoalteromonas > Pseudoalteromonas sp. SW0106-04. The sequence continues at coordinate 150,723 of NZ_BCAI01000003.1, read as the reverse complement.
CGATCAAAATGGCCCCATTAGTAAAAGCCCTAGAGCAAAATAATGATATCGACGCACGAGTGTGTGTGACAGCCCAGCATCGTGAGATGTTAGATCAAGTGCTGGATTTATTTGCTATTCGTCCAGATTACGACTTAGATATCATGAAACCAGGGCAAGACCTGTTCGATGTTACTGCCAAGATTCTTCTAGGGTTGCGTGATGTGTTAGATGACTTCAAGCCTGACTGGGTTTTAGTTCATGGCGATACCACAACGACCTTGGCGGCGTCTTTGGGCGCGTTTTATAAGCAAGTTAAAGTGGCTCATGTTGAGGCAGGGCTGCGGACTCACGATTTATACAGCCCTTGGCCTGAGGAGGCTAACCGCACATTAACGGGCTCTCTTAGTGCATTACATTTTGCACCGACCCAGGCTTCTGCAGATAACTTGCTTCGCGAGCATGTTGCTGACACCGACATCGTTATTACCGGTAATACCGTTATTGACGCGTTGCTTAAAGTCAAAAGTGAAGTGCTTACTAACCCTGAAACAAAAGTGCAGATGCAGAAAAAGTTCGGAGAGTTAACAGCAAAACCTTATGTACTAGTGACAGGACATCGCCGTGAGAGCTTTGGCGGGGGTTTTGAGCGGATATGTGAGTCAATAGCGCATTTAGCAAATAAATACCCAGAACACAATTTTATCTATCCCGTTCACTTAAATCCTAATGTGCAGGAGCCGGTAAATCGTCTTTTAAATGGTTTAGATAATGTGAAGTTAATTGAACCTCAGGACTATCTACCCTTTGTTTATTTGATGGATAACTGCCAAATTATTTTGACCGACTCGGGTGGCGTACAAGAAGAAGCCCCTTCTTTGGGGAAACCTGTATTAGTGATGCGTGATACCACAGAACGACCTGAAGCTGTTGCCGCAGGAACCGTAAAGCTAGTTGGTACAGATATTAATAAAATCATTGATGCGGTAAGTGAGTTACTCGATGACACGAGTGTTTATGAAACCATGAGTCGAGCTCATAACCCATATGGTGATGGCTTGGCTTGCTCTCGAATTGTTAACGCTTTACAAGCGAGATAGTATGAAAGTAACTGTCGTCGGAACTGGTTATGTTGGGCTATCCATAGCTATGCTATTAGCCCAGCATAATCAGGTCATAGCGCTGGACATAGATGAGGCCAGGGTCGATAAACTCAATAGAGGTGAAAGCCCAATTATTGACCCAGACATCCCTGAGTACTTGTTCACAAATAAGTCTCGGTTTAAAGCGTTAACCGAGCCACTTGAGGCTTATCAAGAGGCTGAGTTTATCGTCATTGCTACGCCTACCGACTACGACCCACAAACTAACTACTTTAATACTCAGTCTGTAGAGGATGTTCTTAAACAGGTTGAACTATGTAATCCAAGTGCGGCCGTGATTATAAAGTCGACCGTTCCGGTTGGGTTTACTGAACAAATGAGAGCTCGGTTTACCCACCTACGTATTATTTTTTCTCCTGAGTTTTTAAGAGAAGGTAAAGCGTTACAGGACAACCTATATCCTTCAAGAATCATTGTCGGGGGGCATTGCGAGAGCGCTAATGACTTTGCTCAACTCCTTTCAGAATCTGCTCTTATCGACAATGTGCCAGTACTTTTTACAAAAAGCACCGAAGCTGAAGCAATCAAATTATTTGCTAACACATACCTTGCTATGCGAGTAGCTTACTTTAATGAGCTAGACACTTACGCTGAAAAGCATGGTTTAGATTCCAAGCAAATTATTGAAGGGGTAGGCCTTGATCCGCGTATCGGTGACCATTATAACAACCCTTCGTTCGGATACGGCGGGTATTGCCTTCCCAAAGATACAAAACAATTACTGGCTAATTACGAGGACGTACCTAACAACCTCATTTCAGCAATCGTGGAAGCCAATCGTACTCGCAAGGACTTTATCGCTGAACAAGTATTGGCAAGAAGCCCACGAGTTGTTGGGGTATATCGATTAGTGATGAAGTCTGGCTCTGATAACTTTAGAGCTTCAGCAATACAAGGTGTTATGAAGCGAATTAAGGCTAAAGGAATAGAAGTGATCGTTTTCGAGCCTCAACTCAATACTTCATCTTTTTTCAATTCTCGCGTATACAGAGATTTGAATGCTTTTAAAAATGACTCAGATGTGATTATCTCTAACCGTATGGTTGAGAGCCTTATGGATGTGCAAGATAAGGTTTATACTCGAGACTTATTTGGCAGTGATTAATCGTTAAGGACGTTACCTATATGAAAGCTGTTATCCCCGTTGCGGGCTTGGGCACCCGCATGCTTCCCGCGACCAAAGCTATCCCTAAAGAAATGCTTCCTCTTGTTGATAAGCCGCTTATTCAATACGTTGTCAATGAGTGTGTACGAGCGGGGATCAAAGAAATTATTTTAGTGACACACTCATCGAAAAACTCGGTGGAAAATCACTTTGATACCAGCTTTGAACTGGAAGTGACCTTGGAGAAGCGGGTTAAGCGCCAGTTGCTCGACGAAGTACGCTCTATTTGCCCCGACGACGTGACCATTATTGGCGTACGCCAGGGCGAGGCCAAAGGCTTAGGGCATGCCATTATGTGTGCTGAGCCAGTCGTAGGTGATGCGCCTTTTACTGTTATTCTTCCGGATGTCATCTTAGACGAATACAGTGCCGACCAAACCAGTGAAAACTTGGCGGCAATGATTGCCCGTTTTAAGGATACGCAAACCAGTCAAATTATGCTTGAGGCTGTAGCGCAACAGGACGTTAGTAAGTACGGTATTGCTGATATTAATGGCGAGCAAATTGAACCTGGTCAGAGTGCAGTCATCAAGTCTATGGTAGAAAAGCCTAAAGTCGAAGACGCACCGTCTAACCTCGCGGTTGTCGGTCGCTATGTACTGTCTCACAATATTTGGCCACTGCTAAGAAAAACACCTATTGGTGCCGGTGGTGAAATACAATTGACCGACGCCATTGATATGCTGATAGCTCAAGAGGCGGTCGAGGCATTTCGAATGAGTGGCATTTCTCATGACTGCGGCGACAAGTTGGGGTATTTAAAGGCGTTTGTACGCTATGCCCAGCAACACCCTGAGTTAGGTGCGGACTTCTCGGAACACCTCAAGAGTATTTAAAGCGAAGGAGTTAAAATGGCAATTTTAGTGACAGGTGGTGCCGGCTACATTGGTTCTCACACCGTGTTGGAACTGCTAAATCAAGGAAGTGAGGTGGTGGTTTTTGATAACCTGAGTAACGCCTCCAGAGAGTCGCTACGTCGCGTTGAAGCGCTTGCCGATAAGCCTGTCACCTTTGTGAAAGGTGATGTGTGTGATAAAAGCGCACTTGATAGCGTATTTAAGAACCATGATATTGATAGCGTTGTGCACTTCGCGGGTTTGAAAGCCGTGGGTGAATCTGTTGCTAAGCCTACGCTGTATTACCAAAACAACGTACAAGGTTCATTGACGTTAATTTCGGCCATGCGCGATGCTGGTGTGTTTTCTTTAGTATTCAGCTCATCGGCGACCGTTTATGGTGACCCTGAGACTCTGCCCATTAAGGAATCGGCACCAGTGGGAGGGACGACCAACCCATACGGCACGTCAAAGTTAATGGTTGAACAAATCATGCAGGATGTGGCGCAATCGGATGAGCGTTGGCGTTTCGCTATTTTACGTTATTTTAATCCGGTGGGTGCGCACCATAGCGGGCAAATAGGTGAAGACCCCAATGGTATTCCAAACAATTTGCTGCCTTATATTTCTCAAGTGGCGGTAGGTAAGCTCAAGCAACTGGCCGTTTTTGGTGATGACTACAACACCAAAGATGGCACCGGAGTGCGTGATTATATCCATGTCGTTGATCTTGCTATTGGCCACCTAAAAGCATTGGATTGGCTTAGCCTGCATAGCGGTGTGCACATCTACAACTTGGGTACAGGGAATGGCTACTCGGTTCTGGAAATGGTCAAAGCGTTTGAGCAAGCTGCCGATAAAGCCGTGCCATACGAAATTGCACCACGGCGCGACGGTGATATTGCTGCCTGTTACGCCAGCGCTCAAAAAGCCGCTGATGAGCTTGGCTGGCATGCACAGCGAGGTATTGAGCAGATGATGCAAGATACGTGGCGCTGGCAAAGCAAAAACCCGGATGGGTATCAAAATAGTCAGGCTAAAGCCTGACCCACAACCGGTGTTTGGTTTGTTGTAGGCAAGGCTTCAGCCTTGCAAAGGTATCAGATATATCCAGACTGTCAGGCTAAAGCCTGAACCACAACGGGTGTGTGATTAGGTCGTTGTAGGCAAGGCTTTTAGCCTTGCACAGGTACTAGTTTTATCTAGATAGTCAGGCTAAAGCCTGACCCACAACCGGTGTGTGGTTTGTTGTAGGCAAGGCTTCAGCCTTGCGTAGGTATTAGGTTTATCTGGATTGTCAGGCTAAAGCCTGACCTACAATCAGTGTGATTTGGTTGTTGTAGGCAAGGCTTCAGCCTTGCACAAATATCAGGTGGCTATTTCTACCTTGGTTTGCTGCGCAAGCTTACTTCTGAGCTGTTCTGCCAACGCTTGTTTGGCCTCATTATCGCCATGAACAATTTTAATATGCTGAGGCTTTTTACGCATGCCGGTAACAAAGCGTATCAGCCCAGCCTGATCAGCGTGTGCACTGTAACCACTGATGGTGTGGATATGTGCATTGATATCAATGCGTTGCTCATTTAGTTCAACATAGCCTCCTCGCGGGCCATATTTTTGAATAGCTCGCCCTGGCGTGCCTGCACCTTGGTAGCCAACAAAAATGACATCGGTCGTGGGCTCTGGTAAAAACTCAACGAGGTAGTTAACTATACGCCCGCCACTGCACATGCCGCTAGCAGCAATGACAATCGCGGGCTTTTGTCTTTGCTTAAGATATTGCAGTAGCTGCACATGCTGTTGGTGAGTATCTATCGTCACTATATTATCGAAATCGAGAGGGTGGCGACCTTTAGCCACTCTTGCTTTGGCTTCTTTATCCCATAATGACTTAAAGCGCCGATATTCTCGGGTGAAATTTGCTGCCATGGGAGAGTCAATAATCACTTCGATATCTTGCCAGAAAGAGTGCTTTTTAGCGCTGTGTATAATCTGCTCAAGCTCGTATAGTAATTCCTGTGTGCGGCCAATGCTAAAGGCTGGAATGAGCACCACGCCGTTATCTGACACCGCGCGTTCAATCACAGTTTTAAGTTGCTGTGTACGTTGTTTACGGCCATGATGAAGGCTATCACCATAGGTGGACTCAATAACCAAAGTATCGGCTTTGTAGGGCGCTTTCGGCGCCGGTAGTAATGGGGTGTAAGGGGCTCCAAGATCGCCCGAGAACACCACGCGATGACGGGTCTTGTTATGCGGCAAATCCACTTCCACATAGGCTGAACCAAGAATATGGCCCGCGCGTTGCAGTCGAAAGCGACAATCGGTGTTGGGTAAATCATACCAGTGCTTAAAATCAACGCTCACCAATTGGCGTTTAAGCAAACGAATACAGGTGGCCACTAACTCTTGCTCTTGAGTAACACCCAGTTTGAGCGCATCTTCAATGACCAAAGGCAGTAATGCCGATGTCGCCTGTGAAGCATAAATAGGGCCCGTGAATCCCGCTGCAAGTAAATAAGGTAAGCGGCCGACATGATCAATATGACAGTGCGTGATGATAACCGCAGTCACGGCACTTATATCAAAGTCGATGGCCAAACTTGGCTTGGCCTCGGCACCCTGAAACAACCCACAATCTACCAGCACTGACTGTGCCTTACTCACCTGAAGTTCATGGCAAGAGCCCGTAACACCGTTTACAGCGCCATGATGGCGTATTTGCACCTCATCCATTGCTGATCATATCGCTTTTATTCGCTGCTTATGCCTTCACTGTAGCACTTAAGTGCCGAGAACATCAGCCCTTCGAGGTGCAAGATTTTAGGTTTCAAATTTTTGCGTTTGTTGCTCTAGTTGCTCAGTAAGTGCACGCATGCTTTCGCTGGCCTCATGCGCCTGTTTTGATAGCTGCGCCGTGTTCGTGGCGGTATCAGAGATCACCACCACGCGATTTGCCGTATCTTCACCTGCCCCGAGCTGCTCTCTCGCGGCACTGGCTATTTCTTGGCTCATACCGGCTAGGGTACTCAACGACTGGGCGATATGCACTAACTCGGTGCGCACTCGTTGCGATTTACTCACGGTTTGTTCACTGGTCTCAATGCTCATTTGTACCGACTGTTTAGCCTCGCTGGTAGCACTTTGTAGATTAGTGATCATGCTGTGGATTTCTTCGGTGCTACTTTGGGTGCGCTGCGCGAGTTGCCTAACTTCATCCGCGACCACTGCAAAACCTCGGCCTTGCTCGCCCGCGCGAGCAGCTTCAATGGCCGCATTCAGCGCCAGTAGGTTTGTTTGTTCGGCAATACCTTGAATAACCCCGAGCACATTGGCGATATTATTGACTTCGTCATCGAGTAGCTGAATATTATTACCAGCGCTGTCAATTTGTTTCTCTAAAAGGGAAATGGTGTCAACAGCCTCCTCTGTCAACGCGTTCGCTGCTTGGCCTTGCTGCTCTGCTTCGCCAACGGCGTAAGCTGATTGCTCGGCAAGGTCGACCACACTTTGCGCTGAGGCCGTAAGCTGAGTAATCGCTGAGGCCACAATGGCCGTATCTTGCTGTAAAGATTGCGTTAAGCGCTCCAGCTCAACCGAGCGTTTGTCTGAGTCCACGCTTTGCTGCTGTAAGGTGTCTGCGACTTCTTTTATGCCTGTTACCACTCCCTGCAATCCTTGTTGCATGTAGGCCATGCTACCGATAATGCTATCTTTGTTGTGCTCTTGGTGAGCGATAGTATTGTTCAAACGCCCACGTGATACTTGCGTTACGATATCTTTTACTGAGCTTAATTCAGCGCCTAAGGCATTGGTCAGTGCTAAACCAAACTTAGCTAAGGCGAGTGTGAGTAATACCGCGATGATAAGCGATAAACCGAGTAACCAGCTGGCGGTGCTCCAGTAACGCTGATCGACTTCTTTGTAGCTGATGCCGGTACCAATATACCAACCCCAACGAGGCGTTTTTTGTACAACTGAGGTTAAATCAACGACTTCACCATCGCGCTCAGAAGTCCAGTGATAGGTGATGATCTCACCCGTTTTGTTACCAACCAAGCGCTCCACCATGGCGCCAATGCTGTTGCCTTGGGCATCTTTGAAGTCATTAAAGCTGGTACCGTGCAATTGCGGATCATGCGGTGCGGCAACAAAGTTGAGATCGCTGCTGACTACATACACATACTCAGAGTCATGGTAAGTATTATTTTGTAATATGGTGCTGGCGTAAGCTTGTGCTTGCGCGTCACTAAGCTCACCCTGAGCCGCTAAGGTTTCGAGCTCCTCAACCACATTGACGGTGCTTTTCATCAGTTGATTAATACGGGCAATATTGTCGTTTTCACTGGCATGACGCAAGGCTTGCAAACCTAGCAAAGCGACGGCAATAAGGGCAATAAATAGGGTGACAGCAAAAGCAATAATTTTGCTTCGTAAAGAGAACGTTGCGAACACAGCAAGCTCCAAGTCGATAAGCGGTTTGTTACACTTATCACTTTTTCAGCGGCTTTTTAAGGAAAAAGCCGCAAAAACAGACTTTTTTCTGTTGAATTTTTTTTGAGTGTATGTTTGGTAGGTACGCTCAACAAAGGTTTATTTCATCTTCGCTTAAGGCTCGGTACTCCCCTGGGGCAAGCGCGTCATCAAGAGTCACACCGGCTATGGCCTCTCGGTGCAGTGCGACCACCTCATTGCCAACGGCGGCTAGCATGCGCTTCACCTGATGATATTTACCCTCAACAATATGCAAGCGAATTTGATAGGGGGCTAATACCTCAACTTTGGCTGGGCGAGTGAGTTCACGTTCGCCATGTAGCTGCACCCCTTGTTCAAGTTCATGCACCGCGTGTTCGCTAATAGGTTGCCCTAACTCCACCACATAGGTTTTGTATTTTTGCTTCTTTGGGCTAGTTATTTGATGTGTCCACTGACCATCGTTACTCAGCAGCACTAGGCCAGTGGTATCTATATCCAAACGCCCAGCAACATGCAATTCCTGCAAGTTGGGCTCATCCATTAAATCGAGCACCGTAGCATGTAAATCGTCACTATTAGCACATACATAGCCTTCGGGCTTATTAAGCATAAAGTAGCGCTTGCCCAAATAATGCAACTGTTCACCGTCTAGCGTAACCACGGTGTTCTCATCAATAGCTGTGTTTTGCTGTGTGGTCATCTCACCACCCACACATACCCGCTTGGCTTTGATCACGGCCTTGGTTTTGGTACGTGGTAACTGGGTAACGTGGCTAATGAACTTATCTAAACGGCAAGGAAACTTCATTGGGTCGGGGCTTTAATTTCGCTACAATGGCGCGAGTATAGCTTATGCGTCTCAGCGAAAACAGCCACCGTGAATAAAATCCTCTCACAGTACCAACAGCAAATTGATGCGCAAATACTTGCCGTTGATGACGCGCAACAACGGGCGGTCGAAGAGCTTGCCCGTTTAGCGCAGGAACTTGAGCAGCGCTCATCGTCTCAGTGCTTTTGGCGTCGTCCTAAAGTCACGACCGGGGTATATTTATATGGCCCCGTAGGGCGGGGCAAATCAATGCTGATGGACTTATTCTTCCAGCATCTTAATAGTGATAAAAAGCAACGCTTACACTTTCATCACTTTATGGCTTTTGTACATCAACGCTTGGGGCAGTTGCAGGGGGTGAAGAATCCCATGCGTCAGTTGGCAAAAGAGTATGCCAGAAGTACCGATGTGCTGTGTTTTGATGAGTTCTTCGTAAGCGATATCGGTGACGCCATGATTATGGCTAGGCTATTCGAGGCTTTGTTTGCCCAAGGTATGGTCTTGGTAGCAACCAGTAATTGTCATCCGCAGCAATTGTATCGCAATGGGTTACAGCGAGCGCGCTTTGAACCTACTATCGCCTTACTTGAGGCACATTGCCATGTCTGTGATGTCAGCGGTGAGCAAGATTATCGGCTGCAAGGATTTGCTGGCTTTCGTTACTACATCGCCTATGGCCCAGAGGTGTTGAGTGAGCTGTTTAAGCAGCAACAACGCTGTTCTATTAAGCCTTGCATACGAGAGATAAACCGACGAAGCATGCATTTTATGGCTTATGCCAGCGATGCGGCCATGATTGATTTCTTTGCCTTGTGTGGCGATGGTCGCGCCAGTGCAGATTATATGGAGCTGGCCCAGCAACTGCAGGTGCTTTATGTGGACAAAGTCCCTGCTATGGGAGTCGCTATGCACAGCGCACATGTAGCCCAAGGCACAGAAGATGGTTACATCCGCGACCAGGCCCCACAGCGCCAGGCTCAGTATGACGATGAAGCGCGGCGCTTTATTGCTTTGGTTGATGAGTTTTATGATAACCATAAGTTGCTAATTATCACTGCGGAGGTGGAGCTAGAGTCGCTTTATCAAGGAGAGCGTTTAGCTTTTGAGTTTGCACGAACCCAGTCGCGCTTAATTGAAATGCAACGTTGGTCTTTACCAAGCCACTAATGTTGTAGGGCAGAGGTAGGCAAGGCTTTAGCTTTGCTCAGGTGTGAGGCCGGTTTCCATTGTCAGGCTAAAGCCCGACCTACAACAGGTGGGTAGTTTGATGTTGTGGGCAAGGCTTTTAGCCTTGCGCGGGTATTAGGTTGATGTCGGTTGTAAGGCTAAAGCCTGACCTACAACGGGTGGGTAGTTTGATGTTGTAGGCAAGGCCTTTAGCCTTGCGCGCATGTTAGGCTGATATCGATTGTCAGGCTAAAGCCCGACCCACAACGGCTGTGCAGTTTGATGTTGTAGGCAAGGCCTTTAGCCTTGCACGGGTGTAAGGTTGATGTCGGTTGTCAGGCTCAAGCCCGACCTACAACGGGTGTGCAGTTTGATGTTGTAGGCAAGGCTTTTAGCCTTGCGTGGGTATTAGGCCGATTTCGGTTGTCAGGCTAAAGCCTGACCCACAACCAGTGTGTGGTTTAGTTTTTGTAGGCAAGGCTTTTAGCCTTGCTCAGGTATTAGGTCGATTTCGATTGTCGGGCTAAAGCCCGACCTACAACGGGTCTGTAGTTGGTTGTTGTGGGCAAGGCTTTTAGCCTTGCGCGGGTGTGAAGTCGGTTTCGATTATCAGGCTAAAGCCTGATCTACAACCAAATTTTCTGTAGCTCTTGCCACTGCTTATCAAATTGGCCACTGGGTTTAATCGTGAAATTAGAGCGTACAAACTGGTTCATTTTCCCTTCAACAAATGCTAGGAAAAGGTTCGCTAGAGTTCCCTCGTCACTTGCAAAGGCCTTACCCTCACGCAATTTACGTTCACGTAAAACCTGTTTGAACTGGGTTTCTAGCTTTTCAAATAGACTCTGAATGCGCTCACGTAATCGTTCGTTTTCGCCTTGCAATGCATCTCCGGTGAGAATTCGAGTAATCCCAGGGTTCTTTTCTGCAAACGCTAACAGTAGCATCAAAATGTTGTAGACACGGCTTTGCGTTTCTTTCTCGTTCTCTAAGATTAAGTTAATGCGAGACAGCAAGGTGTCTTCAATAAACTCAATTAATCCCTCGAACATACGCGCTTTGCTAGGAAAGTGGCGATAGAGAGCAGCTTCTGAAACGCCTACTTCGGCGGCCAATTTGGCGGTAGTGATACGCTGACCGGGACTAGTTTCCAGCATTTGCGCGAGTGATTGTAAAATCTGCTCTTTACGGTTAGTGCGACGTGAGGCAGCCATGGCGTTCCTTTTTAACAACTTTGGTGGTCACTGACCTTTATTATGAACGCCATATTAATGCTTTGTGAGGTCCCTTTCCAGTCTTTTGCGACCTTTACACTAACTTTGTAGCAATTGCTTCGATGACAGTAAGTGCTAACTTATCTTTTTTCATAAGCGCAATGCTTTGTGTGCTGTCATGACTAAATAAGGTCAGGGCATTATTATCGCTGTTAAACCCTTGCCCTTGTACCGACACATCATTAGCGCAAATCATATCTAGCTTTTTATTCTTTAATTTGCCCTGTGCATAGGCGGCGACATCTTGTGTTTCCGCAGCAAAACCAACAGTAAACGGCCTATTCTCACTCAGCGCAGCAACATCAGCAATAATATCCGGGTTTTTCACTAGTGTGAGGGTGAGTTCATCGCCTTGCTTTTTCATTTTCTGCTCGGCGATATCAGCAGCACGATAATCGGCCACGGCAGCGCAGCCAATGAAAATATCGGAACTTGGCGCCAAAGCGAGTGCTTGCTGGTGCATTTGTTGTGCGCTTTGCACATCAATGCGCGTGACTCCCACAGGCGTTGGTAAATTAACCGGGCCGGAAATAAGATTCACTGTCGCTCCCATTGCCACGCCTGCAGCGGCTAAGGCATAGCCCATTTTGCCTGAGCTGTGGTTAGAGATGTAACGCACTGGGTCGAGCGCTTCACGGGTGGGGCCGGCGGTGATGGTGAGGGTTTTCCCCGCTAATAATGGCTGTACTGTAGGGGCACACACTAACTCAACAAGCTCGTTGGGCTCTAGCATACGCCCGGCTCCTACGTCACCACAGGCTTGCTCGCCCGCACCTGGGCCCCAAATGGCAATGTCTCGCTGTGTTAAAGTTGCTAAGTTCGCTTGCGTTGCCGCATGAGCATACATTTGCTGGTTCATAGCGGGAGCGATAGCAACTTTAGCTGGGGTGGCTAGCAATAAAGTAGTGAGTAGGTCATCGGCAATACCGGCCGCCATTTTGGCAATGATATTGGCTGTCGCAGGGGCAACGAGAATCAAGTCGGCCCATTTGGCAAACTCAATATGGCCCATCGCTGCTTCGGCCTGAGGATCGAGCAGTGAATCAGAAACAATTTCTCCTGATACCGCTTGCATCGTGAGTGGGGTGATAAAATGCTTAGCGCTGTCGGTCATAACCACTTTGACCTCACAACCGCGCTCTTTCAGCCGTCGGGTTAGCTCTGCACATTTGTATGCGGCGATGCCGCCACTGATCCCAAGGACCACCTTTTTATTTTGCATAACAATAGACAATATCGCTTGTGTGACTGCTTAGAAGATACCAGATGTGCCGCTATTGCACTATAGTTGAGGAAGGTTCATAAGCGCAAAAGCGAAGGAATGCCCATGCGACTCACTGACTTGCCAGCCCAACAACGGCCTAGGGAGAAATTACTTACTCAGGGTGCCGGGGCACTGAGTGATGCCGAATTACTCGCTATCTTTTTTAGAACGGGCATTGCCGGTTGCAATGCTATTGACCTAGCCCAGCAGATACTCAGTCAAAGCCAAGGGCTGCATACTTTGTTAGCTGCTGAGCACGAGCATTTCTGCCGTTTTAAAGGTATGGGCACTGCGAAGTATACGCAATTGCAGGCGGCAATTGAGTTGGCGCGGCGATATTTACAAACAAGTTTGGAACGAGAGCTCAGCTTTGACTCACCACAAGCGGTGCAAGATTATCTCAAGTTAGAATTAAAAGGGCTGCAACGGGAAGTCTTTTTAGTGTTGTTTGTTGATGCCCAACACCGTTTAATAAGCACAGAAACGCTGTTTCAAGGCACCATAGATGCGGCGTCGGTATACCCCAGAGAAGTGGTTAAAGCAGCACTCAAGCATAATGCCGCTGCCGTTATTTTTGCGCATAATCATCCCAGCGGTATCGCCGAGCCGAGCCAGGCCGATGAAGTCATTACCCGCAAGCTAATACAAGCTCTTGGTTTGGTGGATATTCGTGTGCTCGATCATTTAGTGATAGGCGGTTGCCACGCGGTCTCTTTTGCCGAGCGTGGCCTACTGTAGCTATTTGTGCAATTTAAATGCAGTTTTTGCTTTCCCTTTGCTGCGTTGATCTTTATAATTAGCCGCTATCAAATTTACATATGAGCTGATTCTGAGATCAGGTTTCTTGATCTTTGCCTGTCTATGCTGTATAAAGAGCGCCCTTCGATTTATCCCGGGGCAGTATACAAAAAGGCCGTAAGGGAAAATTAAGCTCGAGCGAAGTTATTGGAGATAAATAGACATGTCTAAAGTCTGTCAAGTTACAGGTAAGCGCCCAGTGGTAGGTAACCACCGCTCACACGCGCGCAACGCGACTAAGCGTCGTTTCCTACCTAACCTACAAACTCACCGTTTTTGGGTTGAAAGCGAAAAACGCTTTGTATCACTACGCACTACCACTAAAGGTATGCGTATCATCGACAAAAAAGGCATCGACGCGGTACTGACTGATATCCGTGCTCGCGGCGAAAAAGTTTAAGGAGCCTGAGTCATGCGCGATAAGATTCGTCTAGTTTCAACTGCCGGTACTGGTTTTTTCTACACTACCGACAAAAACAAGCGTAACATGCCTGAAAAAATGGAAATCAAAAAATACGATCCTAAAGCTCGTAAGCACGTGATTTTCAAAGAAGCAAAAATCAAGTAATCTGATTTTGAGCGTACGCTTCCAAATTTGAAAACCCGACTTTATGTCGGGTTTTTTGTTGGCTGTAATTGCGGATTCTTGGTCGGTGGGTTTTGCTGTGCATCTTTCACCATCGACATCTTGGGTGGCTGCAGAGCAACAACCTTCTCACCACTGGCTGGTGGATTCTCCATTTGCGCGGTAATAATACGCACTACTTTTTCGTTACCAATAATAAACAGCGGAATCGCTTCGCTATTTACTTCTTGATATTGTTGCCAGTCAAATTCATCACTTAATCGAGTCGCACTGACCTTACCGCCTTTGGCTATCAGGCTACTGAGCTTGGCATAAGAGCCATTCTCGCCAAATAGAATTTGTCGAGACAGGAAAGTAGCACTGTCTTTATTCGCTTTCGCGTGGTTTTGTGATGATTTGAGTGAGAACACTCGGTTTTCGCTAAATAGGTGGCTAAAGTATTGCACTCCTAAAGCGTTGTGATGGCGGTTAGGTGACAGTGCCAACACCTTACTGATGCTTGTTAGTGGCAGATAGCGCTCGGCATGCTCCGATTGCGGATTACCATAATAGCAGGGCAAACCATCCATGCGGGCCATTTTACAGTTTTCCCATGCCGGATCGGAGAGGTGCACATCGATATCTTGCTCTTTCAGGCCACAGGCTATGGCTCTGGCAACGTGGTTCGCACCAATGATGAGTAAGGTCGAGGGAGCAGGTTGGCGGACCCCGAGCATTTTTGCTAATGGGATGGCGGTGAGGCTATTTAAAACCACAGTGACAATTATCACCGTGAAGATTAAGGGCACCATTTTATTGGCATCCACAATACCGGCATCGGCCATACTGAGCGCAAACACCGAGCCGACAGCGGCGGCAACAATACCGCGAGGCGCAATCCATGCCAGTATCAGCCGCGATTTGACGGGCAAGTCACTGCCATAAGTAGAAATTAAAATATTCAGTGGTCGAGCGACAAACAGCACAATGGCTAAAAAGATGAAGACTTGTGCATCCAAAGCCAGTAAATCTTCAAGCTTGAGGCGTGCTGCCAGCAAAATAAACAAGCTGGAGATAAGAATCATCGACAGGTCTTCTTTAAATTCAAGCACCGAGTCAATTTCCAAATCGTCTTGGTTCGCAAGCCAAATACCGAATACCGTCACCGCTAGCAGCCCAGACTCGTGACTGAGATGATTCGAGACGGTAAAGCTGATAAGCACTAGCGCAAGAATACCAAACTTATGCAGCTCATAAGGGAGCCACTCGCGACGAATCAATTGCGTTGTTAACCATCCTGCGGCAGCACCGAGCGAAAAGCCCACACTCAGCGTGGTGACCAATGCCCCTAAGGTGTGACTAAACACATCGCTTTGCCCCACTAACATCACTGCCTCGAACACTAACACAGCGAAGAGCGCACCGATGGGGTCAATCACAATGCCTTCCCAGCGCAGCACTCGGTCAATGTCTTGAGTGGGGCGCATGGCGTTAAGTAGGGGCGCGATAACCGTGGGCCCGGTAACGACCAATACTGCGCCTAGCACTGCAGCGACACGCCAATCGAGCTCAAGCAACCAATAAGCACTTAAGCTGACGACTAGGCAGGTTATGAGCATGCCTATGGAGCACAGGTTGCGCACCACCTTACCAATGCCCTTTAGCTCCCTAAAGTGGAGCGTGAGCGCGCCCTCAAAAAGAATAATCGCCACCGATAAGGACACCACTGGAAACAGTAAGTCGCCAAGGAGTTCGTCGGGCTCGAGTAACGAGGTGGTTGGCCCAAGTAATAAGCCAGTGAGTAAAAGAAATAAAATAGCGGGAACACGGAAGGCCCAGGCGAGCCATTGCGCAATAACACTACATAAAGCAATTCCTGCAATATAAATTGCTGACATAAAGACCCTTATTATCTGTCCATGAAAACTCAGTATGAGATAAGCAGAGCGTGATGACAACGTTTTGCTGCATCAGTCAAACACGCATAACTACCCACCTTTTAACGTGTGATATAGCGAAGCTGATTACTTTTTAAGTAAAGAAGAGCCTTAGATCACTAAAAATTCATAATAGGTCAAAATTTTATGTATTCATCGCTAGAGTGCATTTTTACGCGCTTAGGGGCTATTTCAATGCGCTATAAATAGCATGAATACTGGCTATGGCTAAGTTTTGACCTTGATTTTTATATCTAAATCCGCATAATAACGTTCGTAGACGAATTATTAGAGTGCTAATTAATTGTGGTTTTTAGCCTGCCTCGTCGTATGCAACCGCTGTTGTCACAGCGTAAACCACAACTGTTAGTGCTTTCCTTTTAATTGGTTTTGGAACAGCTTGATGCCTGTGCTTGTTAGCGTTGGGTAGGTAAAGCCGTAAGCAAAATTTAGCGTCGCCCCAGTTGTTATATCGCGACGCTTTTTATTGCCCAAAACAAAGTCCACCTAGGGTGGCCAAACAGGATAAGGAATGCATTTTTATACATATCTCTCTCTCGCATTGTATTTTTTAGCCATGCTTGGCATTGGCTTGTTCGCTTATCGCAATTCCACAAGTGATATTTCTGGCTACATTCTAGGTGGCCGTCAAGTGAGCCCTCATGTGACTGCCTTGTCTGCAGGAGCATCGGATATGAGTGGTTGGATGCTAATGGGCTTGCCAGGAGCCATGTTCTTAACTGGTTTCGACACCGTATGGATTGCACTGGGCTTGGTTTTAGGTGCACTGGCCAATTATTTATTAGTTGCACCGCGCCTGCGGGTGTACACAGAAATGGCCGATGATGCACTGACGCTACCGGACTTCTTCGATAAGCGTTTTAACATGAGCAAAGGACCGATTCGCGTGATTTCAGCGGCAGTGATCATCTTGTTCTTTACGCTCTATACCTCGGCAGGGTTAGTTGCAGGCGGGAAGCTGTTTGAATCGGCATTCGGTTTAAGCTACCACCTTGGCTTAATCATTACCGTTTCGGTGGTTGTGGCCTACACTTTATTAGGTGGCTTTTTAGCCGTGAGCATGACCGACTTTGTCCAAGGCTGCATTATGTTTGTGGCATTAATACTCGTGCCGATTGTGGCTTACATGCAGTTTAATGGCAGTGCCGATATGCTTAATTTTGCGCAGCAATCAATTCCAAGTTTTAGCGAATCTTGGCAGAGCATCACCTTGCTGGGCATAGTATCAAGCTTGGCTTGGGGATTAGGTTATTTTGGCCAGCCTCATATCATTGTGCGCTTTATGGCGATTCGCTCGGTAAAAGATATTAAAACGGCGCGTAATATTGGTATGAGCTGGATGACAGTCACCATTTTAGGTTCGCTAGGAACAGGCTTAGTTGGGGTTGCTTATGCCAACAAATTTGGTTTGCAAGTGGCTGACCCAGAGACAATTTTCGTTATTTTTTCGGAAATTTTGTTCCACCCTCTGATTAGCGGCTTTTTACTCGCCGCGATTTTAGCGGCGATCATGAGCACCATCTCATCACAGCTGTTGGTGTCATCAAGCTCGCTGACCGAGGACGTATACCGTGCTTTTTCAAAAACTGAGGTAGAGCAAAAAACCTTAGTAAAAATCGGCCGGATAGGGGTTTTCGCCGTGGCACTCGTTGCTACCTTACTGGCACTGGACAAATCTAATAGCATTTTGTCATTGGTCAGTAATGCCTGGGCTGGTTTCGGTGCCGCATTTGGCCCATTAGTATTATTTAGCCTGTGTTGGTCGAAAATAACCCACCAAGGCGCGCTCGCTGGAATCGTTGTCGGCGCAGCAACTGTTTTATTCTGGATATTTGCACCAGTGCTTAGTGACGGGGGCACGCTAAGCAGTATTATTTACGAAATTGTTCCCGGATTTATCGCAAGTTCACTTGCAATCGTTGTGGTGAGTAAGCTTTCTCAGGCACCTTCAGCCGAGGTGAAAGAAACTTTTCATGCAACTGAGCAAAAACTTGAGCAACTTAGCTAAAGCTAGTAAGGAAAGTAATCGCAATGCAAAATTTTAAATGGCAACGCATCGTACTCAAAGTAGGCAGTGCCTTAATTGCACCCGAGCAAAATGGCTGTAGTTCACGCTATTTACTCACCATAGCTCAGTTTATTGTTCGTTGCCGCGCCCAAGGTATTGAAGTTATTTTGGTGTCATCAGGCTCTGTGGCTGCGGGCTCACACTTATTCCCAGAGGATAAGCCGCGCTCTGTAGCACTTAAAAAAGCAATGGCAGCCGCTGGGCAAATGGAGATGATGGCAACATGGGATCGCTTTTTTGATTTCCCATCAGCACAGATTCTGCTAACACACGGTGATTTACGTGACCGTGAGCGTTACACCAGTGTACGCGACACCATTTTTACCTTGCTTGATCACGGTGTTCTTCCTGTCATCAACGAAAATGACACGGTGACCACTGATGATTTGAAAGTAGGTGATAACGACAACTTATCAGCTATGGTAGCAGCGGCCGCTGATGCTGACGCATTAATGATTTTCTCAGATGTGGACGGCCTTTATGACAAGAATCCTAACTTGCATACCGACGCTGTACTGCTACCTGAGATCAGTGAAATTGATGAATCTATTTACGCCATGGCTGGGTGTGCTACCAGTGCCGTAGGCACCGGCGGCATGAAAACCAAAATCGAGGCGGCCGAAAAAGCCACTTCCCATGGTATTACTACATTTATCCTAAATGGCTTTAAAGAGCAGACCTTTAACTTGTTGTTAGAAGGTAAAAACCCGGGCACTATCTTCTTGCCGTATGAAAAACCAATGCAAGAGGCAGTCCATTGGCGTACACATACCGCCAGTGAGCAGGGTGAGGTGATTGTTGAAGGTGACTTCAGCGAGCCATTAGATGAAAACGCCGAGCAGATTAACCCGCAAGGCATTATCGAGGTTCGGGGCGAGTTCTCCGTTGGCGACACTATTTTGGTGCGCAGCGACGACGGCACTAAGCTGGCTAAGGCACGAGCAAACTACAGTAGCTGTTTGCTGAACTTTATTGCCGAGAATGAAACCAGTGAGTTTAGCGATGAAGCACAAGATTCCATCGGCCCGATTATTTCAGACGAAGACATTGCAGTATTGGAGAAATCATGAGTTTAGTTAAGGATATTTCAGCTCAAGCAGCAAAAGCCGCTAAGGTGCTTGCTCTGCTTGATACAGAGAGTAAAAACAACGTACTTAAAGAAATGGCTGAGGCACTGCGTGCCAATAAAGAGCATATTAAGGCGGAAAACGAATCAGATCTTGCCAATGCGCGAGACAACAACTTAGCTGCAGCCATGGTCGACCGTTTGACGCTGACCGATGAGCGTATTGAAGATATGGCCGTGGGCATTGAAACCATTGCCGATCTCGATGACCCAGTAGGTCAGTTGCGTTCATTGGGTGAGCGCCCCAATGGTATCAAAATCAATAAAATGCGAGTGCCTCTTGGGGTGATCTGCATGATTTATGAAGCTCGTCCAAACGTAACAGCGGATGCTGGCGCACTGTGCTTCAAATCAGGTAATGCGGTTATTTTGCGTGGCGGTAAAGAGGCTTTAGCGTCAAGTAAAGCCATTGCCAGTGTACTGCACAGTGTGCTGGAGAAACACAACTTGCCGACGGCGCTTATCTCAGTGATCCCTGATCCAGACCGTGGCCTGTTGATGGATCTTATGCAGCAGCGTGACACCATTGACTTGATTATTCCTCGCGGTGGCGAAGGGCTGATTAATTTTGTGACCGAAAACAGTACCGTACCGGTTATTCAGCACTTTAAAGGGGTGTGTCACCTGTATGTTGATAAAGATGCAGACCTCGATGTGGCGATGAACCTGTTGCTGAACGGTAAGACTCAACGTACCGGTGTATGTAACGCGCTAGAGGGCTTAGTTGTGCACCAAGAGGTGGCAGAGGCGTTTTTAGCTCGTGCGGCAAAAGAGCTTGAAGCAAAAGGTGTACGTGTTAATGCTGATGCTCAAGCAGCGAAGTTCTTCAGCAATGCGAATGTCATTGGCGATGATGAATTTGGTGAAGAGTACCTTGATCTTGAAATCGCGGTACGTATCGTTGCTGACTTTGATGCAGCAGTGGCGCATATTGATCGCTTTGGTAGCTTCCACACCGAAGTTATTTGTACCAAAGACGAGCAAACTGCCAACTTGTTCCAGCGCAGTGTTGATGCGTCAGTAGTGATGGTAAATGCCTCCTCACGTTTCTCTGATGGTTCGCAGCTAGGTCTAGGCGCTGAAATCGGCATCGCAACCACTAAGTTGCACGCTTACGGGCCTATGGGCCTAGAGTCATTGACCACAGAAAAATACTTAGTGAATGGTGAAGGACAAATTCGTAGCTAATCACGACTAAGATTTAAAAAGCCCAGCTTAGTGCTGGGCTTTTTTGTGCTTTGAAGGTTATTTTACGAAGCGCTCTAGCTCGCTTTGAGTGGTGCGAGTTAGGTGCTCTGAGCGTGCGCATTGCTCTGCGGCTTGGTCTATTTGCGCTTTTGCGTCTTCACCTAAGGTTTTAATTTGCTCCACCGATTGCTGAGTATTGGCCTGGGTTTGCTCCAGTTCATGCACTGCTGCAACAATATCCTGCAATTGTTGTTGGTTTTTCTCAAAGTCTTGCACTAGTTCACTAAAGCCTGAAGCCGTGTTACCGATTGCTTGTTCAGCGCTTGAAGAGTGCTCAATAAGTTGCTCTGACTCTTGGTTAGTATCGCTTACCAGAGTGCCCATTTTATTAATAAAGTCGCTAATTTGCTGGGTCGCATCACTGACTTTAAGTGACAGTGAGCGTACCTCATCAGCAACGACAGCAAAGCCTCTGCCTGCTTCACCGGCGCGAGCAGCTTCAATGGCTGCATTAAGGGCGAGCAGGTTAGTTTGATCGGCAAACCCTTCGACCATTTGCAAAATACTGCGAATGTTCTCTGAGTTTTCTTTCAAGCCTGCAACGGTGTCGGCAAATCGCCCTAATAGCTGCGTGATCTTATGAATTTGCGATACTAATTGGCTAAGCTCTTCAGATGAAGTGCGTACAAAGGTGAGGTTCTCACTGTTGTCGCTGAACACTGCATCCGTATTGGCGACGATTTGCTCTAGGCTATGCGTGACTTGCGTGGTGCTCGCTGCAATCTCACTACTAAATTGTAATTGTCGAGCTCCCAATTCAGCTGTGTTTTGCATGGATAAATTGACCTGCTGATTGCTATCAGCAGCTTGGGCTGCACCTTCATAGGTGGTATTTAAAAGGGCGCTTAGATGGTGTACGAACTTATTATATTGCTCTGATAAGTCACGAAATTCATCATACGTGAATTGGGGTAATCGCGCATTTAAGTTGGCATCCTGTTGATTGATTTGCTCTAACGTATCGCGCATCGCTTGCACAGGGCGCACGATTAAATGGCGCATATAGAACACCGTAAAAATAAAACCACCGACGACTAATAGCGAGATCACCGCAAACAGCGCCAAACCTTGTTCTTGAGCGCTCAGTTCGCGGTACAGCCAAACTAAAGTAAGTAACTGTAAAGCAAACAAAAAGCTAAGGTTGCCAACAATCTTACGAGTTAGCGTATAAAAAAATGTTTCTTCAATATAATTGTACATGCGCATAAACCAACTCATTGATGAGGGCTCCGTTTGCCTGAGTAGACGTCAATGTATACATGCTCAGTATTGTATAAAGCAAAAGATTTTCAAGTGTTTAGCGATGAAGTAAGCGCCTAGCTAGGCATCATTCGCTAAAATCATCTTAGTATTGCATGGGTAATTGGTGAAAATGCCATCAACTCCCAGTGCTCGCATATCAAGAATATCTTCTTTCTTATCTACAGTATAAGCATAGACCTCGAGCCCGCGCTGTTTCGCATCGGCGACAAACTCGTGGTTTACGAAGTTTTTGTCTAAGTGCAAGCTATACGCATGCAAGCGTTGAGCAAACTCAGCATAGTTGAGCGGGATAGAGGAAGTCAGCGCCCCAATTTTCACCCAAGGTAGATGTTGCTTCAACCATACGAGTTGATGGTGATCAAAAGAAGAGACAATAAGCTGCTCTCGCTGTAATAAACCCTGTTGTACATTGTGCTCAAGGGTAGCAACGAGCTTATCGAGTGAGAATGTGTGTTTAAGTTCTAGGTTCAGTAGGGTCTTATTCCCTATCCAGTCGATCATGTCTTGCAGCCCCGGCACGCGCTGTCCTTGGCCGGCATCATAACGTTGAATTTCTGCTAAAGGGGTTTTATTGACCTTACCTTGACCTGAGGTGGTTCTATCAAGCCAGGTATCATGAATGATAACATAGTCATCAAGGCAGCTTTGTAGGTCGACTTCTATACCATCGACGCCCACAGAAAGGGCACTTTCTATGGCGATTTGCGTATTTTCCGGGTAGTTACCGCTGGCACCGCGATGAGCAAATACTTTCATTTCTTATCAGTCCGTCTAGCAGGGTCATTGCTATCTTTGTTGATGGCAACCAATTTATCAAGGGCATTTATCGCGATTGTCGAGATACTGACCAAGTCTCAAAAAATGCAGCACTGACAACCAGCATACCGCCTATCAGCGTGGCGATGTCTGGGCGCTCTTGCAATAAAATAAAGGCCAAAATGGTGGCATAGAGAGGTTGTAAGCAAGAGATGAGTCCAGCCGTTGTTGCACTGAGTTGGCGCAACGAGGCGGCAAACAATGCATGGGGAGTGGCTGTAAATACTATGGCGACCAAGAACAGCAGAGCAATATCACGCTGCGTAACGGCCATGGGGGGAAGCTCAACAAAGGCACACAGCATTAGACTGGCGACCAATGTTTGATAAAACATGGTTTGCGGGCCGCCATAGTGGTTGAAGTACTGGCGCTGCAAAATATTACGAAGGGCAAAGCATAATGCAGAAAACACCCCGGTCGCTATGCCCAAAGTGACATCATTTCCCAGTGTTGCTTCTGGTATGAGTAAGTAAATTCCGACACTGACGGCAATGGCACTGATCATATCCTTAAGCTTGGGCAAAGCGCGATGAAAAAGCGGTTCAATCATAACGGTTAGAATCGGATAACTAAAAAACGCGATAATGCCGATGGTGATCCCGGCAAGCTGCATTCCAGCAAAATAGGTTACCCAGTGCACGCCAACGATGGCACCGAGTGCCAGTGCTATAAGGTAGTCTTTGCTGCTTCTTAGGGCGACGGGCTGGCGCATTGCACCGAGCATGATAACTAAGGCAAAGGCGGCGATTGCGGTGCGATATACGGTGATATCTAACGCTGGCAGGTGAATTAACTTGGCGAATAAGGCGGTGCCACCAAACAGTAGAACCGCTGTATGCAAAAAGAATAAGCTTTGTTTGTGAGAGCTCATGGCGCGTCAAAGGCTGTTTTCTTGCCAGCATACCATGAGCTATATCACAAAGCAGGTGCTGACAAATGTCATCTGCTATTGGTGACAAAGGTGACTGCGCAGCGGATGGTAAATCAGCAATGATAAAGATGTCCAAACAACAGGAGAGACATCATGAAAATAACCATTATCGCTTTGGCACTTACCAGCGCCGTGACCACCTCGACCTTTGCCAGCTCAACCGATGTGCAACACATTGAGCAAGCAGCAGCCACTCTAGATATACAAGAGCTACGCTTACATAGTCAATCAGCTCAGGGTTACGAGCAAGGCTTGGCCTATTACCGCTTGAGTATGAGTCAGTACTTGCAAGCGCAACAGCAGGCAGCGCAGCAAAGCCTGGAGATGGCGCAGCAGAGCTTAGAACAACTTTTAGCTAAGCCTTTGTCAGATACCGAATTAGGCGAAGCCAAAGCTTTGCTGGCCCAAGTGTATGGCTTCAAAATTACCTTTAACCCTCTCAAAGGGGCGTACTACGGGCCTAAAGCAGGTAAGTTATTGTCCCAAGCAGAGCGTCTTGCACCTAATAGCCCGCGTGTACACCTTATAAAAGGCGTTAGTGCTTATAACACCCCGTCCATGTTTGGCGGTTCAAAACAACAGGCGTTGCGTGACTTTAATAAAGCAGTGTTATTGTTTTCTCAGCAACAGGACACTCGCTATGGGTGGGGAGAGGCAGAGACCTACACATGGCGCGGACTAACACAAAAGGAGCTTGGCCATGGCGAGCAAGCCTTAGCCGACTGGCAGCAGGCGCTGCAAGTGAACCCTGATTATGGCTGGGCGAAAATGCTCATCGCTAAAAATCAGTAAATTATAAGCACAAGCCCATCAGCGCGGTGGTATTGATAACCACCGCCGCTTGTTATTTACTAGCTCATACAGCGTCATGGTCGCACTATGAGTTAAAGGCCACAGGAAAACCACTATATGCTTTACTCCTACACTATCGCACAAAACCAGAAGCCTTTTTGGAACTGGATGCCACTGATTTTCTCAAGTTTTTACTTTTTACCTTTGATCATGGCGAGCGATTATTTTTCGTCGGCACAGGTCGCGTTAGCCATCGTCGCTTACATTGTTTTTGTCGGGCTATATGGCTTCGCTCTTCGGGTTAAAGGGAGCAAGCTGGTTGCCTGTGTGATTGCTATGCTGGTGCTGTGTATTGCAGCAACGGCTATCACCCCTGGAAGCCAGGCATTATTTGGTTTTATCGCGTTTTTATGTGGTTTTCACTTTATTGGTTGGCAAGGGAAAGCTGCGTTAGTGATTATTTTACTGGGCGCGACCCTAAGTGGCGTGGTCTTTGCCCCGGTGCAGCTCGGTTATTACTTGCTTCCGGCGGTGGTAGTTAGTATTGGTATTTTCTTTTTTGGTGTCTTTGAGCGCCGAGAGCGTCAGCATGCACGAGCTAAAGCACGTAGCGAGCAACAAATTGAGCATATTGGCGCGGTGGCTGAGCGTGAGCGCATCGCTCGCGATCTCCATGACTTACTAGGGCATTCGCTATCAAGTATTGCCTTAAAATCAGAGCTCGCGCAAAAAATGCTTGATGCCAAAGAAAGTGAGCGAGCCCGCGTCGAGATAAACGAGGTAAGTCAGTTGGCTCGGGACTTACTCAGCGAAGTGCGCCAGGCGGTGGCGGGGATGAAGCAAATGGGCCTAGGTGGAGTGTTAGAGACCATTACTAAAAATTTGCAAAGCCAGAACATTCAATGCCATGTTGGACCGGTGCCACGTTTGCCGAGCACGATTGAGAGTGCACTGTGCTTTATCTGCAAAGAAGCGGCAACCAATGTTATACGCCATAGCAAGGCGACTCACTTTGGGGTTGAGTTCAAAGAGACTGATAGCTATTGGCAAGCGAGTATGTTCGATAATGGCAAAGAAACGAACGTCTCTTTTGGCAATGGACTTAAGGGCATTCAAACACGCTGTGAGCAGTTAGGTGGTGAGCTCGATATCAACACTGAGCAAGGCGTGCGTTTAACATGCACATTTTTAAAATAAGGGGGCGGCGATGATACGCGTTGTTGTTATAGAAGATCAGGCGCTAGTGCGTAATGCCATTGTTGCTTTACTAAATTTAGACCCTTTTATTGAAGTGGTTGGTGAAGCCAGTGATGGCCAATCAGCGCTCACATTATTGACTGAAGTACGGGCTGATTTACTACTCAGCGATATCGAAATGCCCAATATGAGTGGCTTGGAGCTGGCTGAGCAAGTCACCCATGAAGGTATCCAAATCGTGATTATGACAACATTTTCTAAATCTGGTTATATTCGCCGCGCATTGGATGCGGGTGTACGCGGATTTATTCTCAAAGAAGCGTCCAGTGATTATCTAATTGATGCATTAAAGAAAGTCCATCAAGGGCAAAAAGTTATCGACCCAGAGTTGGCATTGTTAGCGCTGGAGGATAATAACCCCCTAAGTCGTAAAGAGAGTGCCGCACTTAAGCTCACCGAAGAAGGGCTAAAAACCAGTGATATCGCCGCGCAGCTCTATTTAAGCGAAGGCACGGTACGCAATTATCTCAGTGAAGCGATTAGTAAGTTAAATGCCTCCAATCGCAGTGATGCAGCGCGTATCGCCAGACAAAAAGGATGGTTGTAAATAATAACACTTACGGCTGTCTGGCCAGTGGGCTTGGATGCCAGACTATATAAAGTAATAAAAAGAAAGGAAATGGTGGAGCTAAGCAGGGTGAGAAACGCTCCAAAAAAGCACTGCTTTTTTAGTTTTGAACGCGAGGTAGGGATACCGAGCCGGGGGATGGGCTTGGATGCCAGACTATAAAAATAATAAAAAAGAAAGGAAATGGTGGAGCTAAGCAGGGTGAAAAACGCTCGAAAAAAGCACTGCTTTTTTAGTTTTGAACGTGAGGTAAGGATACCGAGCCGGGGGATGGGTTTGGATGCCAGACTAAGAAAGTAATAAAACAAGAAGGAAATGGTGGAGCTAGGCAGGGTGAAAAACGCTCGAAAAAAAGCACTGCTTTTTTAGTTTTGAACGCGAGGTAAGGATACCGAGCCGGGGGATGGGCTTGGATGCCAGACTAAGAAAGTAATAAAACAAGAAGGAAATGGTGGAGCTAAGCAGGATCGAACTGCTGACCTCCTGCGTGCAAGGCAGGCGCTCTCCCAGCTGAGCTATAGCCCCACTAAAAAGTGGCTTGTCCGTTAAGACGTTTGGTATTTTATTAATTTTACTTTCAAGGTCAAGTACCGCATCAAAAAAAATCACGCAAACCTAAACATTATCTTTATCTGATGCACGCACTAAGGTGCGGGCTGTCGCTTCGTGACAATACGCTCCCCAAAGCGCGGGGGCTTTGATACAGTATGGAAAGTTAATAATAAGAATGTCTTTATCATGTATAAATTAATCACGGTGGCCTTGTTTTATTGCGCTTTAACGGCCTGCTCATCATCTTATGATGAACCCGAATATGAGGTGCAGTCACAGCAGTTTTACGGCAAAACCACAGAGCAAGGGCAGAAAATATTCGCCTATGTTATTACCGTCAAAGCCAGCCGCAGAGAAATGCTCGACCCGGATGAACCCATCACTCGCCGTGAGTTTGAACGTTATGCTGAAAAGGAGTACTTCGAAGAATCGCGGGTACTGAAACTGCAACTTGAAGATCAAGGTGCCGCAGCCCTAAAAAAAGAGCTCGATGAGCGCCAGTATTGCCCCGGTGACTATGAAATAACACAAGTGCTATGGCGCGATTTAAGTGTGCAGTTGCGTGGTGAGTGCCTGTAATGAGTCGTGCTATCGCAGCGCTGGAGACGCTTTTTACGGCTTTGGATATCACTTGTGAGAAGCTCTCTCACCCGCCCTTAGCCACGGCACAAGCGGCCGACAACATTGCCCTAGAGCGCCCCGGAGTGAGGCTAAAAAATCTATTTTTACGAGACAACTATGGCCGCCGGCATTTTTTACTGATCACCGCCCATGACGCGCAGGTGGATCTCAAAGCGCTTTCTAAAGCGCAGCAAGTATCGCGTCTTGGCTTTGCATCGAATGAACGGTTACAGCGTTATTTAGGCGTACACCCCGGGTGTGTATCAATGTTGGCATTGATGAATGACCCTGAAAATCAGGTCGAATTATGGCTAGATGAGGCCATTTGGCAGAACACTCCACCTGGTACGCTTTATCACTGCCATCCTTTTGACAATCGTTATACTTGGCTGGTGGCCAAGCAGGACTTACTGCGTCTGTTCAGGCATTGGCAGCATCAAGTGCAGGTTTTGTCGGTCCCCAAACGTTGTGGCACGGCGATGAGTAAGTAGCCACATAGACACACAAGCAGTAAACACCCTAAAAAAGCACGCTCGCCATAGGCTTGATACAACAACCCTGGAACAAACGAGCCCAGTGCGCCGCCGCTGTAGTAAAAAGACACATACACTCCATTGGTGAGGCTGGCGCTGGCGCTGCTGAGGCGGTTTACTAGCGGAGCAGCGGTGGCATGAATAATAAACATCGATGCACAAAAACAGGTAAAGGCAACGAGGAAAACCGGCAAACTATGCCAAAACATCAGCGCAATGGTGGCGCTGTAGCCTAAAAATACCGTGGCCAATAAACTGAAAATATTCGCACAGCGTTTTTGCAAATAGGGAGTAACAAAGGTCGTTAACGCTCCTAATAGGTAACCGCTATAAACTAAACCAATATTTTTGGTATTGGTCATGGCGTAGGTACTGCGCAAAATAAAGGGCAAATAATTCAACAGCGCTGCAAAACAGAAAAACATACAAAAAACACTGGCGTAAAGCGTAAGTATGCGCGTATTTAACAGTGCGCTAAGGTTACCCCGCAGTGGTGTATGGGCTTGGCGTATGGGCGCCCGATGGGCGCGAATGCATGCAGCGAGTGCCAACAATAACAGTGAATTAAGCCAAAAAAAGCTTTGCCAGCTGAGATACTCAGCGAATCCAGCTGCTAAGGCGCGACCTAAAAAGCCACCAGCAATGGTACTGCCAATATAACCACTCATTTTTTTGCTCACTTCAGCGCCTTGGTAGCGTATCGCGATACTGGCCGTCATCGCGGTGAGTGCGGCGGGCAGTGCCAAACCTTGAATTAATCGCAGCGCTTGCAACTGCCAAAATTGCTCGGTGAGTGGTACCAAGGCGTTGGTTAAGGCGAGCGTGACCATCACTACTTGGAGCACCCGGTATAAGTTGCGGCGGTTGAGAATGACCCCATAAAGTAAAGGAGCAATGGCCAAAGGGGCCATGGTCAAGGTCATGAGCGAGCCAGCAGTGGCCGGGGATACTTGATAATGCTGTGCGAACAGCGCCAAAAGGGGTTGTACGGCGTAAAGAATAAAAAAAGTAAAGACCGAGCAGGTCAGTAACAACCAATAAGACATAAACCCAAGTACATAAAATGAGTAGCTGCAGCGTCAGTGTATCATAAGTTCAGGGGCAAACCTTGGCTTGCGCTTAGTCAAAGTTTCTCGCAATCACTTCTGTTACTGTCATTTCCGAAAATGATGAGTAAAATAACCTTATTCAGTTCGTATTTTACAAGTGATAGTTATGGGGTCATTACAAGATCAGCTTCTTAAAGCCGGGCTAACCAACGAGCACAAAGCTAAACTGGCCAAGTCGGAAAAGCGTAAAGCACAAAAGAAAAAGAAGAAAAAAGGCGCCACTAGCGACCAAAGTGATTTGCAAAAGCACATTGAGCAAACCAAACAAGCGCAGCAAGAAAAAGCTAATCAGCTAAATGAGCAGCGTAAACAGGAGCTTAAAGAGCGAGAGCAGGTTGCACGGGTAAAACAAATTCTTGAACATCACAATCAAGATGAGATTCGCGGTGAGCTTACTTTCAACTTCACCTACGACAATAAAATTAAAGAAATCGATGTTAATGCACAAACCCAGCAGGCGCTGGCAAAAGGGCGCTTAGCCATTTGCGTATTAGAAGGCCAGTTTTATGTGCTGCAAGATGAGCCAGCCCGTAAAATAGCCGAGGTCGATGAAAAATATATTGTTTTCCATGTGGAAAATGAGGACGACCAAAAAGACGAGGACGATCCGTACGCAGACTACGAAGTACCTGATGATCTAATCTGGTAGTCAAAGGCGACGGCACGAGTACAGTAGTCGGTGGCACTCAGTGTAGGTTAATTCTTAGTTGCTAGGTTTAAGAACATGGGTCTACACTCATTGTTAACATTTTATCTACCGTCAACATAAGAGTAACTACTATGAAAAAACTAACAAAAGTCCTTGTGGGAACTGGTGCCTTAGCATTATCGGCATTAACTATGAATGTTCATGCTGCCGATGGCAAAGCGCTCTACACCGAGAAAAACTGCCACACTTGCCACGGCGCCGATGGTAAAGCACCGATCATGCCTTTGTATCCTAAGCTAGCAGGGCAAAACAAAGAGTATATGGTAGCGCAAATGAAAGATATTAAGTCTGGCAAGCGCAACAATGGCATGTCGGCGGCGATGAAAGCCATGGTAATGAACATCGGTGATGCGGAGTTTGAAGCCATTGCCGAATACCTTGCCAACGTAAAATAAGGTCATTATTTTAAAAAAGCCATCGTAGGTTTGCCTGCGGTGGCTTTTTTTATTGAATGACACCCTAGAAGTGTTTAGACTTCTATACATCTATTTTAAGTGGAGTAACTCATGAGTGTGATCCCGACATTACCCCCGTTAAGCGTACGCGATAAGGTCAGTGAGCAGGAGTGGCGTTTACGCGTTGATTTGGCGGCGTGTTATCGCTTGGTTGAGCATATGCGTTGGGGCGATTTAATTTACACCCATATGTCGGCGCGTATTCCCGGCACTGATGAGTACTTGGTGAATGCATTTGGCTTGAGCTTCGATGAGGTGACTGCCTCTAATTTAGTGAAGGTGAATCTGCAAGGCGATATTCTTGACGACACGCCCCATCAAATAAACCCAGCGGGCTTTACTATTCATAGCGCCATTCACGAAGTGCGCGATGATGCCCACTGTGTAATCCACTTGCATACCAAAGAAACCATCGCTGTAGCCAGTGTTAAGGGTGGCCTGCAGCCTTACAGCCAGCACTCTATGTTCTCATTGCCATCATTGTCGTACCACGAATACGAGGGGTTGGCAGTGAATGACGAGGAAAAGCAGCGCTTACAACAAGACTTAGGCACTACTAACCATATGTTGTTAGTGAATCATGGCGGGTTAACCGTCGGGCCAACGGTGGGCGATGCCTTTATGCGTTTCTATGACTTGCAGCGGGCGTGTGAAATTCAAGTAGCCATGCAAAGTATGAATCAGCCACCTACGCCTGTGCCTCAGGCTATTATCGATAATATTTATAATCAAGCGAATGTGGTCCACAGCGGCAGCACCGGCGGGCAAAAAGCGTGGCCAGCTATGCTTCGTAAAGCATATCGTCTTGACCCTAGCTTTGCTGAATAACAAGGATAAGCCATGAAAGTAAATCGTGTAGAAATATTTGATATTCACTGCCCAGAGCGCCCAGCTTGGACACCCGTATTTGTGCGTATTCACACCGATGAGGGGATCAGTGGTGTAGGTGAAGCAGGCTTGGCTTATGACTTGGGGCACAGCGCTGCAGCAGCGATGATTAAAGAAATGGCGGATGCATTTTTAATCGGTCATGACCCATTCCAAACGGAACTGTTATGGTCGCGGATGCTGCGTGAGAGTTTTTGGGGGCTCGGTGGTGGGCCGGTGGTCTACGCCGCCATGAGTGCGATAGATACCGCGCTTTGGGATATCAAGGGTAAAACTTTGGGCTTACCTGTATACCAATTATTGGGCGGCAAGGTGAATGATGAACTGCGTACTTATGCGTCGCAGTTACAGTTTGACTGGGACAGCGAATTTAAGGCCTTAGTGCAGCCGCAAGAGTATGCTGAAGCCGCACTTAAGGCGGTGGCACAAGGCTACGATGCTGTGAAAGTGGACCCAATTCAATACGATAAACAAGGGAACACTTACTACGATCGCACTAAGATCATCGACCGTGGCGAGATGAAACTGTACCGCGCGCGGATGCAAGCCATTCGTGAAGCGGTGGGGGACGAGGTGGATATTATTTTTGAATGTCATAGCCTGCCCGGAGCAACATCGGCAATTCAGATTGGTGAAATCGCTGAAGAATTCGATTGTATGTACTACGAAGAGCCGGTGAATTACCTAAACCACTCTTTGCATGCAAAGGTGGCAGACAAAGTCGCCGTGCCCATCGCCGGTGGTGAGCGTTTATATAACCGCTGGGGTGTACGCCCTTATCTTGAAGATCAAAGTATTG
This sequence comes from Pseudoalteromonas sp. SW0106-04, assembly GCF_001293805.1. NCBI lineage: Bacteria > Pseudomonadati > Pseudomonadota > Gammaproteobacteria > Alteromonadales > Pseudoalteromonadaceae > Pseudoalteromonas > Pseudoalteromonas sp. SW0106-04. Next base: position 119,514 of record NZ_BCAI01000003.1, on the reverse strand, counting down.
ATGTACTGCAACCGGATATTGGTTTGTGCGGAGGCTTTACCGAGACTAAAAAAGTCTGTGACTATGCCGATATCTTCGATGTGCGTATTCAAGCGCATGTGTGTGGCGGGCCAGTGGCTACGGCGGCGTCCTTGCATCTAGAAAGTGCGATTCCGAACTTTTTAATTCACGAGCACCACACCTATGCCATTAAAAAGTGGAACCGCGAGCTGTGTATTCAAGACCCGCAGCCAGTGAATGGCAAGTTTAAGGTCAGTGAAGCGCCAGGCATTGGCATTGAGCTTAATGATGAGGTCGTGATGCGCTCATCAAGAGTTGAAGTGAAGTAGCTTCACTGGATACAAAAAAGGCCAGCCTATGCGCTGGCCTTTTTTGTTTTTACTGGCATTGCAGCTGTGGCGCCGCGACTAGGGTGTCGCTATTAAGGTGATGGATATAACACTGGTCTTCATCGCGCATAAGCATAAAGCGATCGGGCATGGTGATTTGTTTGCCCATGATAGGGTTGCCTTGGCTATCGACCACATTGGGATGGCTTAGTACCAATGAGCTTTGCTGAGTGAACACGCCGCCACTGAGGCGCACCTTATCAGCGTCAAGGATGCGACTGATAATCTCAGCGACTTGCTCGTCTGCGGCATTGACCAGTAGGGTTTGCTTGAGCTGCGAGTCGCTGGTGCTATTGCAACCGGTACTGGTGATAAACAGCATTGACGCCAACAGAGTTGTGATTTTTTTAAGAGTCATAGCCGTTAGTCCTTTATCACTGGCGTCATTATCCGGTTGTTTTGCAACTTGCTGTGCGTGCGGTTGTCGCCGATGGCAGCTGCTCCTGAATTAGCCGCAGCATTGCTAACAGCATAACCTTTTAAGCCAGCTAAAGTACTTGCTGCAGGGCAGTTACCGGTCGCGCGGTAGCCAAGAGCTGCACTGAGTAAGGCCTCATTACGATCGCCGAGTAAATGATTAAAGTCATCGGCTACAGCGCAGCCTTGCACAAGCACTGGCGCGCGCTCGGTATTAGTAATATTCTGCGGCGCAAAGCCATCGGCATATTCACCAAACCCTTTGTCATTGACGCCAGTAAATTGAATGGTGAAAAAGGTGGTGTCGCAATTATCGGTAGGGTAAAAGCCATAAGGCTTGCCACAGGTGCCATCGCCAATGAGCACCACCTCAAAGTTACGGCTATCGGGGATACCCCGTAAGCCGTTAATTAACGCTTCGCTGGCGGAGCATGTAATGCCGGTGGTGAGCACAAATACACGGTTCAAATTAAGACTTGGCAAGGCTGTGCCCGCACTGATGCCGGAGTCGGGATCGAAGCCAATGTATTCGTCAATAAAAGGAAAGGGGGTTAAGGGATCGCCAGTTACCGGGTTTGTGTCTGGGTTTTTATCATTAAAAATAGTTTGCTCGAATATCACCCCATTGGTGTTATTGCTACCTGCAATCATATACCCAAGTTGAGCCGCCATGGCGAGAAAGCCACCACCGTTGTAGCGCATATCAACCACCAAGTCAGAAATATTGGCGCTGGCGAGTTGATTAACCGCATCAACCAGCTGACGCTCGGCAGGTGCATTGTGATCATTAAACTGCATATAACCAACATTGCCAGTCCCGGTACTGAGTGTGCCCACCTTCATTACTGGGTCTTGGATGAATTGCGCCGAATCTAAGGTAATACGCTGTTGCTGGTTGGAGCCGCGCAGGGTGAAGGTAAACTGTGTTTCAACTCCTGTTTGCGTGGGGAATAAGGCGGCGTTAATGGCGTCGACATTGTCGCTATTGACAACATCCACGCCATTTACAGCGGCGATTTGCCAACCTCGCTCAATGCCTTGGGTGCTCGCATCAGTATTCGGCTCGCTGTAGGTCACCACGACCTCGCGCGGAGGAGTCGCCTTGACAACGCGAAAGTTAAAACCATAGCCTAACACACTGCCACTTTGCTGTTGTTGCTCCCATTCATCGGTGGGCAGGCTAAAGTGAAAGTTATCTTTGGGCGCACCGGACGCGGTGACGTCATTCGTTTTCAGTACATTGAAGTAGTCAATGACATCGGTGATGGACGCGGGATCGCGGTCTTCAATTTCATCGTACCAGAGGTAAGTTTCATTACTCCATGAGCGCAGCCAGTACTTTTGGTCTAGCGCAGCGCATTGGCCTTTGAATTGTTCGGAGTCAGCAAAAACACCGGCTACCCAACCTGTATCGGGGCTAGGGCCTGGGGATGTAGTATCGTCACTGCCACCCCCACAGCCACTTAAGGTAGCTATGATAGCGGCACATAAAGCCGTTCGAAAAGAATGTTTAATGATCATGGAGTTTCGCCTTAGTGTTAGCCTGTAAGTAACTTTATATCAAAGCGTGTAAGACTGTAAAAAGAAAGTTAACTCTTATGATTTATATCGCTTTCTTTTAGTTAAAGCAGTGCATTATACGTTGCTTTGCATTAGCATTAGCGCGATAGTTAATACCCACTACGGACGTGGCTAAGAATAAGCGTAAGGTGTAATAGGTGAGAGCAAAACAAGTCTTTGCGATGGCTATGGTTTTAGCGTTGAGCGGTTGTGCATCAACTGACGAGCAGCTAGCGGATGCAGCGAAGTACCATGACTGGCAGCTTATGTCGGTTGATGGTCAAGATGTGCGCCATCATCAAGCCTCACTCAGCTTTATTGATGCTTTGCAGCTAAATGGCTTTTCCGGTTGTAATGACTTCTTTGCCGCCAGCAATATTCGCGAGCAACGCTTAGAAGTCACTAATCTGGGAATGACCTATAAACAATGTAACACCGCACTGACAGGCACAGAGCAAGCACTATTGGCGACGTTGAAGTCAGCGCCGATTGTGCGCCTTGGCGAGCGTCAAATGACGCTGAGCGGCGAGCATGTGCTCACCTTCAAGCGCACCACACCTTAAGCGATTAGCGTTTCCAGTTCTTTGGCAACAAAAGGGCGCCCTTTGGCATTCACCGCCGTCCCTATCACTTTGGCTTGTAGGGCGACTTTGTCGTCAGCACTGCGATAAACATTTTGCACAAAAGCAAATTTTAAGCGGCTTTCGCGCACAACCTCTACGGTAACGTAGAAATGATCCCCTGGCATAAGCGATGCTTTGTAATCCAGCTCGCTGCGCAGCACCACCAAGTTAATTTTATCTCTCGCAAGCGCAGCAAAATCAACCCCTTGAGCGAGTAAAAACTCGTGACGAGCATGCTCTAAGTAGTTGAAATAAACACTGTTGTTAACAATTCCTTGAATATCACATTCGTAATCGCGTACTTTCATATCAATACGAAAGGTCATAATCTCAATTCCTATATTTTTATTTGGCGCTGATGCTAGTATGGGGATTACAGTACATCAAGGCGTAAATGAATATGAGTGAAATCGCTATTGTAACCGGTGGTAGTAAAGGAATTGGTCTGGCCATTGTCGAAAAGTTATTAGCGCAAGGGTATCGCGTCTATAACTTGGATATTGTCACGTCGGAGCAAGGCGAGTATCGCCATTGTGATATGCGCGATGTGCCTAGTGTAAAAGCGATCATTGCAGAGATATGCGAGCGTGAGCAAGGGGTTGATGTGTTGGTATGCAATGCGGGAATTCATCGCAGCGCCACCATAGAGCAGACCGATGAAGCGCTGCTGGATGAGGTTATCGCGCTCAACATAAAAGGTGCTTATGCGGCGACCCAAGCCGTGCTGCCCAGTATGCGCAGCGCTAATAAAGGGGCGATTGTTTATATTTCTTCTGACCAAGCACTGGTGGGTAAGCGCAACTCCTTCGCCTACAGCCTATCGAAATCTGCATTGGCTTCGATGGCGAAAACCACAGCACTGGATTACGCCGAGTTTGGCATTCGGGCCAATGCGGTGTGTCCAGGTACCATAGAAACGCCATTGTTCCACAATGCCATCGACAACTACTGCCAGCGTAGTGGCGCTAACAAAGAAGAAGTGGTGGCGCAGGAGTCAGCGATGCAGCCGTTGGGGCGACTCGGGCAAGCCCATGAAGTGGCGAGCCTAGTGGCATTTTTAGCCAGCGATGAAGCTGGGTTTATCACCGGATCACTGCAGGTGATCGACGGTGGTTACACGGCCCAGTAAATGTCGCAACGCCTGTTTGACCCTCATGTGCACTTGTTTGACCTTAGCCGGGGTGATTATCACTGGTTAAGGCGCAAAGGACCGCCATTTTGGCCGCAAAAACAGGCTATTACGCGCAATTTTAAGCAACAGGATTTGCACCTTAAGGAGCCGTTGCAACACTGCGGCGCGGTGCATATTGAAGCCGGTTTTGACAATGCTGAACCCGCTCGAGAGCTACAGTGGTTGGCTGCCACGGAATTTACTGGGGCCGCCATTAGTCATGCCGCGATTGACCTGGCCCCTGCTGATTTTGCTGAAGCATTAGCTAAGTTACAACACCCCCTATTGCGTGGTATTCGTGATATCACCGAAGGCGCAGATGGAGCGCGATTACTTAACCCCCATTGCATCGACAACGCCGCGCTGTTAGCTGAGCAAGGGCTTATTTTTGAGGCGCAATTTACACTTGCTGATAGCCAATTGTGTAAACGTCTTATTGAGTTGGCCATTGCTGTGCCGACTATCAACATAGTCATTAATCATTGTGGCTTGGTGAGTGTGGATGGGTGGTCATTATGGCAAGACAACCTAGCGCTATTGCGCAGCTGTGACAACATCTTGATCAAATGCAGCGGCTGGGAAATGTTGTATCCGCATAAGTCAGTGCAGTGGCAGCAGCAGGTTATTAGGTGTTGTATTAACGCGTTGGGCGCTGAGCGAGTGATGCTCGCCAGTAACTTTCCCCTGTGTTTAATGCAGCAAAGTTACCATCAGGTGTGGCAGGGGTACGCCGATATGGTGTTGCCGCAAAAGCACAAACTTATGCATGATAATGCTTGGCAGCTTTATCGCCAGCCATAAAAAAGCCTCTCATTGAGAGGCTTTAGTCAACAAGGTAGGGGATGAGCCTACTCGTTTAGAAGCTGTATTGGGCTCCAAGATAGACAAACCGGCCGACACCACCGCCATATTCACTATCAAAGTTGCCGACGCCATGCTCGACATTATCGCCTGTGTAAGGAATAAACGGGCCTTGGTCGTCAAAAATATTATTTACCCCAGCAAATAGGCGCACGTCCTGCTCCCCTTGCAATGCGAGGTTATAAGAAAGCGAGATATCATGGGTGATATAAGAGGGGTAATATAAATATTTTGGCTGCTCTGGGTTTTCGACACAGCTATCATCGCCGGCGGCACAACTTGCGGCATTCTCGGCAAAGAGTTCGCGCATGTCTTCAACGCGGTCATGGCTATCAACGATGTCGCTTTTGTACTTGGTGGTCCAACGTACTCGTAAGTCTTCATAAGACCAAGTGAGTGAAGCGCGAGCTTTGTCGGTAAAAATGCCAGAATCTAGCTCGCCATCGTAGCGATTGACCACCGTGCCGTCGTTACCTTCATAGGTAATGCTGTACTCGGTGACGTGGTTCCAATCGAGCTTTAAGCGCAGACTACCGTACTCGGGCAAGTCGTAACGGTAGTTGATGGCAATGTCATAGCCCCGAGTACGGGTTTCGCTAAGGTTAAATACACGCTGCAAAATTTGTGTGATTTGACCATCACTGTCACGGGTAATGTCACCACAGAAACTATTATTTTCACCAAAGGGCACAGCAGCAGAAGCGTAGCACTCTTCAAGAATATCTTCATTGCCAATTTGTTCGATGGAGTCACTGATTTGAATATCATAATAATCGAACGACATGCCTAAATTTGGCGCGAAATCCGGCTGTACGGTTAACCCTAACGTGTAGGTGTCGGCGGTTTCTTCTTTGAGCAGTTTGTTACCGGTGTTAGGTGAGTAGCCGCTGTTTTCATCTTCAAACACGCCTTCGTTTGCAATCGCTTGGGCAATTCCCGCTTCTTGGCGACAGGCATCATGACCAAGCTCTGTGGAGGTTGCTGTTACGCCATCACAAATATCGCTGAAGCTGTCAAAGTCACCGCGTGGTGGCGACATTAGCTCAGTAATGTTCGGAGCTCGTTGTGCTCGAGAGTAGTTGGCACGAACCATATAACCTGAGGCTGGCACCCAGCTAAACCCTGCGCGGTAACTCGCCATGGTATCTATGCCTTCTGGGCTATAGTTGGCAATGCGTAGCGAGGTTTCTAAATCCAAAGATTTCGCTAAAGTTGCGCCTTTTAACACGGGTATGGAGGCCTCGGCAAAGGCTTCATAAATATCCATATCACCTGAGAAGGTCGGCACAACGTTAAAGGTTACGCCGCCATATCGCTGTTCCTTATTGGTGATCACATCTTGGGTATCGCGGCGATACTCAAAGCCAAAAGCAGTCGCCACTGGGCCAGCGGGCATCTCGAATAGATCGCCCGTCATATAGCCTTGCACGTTAAGCTGAGTAATATCTGTGGTGATCACGGGAGTGGCCCGGATCCAATCTGCCATCTCTGGTGTAATCGAGCCAATACCGAAAATATTCAGCGGTACACAGCCCTCGGCTCGTGCATCGGCATCTTTACATTGCACCGTGCCATCAGCCAGACGCTCAGAGGCGAGGGCTTGGCGTACACGCACGGTATTTAGCTCATTAAGGCGCTTTTGTTTTTGCTCAAAGGTGCCATAGCCTACCGAAACATCCCAGTCCCACTCATCATTAAAGGCCGTGCCTTTTAAGCCTGCCCAGCTACGAATCGTTTCTCGGCTATTATCTGTGGTCACAGGGCCGACTTCGGCAAAGCGGCGGTCCCAGTTGACACGGCCTTTCGCATTATCGCGAATTTCATCGGGCAAGAAGGGGTTATCAAGCTCAATATATCCTGGGCTAATTTCACCCGCAGCGCCCGTTAATGGGTCGAGAATGAGTGCATCTGCGCCTTCATATTCGTCCTCTGGCGACTTCACATTGCGGGAACCAGTTTTGCTGTATTGCACTTGTGCATAGCCGCGAACACTGTCATTCAAATCGTAATCAAGTTTAAAGGCGGCAGCGAAGCGATCATTGGGGACCTTAATCTTATCGAACATCTCATAGTTGATACCATCGCGCTCTTCATTCCAGCCACTTTGTAAGCCATCAGCGGTGTAGTAGTAGCCTCCGTCAGCGGCATCTAACCCTTCTTCGAATACCCCGCCATAGGTACCATCGCTGCGCTCTCGCCAATCGGCTTGAGTGATGTCACGCATACATTGGTCACCATCGATGGTGTTCATGGCATTACACATTTTACTGGCGAGGTAATCATAACTGGCCTCAATAGATGCTCGGTCACGGTCCTCCCAATTAATGCCAAATTGACGATCCCATGTGGCGCTAAAAAAGCCGTAGCCTTGGCCATCAGCAAAAGTAAAGCCATGCTCGGCATCTAGGGTAAACTCGTCGCCCCCGCCTTCAGGCGTTGTGCCGCCGCGCACTTTAATTTCGCTGCCGAGTTTATCTGTTTGGGTGATGATGTTAACCACCCCGGCTATGGCATCAGAGCCGTAGACAGCTGAAGCACCACCGGAAATGACTTCAACACGTTGCACCATGCCAGAAGGTATGGTGCCCAGACTGATATAGTTGCCGCTGTAGCTGTTGGAGACAACGCGACGGCCATCGATCAGGGTTAAGGTGCGGTCAGTGCCTAAGTCTCGTAGGTTTATGGTGGATAATCCGGTATTTTGTACACTAGATTGGCTGTTGGTGTTACTGAATGATTCACTGATCGCGGGTATTTGATCGACTAATATCTCAGATAATGAGCCAAGCCCAGTGTCGTTTAGTTCGTCTTTACCGACGCTGACAATGGGTGAAGGCGTGTCAAAATTGGTACGACGTAGTCGTGACCCAGTGACGATGATTTTTTCAACTTCTTCTGGCTGTTCAACGGTGGCGGGCGCAGCGTTATTTTGTCGCGCTACTTGTTGCTCGTTAGCCACTGCATAGCTGCTAAAACAGGCGCTAATTGCTGCCGCGACTAGACACTTTTTGAGTGGGGTTTTGGAGTAAGACACGATTGTTCCCTTTATTATTATATTCGAGGTGCTGCCGCAGCGTTTTAAACCAATAACTGGGGGGAAATCAGTTTGCCTGCGCGGCAGCGATGGGTCTTTAATTACGTGTAATATTACAGTGGTTAATTACATGTAACCGTTGTAATTTGATTGCTGACAACTAGCAAACAAGGGAGCCTCTTTTATCAACCTTTTTTATATCTATTAAATATCTATTCCTTAAAAATCATATGTTTAATTTTATTCCTCGACCCTTTATCGCAAACGGCTTGGTTAACTAAAGTGAATCACTGTAGACTGCAAAAGTGGATATGTTGGCTTTTTGGGTTGTATAGAATTAGTGCAGTTTGGCAAGGAATTTTTAATAGGTGCGTGTCATATAGATGTAAGCCGTTGCATTATTACATGTGGGCAGAATAGTCATGCATTGCAGCCCAAATTCATGGAATTATTATGCTATCTAGCCGATCGCTATCCTGAGCCTGTCAGTCGTGACGAGTTAATTGCGCATATTTGGCAGGGCAACGCCTATGTAGGCAAAAAAGCACTCACTAATGCTATCTGGCACCTGCGTAGTGCCTTTAAACAATGCGATGCACAGCATGAATACATTGAAACATTGCGCAAAACGGGTTATCGCTTATGTATTTCGCCGCAGGCACAAGAGCCTAAGCAAGCACAGACAAAACCGCTTAAACGCTCGTTCGCTTTGATTTTCTTGGGGGTTATGGCTCTGTCTGCGATCATTTTTCTCTGGTGGCCGCAACCGGCAACCAAAATAGCACAGGCGAGTAGCACTAAAATCACCGATGAGTTAGGGCGTGAACTCTTCCCCAGTGTATCACCCGATGGTCAATGGCTGTTGTACTCGTGGCGCCGCCTTGGCCAACCCACCAACCTTTACAAACAAAGCTTATTAGCACCGGAGCAAAGTGCGCAGGCAATTACGCAAAGCCCGTATCGTGAAAGTCGTGGGGTATTTAGCGCTGATATGCATTCATTATTTTACTACCGTAAGGGTAAGGATATCGGCTGCCAAGTGGTGCAACATTCTTTGCTTAATAATAAGGTGCAGATACTGGATGAGTGTTTAAGTAAAGGCAGTGCTGATGTTGCTATCTCGAAAGATGGTCACACATTAGCGTATATCGGCTTGAGTGCCGACGGTACTACTAACATTGCTTATTTGCGTGATTTGCGCACCGGTAGCAAACGGCCTTTGAGCTGCACCCATGAGCCTTGCCAGTTTCGTGATGAAGCATTAGCTTTATCGCCGGATGCCTCGCAGGTGGTGGTTAGCCGCAACTATGACTCAGGCCATGAAGAGTTAGTCTTGATCAATGCCACCAGCGGCGAGCAACAGCAACTTACATCAGGCTTTCTCGATGTGCGTGGTGTGGCATGGCATCCTTTATTATCTCGGCTTACATTTTCTGTTATTGAACAAGGGCGTCGTCAAGGTTATCACTTGCATTTGCCCAGTGGACAGTTACAAGCCCTCGATTTGCCTGGCTTTAGCTATCCGCATTATGGGCCAGATGGTGCCTTGTATTACCACCGTTGGCGCATTCCTAAATCGATAGTGAGATTAAGTCTAGATGCCGATGTGGCCTCAACTCCTTTCCCCTTGCTGCTAGGTGAGCACAGTGTGCGCTACCCCGCATACAGCGAACAAGCCAAAAAAATAGTGTTTGTCTCCAATGAGTCAGGCTTTGATGAGCTATGGAGTGCCGATGTCGACGGCAGCAATCGCCGCCAACTGACACATTTGCAGATGACCGCAGAGGACCCGAGCTGGTCTCATGATGGCCGTTATATTGCTTTTAATGCCTTCAGTGAACACAGTAATCATTTGTATATCTATGATATGCACAGTGGCCGCGCTCAGCAGCTAGAGGTGTCGCTTAATTATTTTGGGCGTCCTACGTGGTCTTTAGACAACCATCACCTTTATGTTTCTGACCAGAAGCAACTTTATAGTATTGATTTGAACACCCTGAGCGTGCAGGCGCTGACTCAAGATGGCGGCGCTTATGCTATGGCGATGGATGAGCAGACCTTGATATACGCCAAACCTCAAGGTAAGCGATTGTACTTACTTAACTTAAGCGATGGCACCTCGGCACCGCTGACCAAGGAGGTGCTCTTGTCGGGCGCCTACGGATGGCATTATCACAATGAAAAGGTGTACTTCTTTAAAGTTAATCGCGCCGATTATCGTATTAGTCGCTATGATATGGCCACGAATAAGGTGACCGATGTGATCAGGGTGCAAGAGCGCGGCTTCTCTCGTAATTTGGGAATGAGCTTTGTGCCGCACAAGAATTGGCTGCTGTACAGTGCCTATAAAGACCCGCAAATTGACATTATGGTATATCGCTAACGGCCAAAGGTAAGACGAGAACCGAATACTCGCCTCACCTGTCTTGGTCCGTATTACCCTTTACAGTATATATCTGGCTCAAGATCACGCACATCGACGCTGAGACAATCTGATTCGCGACAATAAGTGCGCAGACACTCTAATAAGTGATTGCTGAGTTGCTGTTTCTGCATGGGCGAGCGTCCCGCCATAATGTAAGCACAGATGTGAATGAAGCCTTCTTTGTTTTCGCCAAGTTGATAATGGCGATAGGCGATGGCTCGCGTCTTAATCGCATCTAATTCAAAGAGGCCACTGGAAAAGGTGGCTTGGTGTACTTTTTCTACCAGTACCTGGGGGAGTACAGGCAAATCTTCTGAGTGTTCTACAACAATGTGTGGCATGGCTGAACTCGTTAAAATCGCATACTAAATGCCAAGCTGGTATTGAATTGGTTTAGCACATCTCCATCAAAATGCCAGAGGCATTGATCATTTGGATCGTTGCTAATGGTGCAATTAAAGTCGCTGTCATTATTAATAATGGTCGCTAACCAGCGCACCTCGAACATAAGCTGAGCGTTGTCGGTGACATGATAGCCAGCGCCAGTGAATAACCCGGTGGCAAAGTAGGTATCGCTGCTTAACCATTCGGGGTCGACATTCGCGGCGCCAATTTGGGCCCCAAAGTAACCCGTTGTCGAGCTCGCTAGGGGATACTCTACGGCACTTTGAAACATATAGTGTTGAATATTTACTTGGCGCTCATTATTCCCTTGAATATCGCTCTTGTTGGCTGAGTAATAAAAGCCATAGCGAGCATCGGTAATGGTCCTATCGATACTAAAAGCAAAGTGATTGGCATCTTCAAGGTCGATATCGGCGCCTTCTTTGGTTTCTAAGCTTTGACTAAATGATTGACCGCCATAAAGGGTCACGGTTACATCGGCGGCAGCAACGCTGCTAAATAGGGTCGTGGCTAACAACAACGAGCGAGTGATCATAAGGGCTCTCCTTGAGCGTTAGTGTGACATCGATAGCTGAGCCATATCGCTGATGGCTATCATTTTTTACCCAAGTTGATATGCTTGCAGTTAACGACATAAGTTGCAATAAAAAATTACATGTTAAGTTGGTTAAAACCCTCGCCGTTACTGACCGAGAGCGAACAGCAGTGGCTGCTTGATGCCTTTTTATGGGCCTTCGAACATTTTGATGCGGATTACTTTCGCAATCACAGTCGCTTGGTGCAGCCTAGTAATGAATTTTTCCAGGGGCAAAGTAGCAGTACAGAGCAAATGGCGGCGCAAGTGTTTGCCCAAGTCAAAGCGCACAGTGGCTTGCAAAATTGGCCTATTCAATTACTCGGTCCAGGGCAGATGCCAGAGCAGCAATTTCCGCTGATGCGTTTCAGTGGTACTTTACGAGGCGAGCAAGCGCACTGTGTTGAGCACAGTCATGCGATCTTTGTGTCTTATAACCCGCAGCAAATTAATCAACCTCAAGACTTAATCGCCAGTTATGCACAAGCATTTGCACGCATTATGATTTATCAGCGTGGGGTATTGCCACCAGGTGGCGAAGCCATGATAGGTGCCGCTACTGAGGTAGTGGCCAGCTTCTTTGGTTTTGGCGTGATGCTTAGCAACACCGTCTATCAGTTCCGTGGCGGCTGTGGCAAGTGTTATAACCCCTACGCTAATCGCGCCAGTGAACTTTCTGAGCAGCAACATGTGTTTTTACTGGCGTTATTTTGTTTTATCAAAGGGGAAAAGCAAGGCACCGCACACTTGAAAGGACACTTGCGCAGTTATTATAAAAAAGCGCATAAGATTATCAGCACACTGGCCAATCATAGTCCGAACCCGATGTTGCTATCCTTGCTGAGCAAGGAGCAAGTATGAGCTATTGGCCGGAATTTTTAGCGATTGCCAGTGCCCACTTCTTTGCCGTTGCCAGTCCCGGTCCTGACTTTGCCGTAGTACTGCGTCAAAGTGTGCGTTTTGGTCTCGATAATGCACTTATTACCAGCGCTGGGGTGGGCGCGGGTATTCTCGTACACATTATTTACTGCCTCGTAGGTGTGGCATTACTTATCTCGCAGGCACCTGATTTATTTAATTTACTTAAATACATGGCAGCCGCCTATTTGGCATACATGGGTATTCAGGCTTTACGTCACGCGAAACCGGGGCAAGTTGAGCAAGTTCACCCTACTACCACGCAGCCTACAGAGTCATTTATAGTGGCCTTTCGCCGTGGTTTTTTAACCAATGCGTTAAACCCCAAGGCAACGCTGTTTTTTTTATCGTTATTTACCCTAGTGATCTCAATCGACACGCCCAAATGGGTGCAACTGGGCTACGGGCTCTATATGGCACTGGCGACTTGGGCGTGGTTTTCTTTTTTATCCATTATGCTGACACGAGCACGGGTGCGCACATTCTTCCTTGCTAAGGGGTTTTGGTTTGACCGTGCCATCGGCGTAGTACTTCTACTATTAGCGACACAAGTGGTGCTTTTATGACACAGTTTTATTTTGCCTTTGGCTCAAATATGTCACTTCACCGTATTCGCGCTCGCCTGCCAGGGGCTGAGCGCATTGGCGTAGCAGAACTCAAAGGCCACCGTCTTGATTTTGATATGCTCAGTCTGGATGGTTCTGGAAAATGTACGATTCATCCCAGTGACGATGAATCCGTGTATGGGGTTGTGTGGCAATTAAGTGATCACGAACAAGGTATTTTGCACGATATCGAAGGGCCGCGTTATGACATTGAAACTCGCACGGTCACTCTTATCGACAGCAATGAACACGTGCAGGTGTTTTGTTACATTGCCAATACCTTAGATAAAGTTGCGCTGCCGTTTGATTGGTATGTTCAGCATGTGTATTACGGCGCCCGTGAAGCTCAACTACCGGAGCATTATGTGAACGCTATTAAAACCAGGGCCAGCGTAGAGGATTTAAATCGCGAACGGCATTTACGGGAAACACAGATGTATAACAAGGAACAAAAATGAAACTGAAAACATTGTTAGCTTCGAGTGCGCTATTCGCCGCTCTGCACCTACCTAATTCGGCCTCGGCAGCACTTGATAAAGATAAAATAACCGCCGCTATTGAGCACTCTATGGCCCGATTTGATGTGCCGGGTATGGCTGTGGCCGTCGTCGAAGATGGCGAAGTGGTGTATGCCCAGGGTTTTGGTGTGCGCCATATTCAAAGCCAAGAGCCAGTGACTAGTGAGACCTTGTTTGGCATTGCCTCTAATACTAAAGCTTTTACCAGTGCGGCGCTCGCAATGCTGGTAGATGAAGGCAAGTTGGACTGGGATGATAAGGTGCAGACACATCTGCCGGAGTTTCGTTTGCACGATCCTTATGCATCGGCGCATATGACTATTCGCGACCTGTTGAGTCACCGTAGCGGGTTGGGGCTCGGGCAGGGCGACTTAATGATTTGGCCAGACACCAATAAATCGGTGGCGGATATTCTCGCCGGGCTAAAGCATTTAAAACCAAAGTCGAGCTTTCGTAGTCAATATGCCTACAACAACTTAATGTTCGTGACCGCCGGTGAAGTAGTGGCGCGAGTCAGTGGTATGAGTTGGCAAGATTATATTGAAAAGAAGATTCTCACACCGCTTGAGATGACCCGCTCACGCGCCGGGTTCTCGCGTATTGCACCAGATAATACTAACTATGCTACCGGGCACATTCCCTTAGATGGCAAGCTGCACCCGTTTTTCGTCAACTACCTTGAAGACTTCCGTGGTGCTGGCGCCATAGCTTCCAATGTTGAAGAGATGAGCTCGTGGTTAAATACTCAGCTCAATGGCGGCACAATGGCTAATGGCGAGCAACTTTTCAGTGAAAAGCAGCAACGTGAGATGTGGTTACCGCATATTAACCGCGCCGTGTCGAAAAAAGCTTTTGCCGACTCGCGCCGTCAATTCAGTGGGTATGGTTTAGGGTGGTCGATTGTTGACTATCACGGTTACAAGCGTGTTGGCCATGGTGGCGGCATTCTTGGCATGGTCTCTCAGGTTTCTTTGATCCCTGAAGAAAAGCTCGGTGTTGTGGTGTTATCAAACCAGCAGGCGTTTTCGGCTTTATCAGCGGTGACCGAGGAAATTTTTGAGCAAGCGCTGGAGCTAGAAGATAAAGACTGGGTCGAAATTTACGCTGAACAGCACTTTAGCCGCAAGGAAAAAGCCTATGCTTCAGCTAAACCAGCCATGGTGGAAGATTACCAACAGGCATTGCCTAATCATTATTATACCGGCACTTTGCGCGATGCTTGGTACGGCGATGTGATTATCGAAGAAGTAAGCGGCACGTTGCGTATCGATTTTACCCATACTAAACGCTTAAAAGGGCAGCTCAAGCATCACAGTGGCAACACCTTTATCGTTAAGTGGGACGAGCCATTGCTTGAAGCCGATGCTTTTATCGAATTTACCATGGGTAGCGATAACAACCTAAAGTCAGCCTCTATGCGTGCGGTGGCACCACAGGTGACAGACTTTAGCTTCGACTTCCGTAATTTAGATTTACGAGCCACAGAGCAGTAAAACCGTGATAACAAGGCACCTAAGGGTGCCTTGTTCATTATAAGACTAAAGGAGAAAAGCGCATTGATGCGAGCTCGTTTACTATATAGGCTCCATGTAATTGCCTAGACCGCTTATGTCTCGAATCGCTGTTATAACTCACCCCGCATGTCGCCGCCACGAAATGGGCAGTGAACATCCTGAGTCACCGGAGCGCCTTGATGTTATCTCTGATCGTTTACTTGCTAGCAGCCTGGATTTAGAAGTGCGGCAGCTGCAAGCACGTGGGGCGCAACGTCAAGATTATCTGCGGGTTCACAGTGAGCGCTTAGTGCATGAGGTAGAGCAGCGCATACCTGATATTGGCTACGCCGATTTAGATGGCGATACGCGTCTATGTCCACAAACCCTTCATGCTATTGAGCGAGCAGTCGGCGCTGGACTCACGGCGGTAGACGAAATTCTCGCCGGGCATATCGATGCTGGTTTTTGCGCGGTGCGTCCACCGGGGCATCATGCCAGTGAAGATCGCAGCGCCGGGTTTTGTATTTTCAATAATCTGGCAATCGCTGTACGCTATGCGCAGTCACTGGGTATTGAACGTATAGCGGTATTGGATATTGATGTTCACCATGGTGATGGTACCCAGAGTATTTTTAGCGACGACGATTCGGTGTTGTTGTGCTCGCTGTTCCAACGCCCTTTATACCCAGACCCCGAACTCATCGCGCGCGATAACCTAGTGCAATCACCACTGCCGCCTGCCAGTGATGGCCAAGCATTGCGCGAAGTGGTTGCGCAGCAGTGGCTGCCAAGGCTGCAAGAATTTAAACCCCAGCTTATCTTCGTCTCTGCGGGCTTTGATGCGCATTTAGAAGATGATATGTCGGCGCTGAAATTTGTCGAGCAAGATTACGGCTGGTTTAGTCAATGCATTAGTGAGTTTGCACAAACTCATGACGTGAAAGGGGTGGTGTCTTTTTTAGAAGGGGGTTATCACCTCTCTGCTTTATCTCGCAGCGTTGAGCATTATCTACGAGGCCAGCTGGGTTAATCGACGAACTTCCACACTTGGCTTTCATCACCAAGCCTTAGCTTGCTAACACAACATTCGCCTTCGCCAATCAGGTAAGCTTTTAACGCCTGCTGTAACATCGGCCACTGGCGCTCAATGCGCTGCCCGGACACATCAAAATACTGCTGGTGAGCATCAACAATAAACAGCACCTGAGCACTGTTGCAAAGGTGTGCCAGTTCGCTGGCGCTATCACAACGGGTTAGGTGAGCGGCTTCAACGGCCAGAACGGGAAAGTGAAAGTTGGTCATTTTTTGTTTTATGTCAAATTGTGCAATGCAGTGATTGTCTAGTATAGCCATGTTACAACCTCTAGGAATGGCTATGCAACTGAGCACTCGTGACTACAAAGTAAAAGACGCCAAGCTATCGGCGTTGCACTTTTGTATGCCTCACCAGCCAGCCATTGCTGTTATCAAGCTCATGCGCACCCACAATGTCAGTGCGATTGCCATTCGTGATAAAAATAAGGTGATCGGAATTTGGACTGAGTCGGATTGTGTTCGTGCGCAAGCCCACAATGGTGATGTTTTACGCCAACCCATTCGTACCTTAATGTCGACTCCAGTGCATACGATTAGTGATGATAGTGCGCTTAATGACGCCGCCAATAAATGTGCAACCTTGGCGATTCGTCACTTAATTGTGGTTGCTGACGACGATACCCCCTTAGGGCTGTTGTCATTGGCTGATATTGTCGGCAATCAGGGGTTGGATCATTACCTTAATCTAAAATTGATTGGCGATCATTTTGATCACCGTGTGCCCAAAGTGCAAGGCAGCGACAATGCTCGTGTCGTAGCCCAACACATGGCGAAATCGAATACCCATGCGGTGCTGGTGGAGCAGCAACAGCACGTGGGTATTATTACTGCTACGGATGTGCTGGAAATGATGCTCGCGGCACAAGAGCAATGCTGTTGGCCCTTTGCCAGTAAAGAACTGGTCACTGTGAGTTGTGAAGATACCTTATTGCATGCTTATCGGTTATTGCACCAACATGGTATTCGTCATTTGCTTGTCACAGCGAGCAAAGAGTCGCAGCGAGTAAAGGGGGTGCTCACCCTCAAGCATATCAATACCGAAATTGAGTCTGCTTATTTAAGTGAATTGGAAGCGGTATTGGCTGAGCGCGATTGTGCGTTGCAGGCCTCGCAAAAAGATTTGTATTTAGCGAATAAGATTATTGCCGCTTCTCTAGATGGCATCATGATCACCGATGCTCAGGGAACGATTTTACAAGTTAACCCTGCTTTTACTCGACTAACTGGTTACAGTGCTGAAGAAGTACTAGGCAAGACCCCGCGAATATTGAGCTCTGGCACTCATGACCGCAGTTTTTACCAGGCGATGTGGCAGAGTTTATCGCAGCAGGGGGTATGGCAAGGCGAGATTTGTAATCGCCGTAAAGACGGTGACACCTATGTCGAATGGCTCACCATCATTGAGATTAAAGATAAGCAAGACAGCGATTTAGTCTATGCGGGGATCTTTACCGATATAACTGAGCGCAAAGCATCGGAGCGTAAAATCACAAAGCTTGCTTATTTTGATGACCTGACTGGGCTGCCGAATCGACGCTTGTTTAAAGACCGGCTCAGTGTCGCTCTTGCGCATGGTCAGCGGCAACATCAGCGCTTAGCCATTATGTTTATCGACTTAGACCACTTTAAAGGCGTCAATGACAGCCTTGGTCATAGTGTTGGCGATGAGCTGCTAAAGCAAGTGGCGAAGCGATTACAACGCTGTGTGCGCAGTGGCGATACCCTAGCACGTTTGGGGGGCGATGAGTTTACCTTACTGCTTAACGAGGTAGCGGATATCGATGAGGTGATCGCCTGTGCAGAGAAAGTGTTGGCTCAGTTTAAGCCCTCCTTTTCGTTGGCAGGCCAAGCCATCACCATTACTACATCAATAGGTATTGCTATTTACCCTGATGATGGTGAGAGCATGGAAACCTTGCTAAAGCATGCTGATGTCGCGATGTATCGCTCTAAAGACTTAGGTAGAAACTCTTATCAGCTGTTTAAAGCGACCATGAATGCCCGCTCTTTGGAGCGCCTAACCATGAGCAGTCGAATTAAACAGGCGCTGGTCAATGATGAGTTTGAATTGTTTTTACAGCCTATTGTCGATTGCCAAACAACGCAGTTGTGTGGTGCTGAGGCTTTACTGCGATGGCAAGACCCGCAACTGGGCATGGTGGCACCGGGGCAGTTCATTCCTTTGGCCGAGGAGCTGGGATTGATCATTGATATTGATAAATGGGTGATCACTCGAAGCTGCGCGCTGCTTGCCCAGTGGCAACAGCACACACACTTTAGTGGCACTTTATCAATTAACTTGTCAGCGGCGCATTTATGTCACCATGATTTAGTCGATACCGTAACTGCGGCTATCAATGAGCATGGAGTGAGTGCCGAGCAACTGGAAATTGAAATTACCGAAAGCAGCTTCATTAGCTCATTTAGCCAAGCACGGGAAGTATTGCTAGCGCTCAAATTACTAGGAGTAAAAGTGGCTTTGGATGACTTTGGCACCGGCTATTCGGCGCTTAGTTATTTGACCAAGTTACCGATTGATAAGCTGAAGGTTGATTCTAGCTTTATTGCTAAAGTGCCGGATGAATACGGCAATAGCGAAATTGTCAGTGCCATTATTGCCATGGCCTCTAGTCTGAACTTGTTGGTGGTTGCCGAGGGGGTGGAGAAGCCTTGCCAACACCTGTTTTTACAAGGCTTAGCCTGTGATTACGTGCAAGGCTTTTTACTTGGCGAACCTTGCAGTATCACAGACTTTAATAACCGCTATGTTTATCCGTGCGCTACTTCTACTTCGTAAGCACCAAATTTGCGAATATTAATTACACCCGTATCTAAAATTAAGTACTGGCCTTTAATTCCTTGTAGTACACCACTGACCTGAGGGTTCTTATCAAAATTAAAGGAACTGACTTTGCTCGGATAATCTTGTACTGGGTAGTTAATTTCTACCACCTCTTCATCGAGCAGTTCCACAGCGGTGGCTCCAAAGAGCTCAGCCAGCTCATCTAATTTGTGCTGTATTTGTGGCACTAACTCATCGCGCGCCGCTTTTAAGTCAACATCGACGCTCGTGCCTTTAAGCATATTGCGCCAATTAGTTTTATCGGCAATAAAATCAGCGAGAGCAACCTCGACTAAGCCAGACTGTAGGCGGGTTTGCACCTTAAAAATAGGCAGCGCAGCGGTCGCGCCTTGATCTATCCAGCGAGTGGGGATTTGTGTATGGCGAGTAATACCCACTTTAAGCCCTGAGGTGTTAGCCAAGTAGACATAGTGCGGGATCATACAGTTTTCCTCACCCCACTGTGGCTCGCGGCAGGTGCCTTGGTCATAATGGCAGGTTTCCGGCTTCATAATACACATGTCACAGCTAGCGAGCTTGCGCATACATACGAAGCAGTGACCTTGTGAGTAACTCTTCTTGGTTTTTTTGCCGCAGTTTTTACAAAAGATATTGCCGGTGTGAGTTAAGGTAATGGGTTGACCCATTAGCTCATTCAATGACAGCAGTTCGTCACCGACAGGTAGCTGGTAATGTACGCCGTCGCTATCACTTAGCGCGGCTTTCATTTTATTTAGTGTGCCTAGCATTTAACGCCCCAATGTTAAAAGTCAGCGCGTATGGTAGCAAACCTAGGCTAGACTGTCGTTGCTGCATTGCTTGTGCTGCTGCAACCATGCGTTGTAATCGGCAATATTCATGGGTTTAGCATACAAATAGCCTTGCGCCGTATCCGCACCATAATGGCGTAGCAAGTGAGCGATTTCTTGCGTTTCAACGCCCTCAGCAGTGACCTTTAAACCAAGGTTATGGGCCATCATAATAGTCGTGTTTACAATCGCTTGATGGTGTTGAGAATGCGCCAATGACATAACAAAGTATTTATCAATTTTAAGCTCCGCGAAGGCGTATTTAACGAGATACTCGAGCGATGAGTAGCCAGTACCATAGTCGTCTAACACGACGTGGACCCCCAACTCAGCAAGCCTAGCAATGAGGGCTTTTAGCGCTTCTGGATCATCAACAAGGGCTGACTCTGTCAGTTCCAGTTTCAGCTGTGTCGGGGCTACCCCATGCTCATTAAGGATATCAGCAAGCTTGTGGGTAAAATCTGCAATATGTATGTCTCGGGCACTGAGGTTGACAGATATACGCTGCCCTTGCCACAGCAATCCTTGCGCAGCGATATCTCTGCAAGCGCAATTAAGAATCCACAGGGTCAGCTGATTGATCAACCCCGTTTGCTCTGCCAAATGAATAATATCTTCAACGGTAAAATCACGGCTTTGTTGTTGGGGCCAGCGCAGCAGCGCTTCAGCGCCGCATACTTGCAGAGTTTGCAGATTAAGCTGCGGCTGGTAATAAAGGCACAATTCATTGTTGTGCATGGCTTGCTGCAGTGCAGTGGCGCGTTGTAACTGGCTGACATCGCTGTTGTCATTCACTGAGAATATACGATGCCGGCCAGCAGGGGCTTTTTGTACGCACTGGCAAGCTTGCTCTATTAGCTGTTTAAAAGGCTGTGAGCTTTGCTCAGCAGCGACGGTAGCAAGAATGTAACTAGGCTTAAGGCGTAAATCAGCCACACTCAACTCGGCCTGTAACTGGCTAAGCAAGTGCGGCAGTCGCTGACGCTCGAGTGTTGTCGCAGGCTCTGCGCTGAGCACTGCTAAGCAGCCGTTGTTAAGCTCAGCCACGGTTTCTTTGCTGCTTGAGTGAATGCGATAACAGCGAAGCACCTTAGCGTGTTCACTGAGCGTTGCTGCAATACTTTTGAGCAGTTGCGAGCTACTTTCGATGCCAATGGTCTTCTGTAGGTTTTGAAAGTTCGCCATATGCACGATGCACAGTGTGAAACTGCGACGTTGATTTTGTAGTTGCGCAATCCGGCGCATCAACGTGGTGTAGGTTAGTAAGCCACTGTGGCTATTATGAATGGCGTAATACAGTGATTTCTTACGTTGATAGCGTACTCTATCGGCCAGTGCCAGGGCCATCAGGGTAATTTCAATTAAGCTGCCAAATAAAAAAGCGTGACGGGTTAGATAGCTGTACTCAATAACACCAGTCAATTCCAACGGCTGGATGGCGGCGGCACATAACAACGGAAACCACGAAAGTACGTAATACTTAGCCCACCGAAAACCACTGATAAGCTTTTTGAAAATCAGCCAGAAGCAAATGATATACAGCCCCGGCATGGTCATAAAAAATATCGGTGCGCTATAAAACTCCGGTAAAAACAGGCTGAGCGCGCACAGCAACAGCAAAAGCTGCAAATAACGTATCGCCACGCGATACGGCTTGCCTCGGTCTTTGTGATAACGCAAAAACATAACGCAAAATCCCAGCGTGGTAATGGCGATGGCGTAGTTAAATAAAATGACTTGGTGGTGAAACCATTGCTGCCATGACGTGGGCCATAAATAAAAGCCATAGCCGAGCACGATGCCGAGCAAGGTCATCACCGCAAGAATATAGCCCACATAGAGCAAATACACGCGATCGCGAATGCTGAAGTATAAAATCAAGTTATACAGCGCGGTCATTAATAACACCCCAACATATACACTCCACAACGAGAAAGTACTGCGACTAAGCTCAAAAAAGGTCTGTTCGGAGTAAAGGTTGACCGGGGTTTTGCTTATGCCTGTGGTGTGTATGCCAATAACCAGGGTACGTTGTTGTTGCGCCTGCAGAGTAAATGCATAGTGGGGCAGGGCATATTCAAGCTGGCTTAAATCGCGGCGGTGGTCGCCCAATTGCACGCTATGTTGCACTTGGCCTGCTTCATCAAGGTGATACACGAGCAAATTATCGATCATGGGGTTATCAAAGCGGGCAACAAGCGATCTTGGCTCTGCTTGATTGTTGGTGATAGTTAAACGTAGCCAATATTGCTGTGTACCAAATTGCCAAGGAACCTGTTGCCATGACCCTGCAGTGAAGTCATCAAAATGCTTTTCATGAAGCGCTGAAAATGTGACCGCTTGCGGGAGCACTATATAACTTGGCTCAACTGTTAACCCTGGTTCATCGCCCAGACTGTGGGGGGAAGACTGAGTAATATTGGCGGCTAACACACCGGCGATAAGCACTAGGGTGGCGAGCAAACAAGCAGCAAGTACGTTAAATAAATCCAGCCGTGGCAACAAAATGCAATACTTTCTTCTAGTTTAGATGGTCAAAGTGTAGCAAAGCACAGAAAAATGGAGGGATTAACGCCCAGTTACTTTACGGTACCGGGAATTTAGGTAAGTGCACAGGTAGAGGTTTTTACACTGGGCCGCGATAACGCTTGATACTAGTTACAGTGAAGTAAGTGAATAGGGGAGCGTCTAGTGAGGTGACAGTCAAACTGGCGAAGAATGAGCGCAAGCCGAGCATTTTGCGTCCATTTTTTAGGCCTTCGTAAAAAAGCGAGGCATTTAGCCTCGCTTGATATGTACGGTTATTAGCTCTTAACCCTGTTTTGAACGAAGGTTCTCGGAACGAATGTTCTCGGAACGAAGGTTCTCGTGGGGGTTAAGTACGCTCGCGACGAATGGCGTGGTGAGCGATATCGGTGCGGTATTCAACACCCTCCCAGTTAATCTCTTTCACCAACTCATACGCACGTTGTTGCGCCGCAGTTACGGTATCGCCTAGCGCTGTCGCACACAGCACCCGGCCCCCGGCAGTGACGATGTCTTCACCTTGCTGCTTGGTGCCTGCATGGAAGACTTTTTCGCCCTGTGGGTAATTTACCTTTAGACCGGAGATAGCATCACCTTTAGGGTAAGAACCTGGATACCCTTTAGCTGCCAGCACCACGCCAACGGCGGCGCGCGGGTCGAAGTTAATTTCTGTGCGATCCAGTTCTTGACGATTCGCAGCTTCAATTAACGACACTAGGTCTGATTGCAGACGCAACATAATCGGTTGTGTTTCTGGGTCGCCAAAGCGGCAGTTGTATTCAATGACCTTAGGCGTGCCATCGGCGGCAATCATCAGCCCTGCATACAAAAAGCCAGTATAAGGATGACCCTCTGCTGCCATACCTGCTACGGTTGGGTTGATCACTTCATCCATAATGCGGTTGTGAATTTCTTCACTGACCACAGGGGCTGGAGAGTAGGCTCCCATGCCACCGGTGTTCGGGCCTTTATCACCGTCATAGGCACGCTTATGGTCTTGGCTGGTAGCAAAAGGTAGTACATTTTTACCGTCAACCATAACGATAAATGAGGCTTCCTCGCCTTCTAAGAACTCCTCGATAACCACGCGGCTACCCGCCTCACCAAAGGCATTGCCTGCGAGCATATCGCGCACAGCAGCCTCGGCTTCGGCTTCGGTCATCGCCACAATAACGCCTTTACCTGCGGCCAAGCCATCGGCTTTGACCACGATGGGAGCGCCTTGCTCTTTAATGTAAGCAAGTGCAGGCTCGATTTGCTCAAAGGTCTTGTAGAACGCCGTTGGGATATCGTGGCGTGCTAAAAAGTCTTTAGTGAATGACTTAGAGCCTTCCAGTTGGGCGGCGCCTTGTGTCGGTCCGAAAATAGCCAAGCCTTGTTCGCGAAAGGCATCGACCACACCAATCACTAGCGGTGCCTCAGGGCCGACAATGGTCAGTTCAACCTGGTTTTCTTTGACGAAAGCGATAAGCGCATCGATGTCTTCGACACCAATGGCGACGTTTTCTAGTTTTGGCTCTAGAGCGGTGCCAGCATTACCTGGCGCGACAAATACTTTTTCTACTTTGCTTGATTGAGCGGCCTTAAACGCAAGTGCGTGTTCGCGGCCGCCACTGCCAATGACAAGTACATTCATGGCGTAAAAATCCTATTGCGGTTTGATGAATTTCAGCGTCATCCGATCGCTTTCACCAATCGCCTCATATTTAGCGCGGTCTTCATCGCCTAGCGCTAAACGCGGTGGCAATGTCCACACGCCACGAGGGTGGTCGGCAAAATCATTCGGGTTTGCATTGATTTCACTTTTCGCAGCGAGTTCAAATCCGGCCTGTTTAGCCAGCTCAATCACCCAACTTTCTTTAACATAGCCTGAGCGTTTCGCTTTACCTGCATCGCGGCTTTCGGGTAAGCGGTGATCAACTACACCAAGTACGCCACCGGGCTTTAAGGCTGCATAAAAGGCTTTAAAGGCATCTTTAACGCCTTGTTCGTCTTTTTGCATATACCAGTTGTGCAGGTTTCTGAATGTCAGCACCATGTCGGCGCTTCCTTCAGGAGCGATGCTATGATGTGTGCCAGGCGCAAACTCACTGAGTTTAACGTCGCTGTAGGCACTGTCGCTGGCAAGTTTATCTTGGAAACGGGTCAGTGAGCGTTGGTAATACTCAACATCGCTATCAGCAGGGAAGTGGGCGGCGTAAAAGGTGCCTTCACCTTTCATCGCAGGGGCGATAATATCGCTGTACCAGCCGCCACCAGGCCAGATCTCAACTACGGTCATCGACGGTTCGAAGCCAAAAAACGCCAAGGTTTCCACCGGGTGGCGATATTGGTCGCGACTTTTTGCTTGCTCGCTACGCAAATCGTTTTGCGCGGCATCGGTGAGTGCTTCGGTGCCACTGGTTGCAGCACACGCACTTAAAGAGACAGCTAAAGCAGCGCTGAGCGCGGTTTTCAAGCCTAGTTTCATAATCTAATCCTTGCTGTTGTTTTTGGTATTTAGTGCCAACATAACAGATTGATTTGAATAGTCTACGAAAACACGCCAGTACAAATTATGCACTGGCGTGATTAGCGGTTTTAGTGGCGGAAGTGGCGCATGCCGGTGAATACCATGGCCATGCCTGCTTCGTCTGCAGCGGCGATAACTTCTTCATCGCGCATTGAGCCACCGGGCTGAATCACGGCAGTGATACCAGCCGCTGCGGCGGCGTCGATGCCATCACGGAACGGGAAGAAGGCATCCGAGGCCATGACCGAGCCCTCAACCACGAGGTTTTCGTCAGCAGCCTTAATACCGGCGATTTTCGCTGAATAAACGCGGCTCATTTGTCCGGCACCCACACCAATGGTCATACCGTCTTTGGCGTATACGATGGCGTTCGATTTAACAAACTTAGCCACCTTCCAGCAGAACATTAAATCGTTTAGCTCTTGCTCGGTAGGTTGGCGCTTAGACACGACTTTCAGCTCTTCTTTGGCTACCATGCCTTGATCGCGGTCTTGCACTAAAACACCGCCATTAACGCGCTTAATATCCACAGCGGTGGTTTTATCTTGCCACTGGCCACACTCTAGTAGGCGTACATTTTGTTTTGCCGAAACGATTTGCGCTGCTTCTTCGCTGATGCTAGGCGCAATAATCACTTCCACAAACTGGCGCGCAACGATGGCTTCTGCGGTATCACCATCAAGTTCACGGTTAAAGGCAATAATGCCGCCGAAAGCGGAAGTTGGGTCGGTTTTAAAGGCGCGGTCATAGGCGCTAAGGATGTTTTCACCGACCGATACGCCACATGGGTTGGCGTGTTTGACGATCACACAGGCTGGCGCATCGAATTCTTTTACGCACTCAAGGGCTGCGTCGGTATCAGCAATGTTGTTGTATGATAGCGCCTTGCCTTGTAGCTGCTTAGCGGTGGCCACAGAGGCTTCGCTGAGGTCATTTTCAACGTAAAACGCCGCATCTTGGTGCGAGTTTTCACCATAGCGCATGTCCTGCTTTTTGGTGAATTGCATGTTGAAAGTGCGTGGAAATTTAGTCTCAGCCGCCGCTTCCTCGGTGTAATCTGGCACCATCTTACCGAAGTAGTTAGCGATCATGCCATCGTACTGAGCAGTGTGCTCAAAAGCCGCAATAGCTAAATCAAAACGTGTGGCGTGGGTGGTTGAGCCTTGGTTGGCTTTCATTTCGTCAATTACGCGTGTGTAATCACCCACATTTACTACGATGGTCACGTCTTTGTGATTTTTCGCTGCCGCGCGCACCATTGTTGGGCCGCCGATATCGATATTCTCAATGGCGTCTTCAAGGCTGCAATCCGCTTTGGCAACGGTTTGTGCAAAAGGATATAGGTTCACTACAACCATATCGATGGCATCGATGTTGTTGTCGCTCATCACCCCTTCATCTTGGCCGCGACGCGCTAATATGCCGCCGTGGATTTTCGGGTGTAGGGTTTTTACGCGACCGTCCATAATTTCTGGATGACCGGTGTGGTCAGATACTTCAGTGACCTTAATGCCGTTGTCAGCAAGCAGTTTGCAGGTGCCACCGGTAGAAAGAATGTCAACGCCTTGAGCGGCTAGTTCGCGAGCGAATTCAACGATACCCGTTTTGTCAGACACACTGATAAGTGCGCGACGAATTGGACGATGTGTATCCATGGTTGTTTTGATTACCTCAATGAGTGAAAGCTTGCCTAGGCTTACGCCTTGGGGTTAGGCAAGGGGACTTGCTTAGAATCCCTTATTTTAAACAATGATGGTGCTTTTGTATAACACCAGACCAGGTGTAGCGCTGGTCATTTTCGCGTATGGACGAAAATAAAAAAGCACCCGAAGGTGCTTTTAGGTGCAGCTTAGCGCTGCGTATTCATTAGTTCATGCCGTACTTTTTCAGCTTCTTGCGTAAAGTACCACGGTTGATACCTAGCAAGATGGCCGCACGCGTTTGGTTGCCACGTGTGTAAGTCATTACTTCTTCTAGAAGCGGTGCTTCTAGTTCAGAAAGAACAAGCTCGTATACATCTTGTACGTCCTGACCGTTAAGCTGCTTTAAGTAGTGGTGAACAGCTTTTTTAACAGCGTCGCGAAGAGGCTGTGGTTTCTCTTGTGACTGAACGTGAGCGTTAGTAATAAAAGGAGAAGTCACATTTTGTTCAAACATCGTTGTATTGTCTCTTTCTTTCTGGATTAGCAATAAGTTTCAAAGTACTCATTAAGCGCTTCCACCTGCTGTTGAGGTGTTTCTAGCGCATTGAATACTCGCCTAAACTGACCGTTTTCGTCATGAGCGTGCAAATACCATCCAACATGCTTGCGAGCAATCCGCGCCCCCATGGGCTCACCGTAAAATTGATGCAGATTAGTTAAATGCTCCATCAATATGCTGCGTACTTCGCCTAATTCAGGCGGCGCTAGCAGCGTTCCGGTTTTTAAATAATGATCGATTTCCCGGAAAATCCAGGGGCGACCTTGGGCGGCTCGGCCAACCATGATGGCATCTGCGCCCGTATACTCTAAAACCTGTTGTGCCTTATGTGGCGATGTAATATCACCATTAGCCACCACAGGAATTGACACTGAGCGTTTCACGGCTCTAATCGTGTCGTATTCAGCATTGCCTTTATACATGCACGCACGAGTGCGTCCATGGACGGCAAGTGACTGAATACCATTGTGCTCAGCGATAGCTGCAATCTCGACGCCGTTGCGATTATCCACATCCCAGCCAGTACGGATTTTCAATGTGACGGGCACATCCACCGCATTAACCACCGCTTTAACGATGGCTTCGACCAACTCTGGATATTGCAGCAACGCAGAGCCTGCAAGCTTTTTATTCACTTTTTTTGCCGGGCAGCCCATATTGATATCTATGATCTGCGCGCCATTGGAAACGTTAAATTGTGCGGCTTGCGCCATAAGTTCAGGGTCGGCACCGGCAATTTGCACGGAACGAATACCTGACTCACCGCTGTGATCCATACGGCCCATGGATTTAGCTGTACGCCAAACCTTTGGGTTGGAAGACAACATCTCGGAGACCGCGAGGCCTGCACCTAAGCGACGACAGAGTTGTCGAAAAGGGCGGTCGGTTATCCCAGCCATGGGGGCGACCATTAAGTTGTTTTCTAACTGGTACGGACCAATTTGCACAGCGACTCAATTCACCTCGTTTCAAGGGGCGCTAAGTTTACGGTTTTTTGCGCCAAAATCAAAGGCTATAAATTGAACAAAAGTGCTTTTTTTTTAAACTTTTCGTATTGACATTTGGTAACGAGCTGAGGGAGTGATTTTTTTGTTTGTTTTATGAACACAGGCCCGTGAAAGCTTACTCTGCGGGGTGTTGATGATGCGTAAAAAGTGTAAAAAAGTCGCGCAGGGACAATTGTCCGCTGCGCAAATAGTGTCAGCTGTGGTTACTTTTTAACCCCACTGATGCGCACCCAATCCCCTTCCTGTTCGATAGGGGCGAGGCTTACTTGCTGGTCATAATGACTGGCTACCGATTGCGCTTGCTCAGCCAGCACTCCAGATAGAGCAATGTCACCGCCGGACTTTAGCAAGCTGAGAATCACTTCATTAAGTTCACGCAAGGGCTGGGCAAGAATATTAGCAACCACCACATCAGCTTCAAGATGAGGTTGGTTTTGTGGCAAATACACCTCTAGCTGTTCAGCAACACCATTACGTGCGGCGTTGTCTTGACTGGCATCGAGGGCTTGCTGGTCGATATCTATACCGATAACGCGGGCAGCACCTAACTTGATGGCCGCAATCCCCAAAATACCGGAACCACAGCCAAAATCGACCACGGTTTTGCCGCTTAAATCGAGGCCTTCTAACCACTTTAAGCACAGCGCGGTAGTAGCATGGGTGCCGGTGCCAAAGGCCAGACCCGGGTCGAGCATAACATTAACCGCACTGGGGTCTGGCACATCGAGCCAGCTTGGGCAAATCCACAAACGCTCGCCAAAGCGGATAGGGTGGAAGTTTTTCATCCACTCTCGTTCCCAATCTTTGTCTTCAAGTTGCTCAATTTTATAATGAAATTGCTCTTTCAGCTCAGGCTGTACTTTTAGGTAGTCAACCACGGCTTGCATATCGTGGTTGGCCTCAAACAGGCCAATCACGGTGGTTTCTGCCCAGTATTTTACTTCCCCGGGCTGGGGTTCAAAAATAGGCGTGTCTTTAGTGTCCATGAAGGTCACCGATGGACAACCGATGTCCATAAGGTGATCACTAATGGCATCAGCCGTTGACTCGGTGGCACGAATGCGGATTTGGATCCAAGCCATTGTAAATCCTCGTTAAAAAAGGCCGCTAAAAAGCGGCCTTGATGTAGTGTGTAAGACGCGGCTTATTTGCTGGCGTCTAAGAAACTCTTCAGCAGGTCAGAGCGCGATGGATGGCGTAACTTACGCAGTGCCTTCGCTTCGATTTGACGGATACGCTCTCGAGTAACGTCAAACTGCTTACCCACTTCCTCTAGGGTGTGGTCGGTATTCATGTCGATACCAAAACGCATACGTAGTACTTTTGCTTCGCGGGCTGTCAGGCCTGCCAGTACTTCGTGAGTCGCGCCTTTAAGGCTTTCCATGGTCGCTGAATCGATTGGCGAGTCAATGGTGGTATCCTCAATGAAATCACCTAAGTGCGAATCTTCATCGTCACCGATAGGCGTCTCCATTGAAATCGGCTCTTTAGCGATTTTTAATACCTTACGAATCTTATCTTCAGGCATTAGCATGCGCTCAGCCAGTTCTTCAGGGTTTGGCTCGCGGCCCATTTCCTGAAGCATCTGACGCGAGATACGATTGAGCTTATTAATGGTCTCAATCATATGTACCGGAATACGAATAGTACGCGCTTGGTCTGCAATCGAGCGAGTGATTGCCTGACGGATCCACCAAGTTGCATAAGTTGAGAACTTATAACCACGGCGATATTCAAATTTATCTACTGCTTTCATCAAGCCGATATTACCTTCTTGGATCAGATCCAAGAACTGCAGGCCTCGGTTGGTGTATTTCTTGGCAATTGAAATAACCAGACGTAAGTTTGCCTCAACCATCTCTTTTTTCGCACGGCGGGCTTTCGCCTCACCAATACTCATACGACGGTTGATGTCTTTGATACGCTCAATGGATAAACCGGTGCTTTGCTCAATCTGTTTTAGCTTATTGATGCAACGTTCAATTTCCGGTTTTAGCTCGCTTAATTTCGCTGAGTAGCTCTCGCCTTTAGCGATTTCGGCATCTAGCCAAGAGGCATCTGTTTCGTTATTAGCAAAATGCTTAACGAACGTTTTCTTTGGCATTTTAGCAACTTGTACCGCTTGCTTCATGATGATGCGTTCTTGCACACGCACTTTATCCATCATTGCACGCATGTTGTTAACCATGCGATCAAATTGCTTCGGTACTAGTTTGAAGGTACGAAATAGCTCGCCGATCTCGATAATCGCGGCTTTAGCATCGGGATGCGAACGGCCTTTTTGCTCGAAAATCTCGCGTGCGCCAGTGTACAAGGCACGAAGCTTTTCAAAGTGCTCGCGCGCTTCTTCCGGATCTGGGCCGTTATCGGTTTCTTCTTCATCATCGTCATCGCTGTCAGCATCATCGTCTTCGTCATCGAGCTCTTCTTCGCTCAATTCAGAACCAATGTGTGTGGCAGAGATTTGTGTTTCGTCCTCGTTGGGATCGAAAAAGCCAGTGATGATGTCGCTCAAGCGAATTTCTTCGGCTTCGAACATGTCCCACTGTTCAAGTAGGTGCGAGATAGCCTCTGGATATTCAGCAACAGAAATCTGTACTTGGTTGATGCCTTCCTCAATACGCTTGGCGATATCAATTTCGCCCTCACGAGTAAGTAGCTCAACCGTCCCCATTTCACGCATATACATGCGCACAGGGTCCGTAGTACGACCGATCTCTTTTTCTACCGTTGCCAGGGCTGCAGCCGCAGCCTCTGCTGCGTCCTCATCCGTGGTCGTTTCAGCCATCATTAATTCATCGGCATCAGGCGCAGACTCGCTGACCTTAATACCCATGTCATTAATCATGCTGATAATGTCTTCGACCTGATCCGAGTCAATGATGTCTTGTGGAAGGTGATCGTTCACTTCCGCGAATGTAAGATAACCTTGCTCTTTACCTTTCTGAATCAGAAGTTTTAGTTGTGACTGAGGAGTTGGATCCATAGAGATTTGCTCTTCCACCCTGATAAGTTGATACAACAGGCGTCAGCTTAAGAACCTAAGCTGGGAGCCCCAAGCCGGTTTGACGCAGTGAATTGCGTATTATAACAGACCGAGTTTTTTCTGGCTAGCTTTCGAGCACTTCACTGCCTTTTAGTGCTTGCGTCAGTAGCGCGTATTCACGTCGTTCTTCAAAGCTTAAACCTTGCGTCTTGTCCTTTATTAATAAGGTCTCGAGGCGATGATTTAAACACTGATCTTCAATGAATTTGACCGTTTGTTGGAAATGAGGTTCCAAAACCTCGTCGTTTATTTGGTGTGGCCACGCCGCAAGCTTAGTAAGCGCGCCGTATTCAGGGCGTTCACGGTAACTTTCTAACAACTGTGCGGTGGTTATTTGTGGGTTGTCTAAACATTGTTTTTGAATGGCTAAAAACAATTCCAAACCCGGTAAACCTAAACTGGCAAGCTCTGGCATGTACTCAACCGTAGGTGCCAATTGCGGGTGTTGCACCATAAGCGCGATGGCGGTGCGCATGGGCGTCATTTTAAATTGGCTCTCAACCCGTTTTTGTTGTTTTGGGGTTTTGAGCTTGGCATTGAGTTGTTCCCGAGTGCGGCCAATAAACCGTGCTAAACGTTCTAATAGGCTTTCTTGGTAAAACTCACTGGGAATTTTTTCAATCAGTGGTAAGGCTTCACTTAGTAACTTGGCTTTGCCTGCATCCTGAGTAAGATCTAAATGTTCGCTCAAACGAGCAAAAAACACCTCGATAAAATCTTTGGCGTCACCCAAGCGTTGTTCAAAGGCCGCTTTGCCCTCTTGCTGTACCAATGAATCTGGGTCTTCGCCGTCCGGCAAAAACACGAACTTCAGAGCTTTGCCGTCTTTTAAATAGGGCAGGGCGTTTTCAAGCGCGCGCCAAGCCGCGTCGCGACCCGCGCGGTCGCCATCATAACAACAAATAACTTTGTCGGTGGCCCGCAGCAGTAACTGCATGTGTTCGGCGGTGGTCGCAGTGCCCAAGGCGGCAACGGCATATTTAATATCATGCTCAGCCAAGGCCACCACATCCATATAGCCTTCAACAATGAGTAACTGCTCAAGCTTTTTGTGCGCTTGCTTAGCCTCATAAAAACCGTATAGCTCAAAACCTTTATGGAATACCCGGGTCTCAGGTGAGTTTAGGTATTTAGGGCCGTTATCATCGCTGCCCATGATACGTCCGCCAAAAGCAATGACCCGACCGCGACGGTCGCGGATAGGGAACATCAGTCGGTCACGGAAGAAATCAAAGGTGCGGCCATTGTCTTTTTGGGTGGCCAGTTTAAGCTCGATCAACTGCTGCTTTTGCTTGGGGTTTTTCCCTAGAGTCTGGCACAAGGCTTCCCACTCACTCGGGGCATAGCCAATTTGATAGTCTTTAACCGTTTGGCCGCTGAGGCCTCGCCCTTTAAGGTAATCAATCACCAACTGTGAATTAGCATGATGGCGCAACTGCTGCTGATAATACCGTGCTGCTTGTTCCATCAATTCATAGTCTGAGCGCTTTTGTTCTTGACTGACAGGAGGGCGCTCGGAATTATTATGGCCTTGCTCTCTTGGCACTTCGAGGTGCAATAAACTGGCGAGCTCTTCGATAGCGTCAACAAAGTCGAGTTTATCGTATTCCATGACAAAACTGATGGCGTTGCCATTGGCGCCACAACCAAAGCAGTGATAAAACTGTTTGTCTTGAGAGACGGTAAATGACGGTGTTTTTTCGTTATGGAAAGGGCAACAGGCTTGGTAGTCTTTGCCTGCTTTTTTAAGATTAACGCGCGCGTCTATTAACTCTACAATATCGGTGCGAGCTAAAAGATCATCAATAAACTGCCGTGGGATCTTGCCTGCCATTGCTAACACCTAATTGGGAATAGAGAATCTCAGTAGTATATCAATCGCCACGAAGAAATGGAGCTGCCACAGTGACTTTATTTTTCAATCGTGCACAAACGAAGAAACCGAGCACAAGGCTCGGTTTGCTTGAATTTGCTTTCGCAATCTAGGCGCTGAGTCGCTGTTTAATAAGGCCTGATAATTTGCCCATATCGGCACGGCCTTCAGCTTGACTCTTTATTACGCCCATCACTTTACCCATGTCTTGCATGCCTTGGGCACCGGTGTCGGCGATGGCGTTATCAATCAGTTGATTGATTTCATCCTCGTTCAGTGGTTTTGGAAGAAACTCTTCTAAAACCGCAATTTCGGCAGCTTCCACATCAGCGAGATCGTCACGACCGGCGTCTTTATACTGAGTATAAGAATCACGGCGTTGCTTAACGAGCTTAACGATAACCGAGGTAATCGCGGCTTCGTCTAAGGTAATGCGCTCGTCGATCTCGCGCTGTTTAATGGCTGCTAGTACTGAACGCACAGCACCAAGGCGCATTTTGTCCTTGGCACGCATCGCGTCTTTTTGTGCATCTTTTAAGGTAACTAAAAGACTCATGACATCAAGACCGAGAAGCGATTAGTATAAACGAACGCGACGTGCGTTTTCGCGAGAAAGCTTTTTCATGTGACGCTTAACAGCAGCCGCTTTCTTACGCTTACGCGCAGCGGTTGGCTTTTCATAGTGCTCGCGACGACGAACTTCTGAAAGGATACCTGCTTTTTCACATGAACGCTTGAAGCGGCGTAGAGCTACGTCAAACGGCTCGTTTTCTCTTACTTTAACTACTGGCATTAAAAATTCACCTACCTAACTAAATGAGCTTCACTCATCTGATCAAATTATGATCAAGTGGTTCAAAAATGGTGCGGCATTGTAATCCGACTTACCCCCGTGTGTAAAGAATAAATATCACAATACTGGTAAAATTGCAGCAACCAAGTAGAATATGCGGCCTTATCCATGCCACCTAAGCCCATGTAGGAGACTCACATTGCGCATTTTGGGAATAGAATCTTCCTGTGACGAGACCGGGATTGCTATTTATGACGATGAACAAGGTTTGCTTGCGCATCAATTATATAGCCAAGTGAAAATGCATGCCGATTATGGCGGCGTGGTGCCTGAATTAGCATCGCGCGATCATGTGCGTAAAACGTTGCCTTTAATTGAAGCTGCGTTTGCCGAAGCAAAGTGTGGCCCTGAGGATTTAGATGGTGTGGCCTATACCGCAGGCCCAGGCCTTGTCGGGGCCTTATTAGTAGGCTCATCCATTGCACGCTCCTTAGCCTATGGGTGGCAGCTCCCTACTGTGGCGGTTCACCATATGGAAGGGCATTTGCTGGCACCAATGTTGGAAGAGCGAGTCCCAGAGTTTCCTTTTGTGGCTCTATTGGTATCCGGAGGGCACACGCTGTTGGTAAAGGTTAGCAATATCGGCGAATACCAAGTACTTGGTGAGTCGGTGGATGATGCTGCCGGTGAAGCCTTCGATAAAACCGCAAAGTTACTTGGGTTAGATTATCCTGGCGGACCCTTATTGGCGAAGTTGGCAGAGCAAGGCACGCCGGGGCGCTTTAAGTTCCCCCGACCAATGACCGACAGACCTGGCTTGGATTTTAGCTTTAGCGGGTTGAAGACCTCTGCGGCAAATACCATTCGTAATGAAGGGGACGACTCACAAACGAAGGCTGATATTGCTCATGCTTTTCAAACAGCGGTGATCGATACCTTGGCGATTAAGTGTAAGCGAGCACTTAAGCAAACCGGTATAAAACGTTTGGTGATCGCCGGTGGAGTCAGTGCCAATACTTATTTACGTGAACAGTTGGCGAAGGTAATGCAAGGCATGCAAGGTGAGGTGTACTATCCGCGCCCAGCTTTTTGTACAGATAATGGTGCGATGATCGCCTACGCCGGCATGCAGCGCCTAAAAGCAGGGCAAACTGGTGATGTGAGCACGCAAGTTATGCCGCGCTGGCCAATAGATAGTTTACCGAGCATTGCTTAAGGGTCGTGTGCGCATGTTCAATCTATGCGCGCAGCCTTAGGTGAGGCATTGTTAATTCATTCTTTTGTACCAGTATAAGTGCCGCTTATGCTGGTAATGTCGTAAAAAATTCACCTAACTTTCTTAAATTTGACCAAAGCTGCAAGACTTTCTAAGGTGATTGCTATAAAGTGAGCGCAATTAAATTGAACTGCTTTAAGCAACCCGTCACCGCCTTAAAGCCAATGCATTTAGGTATGTCATGAGTGATAAGCGTTTTGCCGTCGCATCAGAGCAGAGCTTGATGCGCGTCTTTACGGTGCCAGAGGCACCGGACTCAACGCTCAGTAAAATAGAAGCCGAGATTTCTAGTAATCTAGCTGGCTTTTTAAATGAGAACATTGCTGCGGTTGAAAAACCGCTGCATGAAATCGAGCGAGACTTCGAATCAGCTCAGGTTCCCGAAGAGCCGATGTTTGTCAGTGCCCATGCTCAGGACATCATGGAAAAGCTGGTAGCGCATTCCGTGCATACCGCTGCCCCGAGCTTTATTGGTCATATGACCTCGGCGTTACCTCATTTTGTGCTGCCACTGTCCAAACTCATGGTGGGTCTTAACCAAAACCTGGTAAAGATCGAAACCTCCAAAGCTTTTACCCCATTAGAGCGCCAAGTGGTCGGCATGCTGCATCATATGGCGTATGGTCGCGAGCAAAAGTTTTACGACAAGTGGATGCATAGCGCCAAAACCTCGCTCGGTGCGTTTTGCTCCGGGGGCACGGTGGCGAACATTACTGCCTTGTGGATAGCGCGCAATTGCTTGCTTAAGGCCGAAGGTGATTTTAAAGGCATTGGCGCCCAAGGATTGGTGTCGGCGATGTTCCACTACGGCTACAAAGGTTTGGCGGTATTGGTTTCCGAGCGAGGCCATTATTCCCTTGGCAAGGCCGCCGATGTGCTCGGTATTGGCCGCGATAACTTTATCGCGATTCCTACCGATGAAGATAATAAAGTCGATGTTGCGGCGATGCGCAAAGAGGCACGTGCCCTCGAAGCCCAAGGTATTAAAGTGATGGCCTTGGTGGGAGTCGCTGGGACCACCGAAACCGGCAATATCGACCCGTTGAATGACATGGCTGATCTGGCCGAGGAGCTAGGCTGTCACTTCCATGTCGATGCGGCTTGGGGTGGAGCCACCTTGTTATCGAATAATCACCGTCATCTGCTCAGTGGCATTGAGCGTGCAGACTCCATCACCATTGATGCGCACAAACAAATGTATGTGCCTATGGGCGCGGGAATCGTGTTATTTAAAGACCCCAGCGCGACCGACGCCATAGAGCACCACGCTGAATATATTCTGCGTAAAGGTTCAAAAGATTTAGGCAGTCATACCTTAGAGGGTAGCCGCCCGGGAATGGCGATGTTGGTGCATGCCTGCTTACGTATTATCGGTCGTAAAGGCTATGAGATGCTGATCGATAAAAGCTTAGAGAAAGCGCGCTTTTTCGCTGATTTAATTAAATCGGAAGCGGATTTTGAACTGATCTCCGAGCCTGAACTGTGCTTATTAACCTACCGTTATGTGCCAGAGAAAATAAAGGCACGGTTGCAGCAGGCGGATGAGCAAACCAAGCTGGATATTTACGCCGCATTGAATCGTTTCACCGCTAGCATGCAAAAGCGCCAGCGTGAGGCGGGGCGTTCATTTGTATCGCGTACCCGGTTGACTCCAGCTGCCTACGGTTATCAGCCTACGGTGGTATTTCGTGTGGTATTGGCGAACCCACTCACATCGAAAGCGATACTTAAGGACATTCTTGCAGAGCAGCGTGAATTAGCCGCCTCAGATCCGATGTACAAAAAGTACTTGTCTAAGTACCTTTAATCCTGTCTTAAACTACAAGCCCTGACAGAAGGTGAGTAAGTCGCGAATGAGTGGCTTACGCACCGTATCGTGCTCACACAAAAGCTCATGCTTAGCCCCTTGGTAGGTTTTTAATACAGCTTGGCGTTGACCATGAATAAAGTCGTTATAAGGACTTGGGTCAACCACGGTATCGCATTGTGCTGCAGCGACAAATAACGGCACAGGACATTGGCAGGTCCGTAGCTTCTTGATAGCGGCAAAAGCGGCGTTAAGCCAGGCGTAAGTCACCCCCCCTAATTGCATATCGCTGTGCTGCTCATATAACTGGCGAAAGCGCGTATACCGGGCTTCACTGTGGGTGAGTTCATTTTCTGCAAAGGGGATATTACGATAAGGGCCGTGTCCAGGGACATAACGCCCGCCTTGACCGACTAAGGTCATTAGCCATGCCCATAAGCGTGTTTGCCAAGCTTTGATATTACCGGTATCCAGTTGCAGCATCGGGGCGCTTAAAAACGCGCCGCTGAACGAATGGCGGTGGTGACAAAGATAATCTAAGGCGATTGCTCCCCCCATGGAGTGGCCAAGGAGTATTTTTTTCCCTTGCCAGTGGCGTTCAACCACCTCGTTTACGAATTGCGCAAGGTCTCGGCTGTAATCATCAAAGTGCCCTACATACCCTTTGTGGCTATCTTCAAGATGGCGATAAGAGCGCCCTTGACCTTGATGGTCAACAATAAACACGGCAATGTTATTACGCGCAAATTCCCACAGCAGCTCTTGGTATTTCTGTGCCGCTTCAATGCGCCCTGAGCTGATCACTAACGCAAAGTCAGCTTGGTAGGGTAAATGGTAGGCGTAAAATAACTTACCTTGGCGTGTGTCCACAAAGCCCTTGTGCATATCTTGCTGCCAAAATTGCGCGATGGCGTCATCATTTTTATGCAGTAGTGCTTCGCTGGAGTAGAACATTCAGTATCAGGTCGTAGGGAGTTTTATGGTCGCTACTAAACCACCTTGAGGGTTATTTTGCAATACAAGTTCCCCATTGTGGGCCGCTATGGCCTTGTTGGCAATCGCTAAGCCTAAACCGGTGCCGCCACTATCGCGGCTGCGCGCAGAGCCAACGCGGTAAAAGGGTTCCTTGAGATGAGCAAGCTCATGCTCAGCAACGCCAGGACCATCGTCGCTAATAGACAGTAGCATTATCGTGTCTATCCACTGCAAGCTCACTTCAATATGCTGATTGGCATATTTGATTGCGTTACGCAGTAAGTTATCGCAGGCACTGGCTACCACTTGGGGGTCAATGTTGAGGAAATGGCTATCACTGAGCTCAGCAAGAGAGAGCTGCTTATGCTCAGAGTCGGCCTCGAACTTGGCGTCGGCAAACACTGGAGCCA
Source organism: Pseudoalteromonas sp. SW0106-04 (assembly GCF_001293805.1). Taxonomy (NCBI): domain Bacteria; kingdom Pseudomonadati; phylum Pseudomonadota; class Gammaproteobacteria; order Alteromonadales; family Pseudoalteromonadaceae; genus Pseudoalteromonas; species Pseudoalteromonas sp. SW0106-04. The sequence goes on along the minus strand of NZ_BCAI01000003.1, from coordinate 81,345 downwards.
GTAACTCACGCACACTGATGCGCTGGCGCACAATACTTTGTTGACGATTTTCTAGCCGTGAGAGCATCAAAATACGGGCAATAAGAGTATCAAGCTGCTTGGCTTCTTTTTCTATGCGCTGCAGTTGTAATAAGGTTGCGCTATCGGCACTGTCTTGGGCTAATGCACAGGCGAGCGAGAGTCGCGTTAATGGCGAACGTAGCTCATGAGAAATATCACCCAACAACGAACGTTGACTATTCACAAGGGTTTCTAGACGCGCCGCCATGGCATTGAACTCGTCGGTGAGAACGCCAAGCTCATCATGGCGAACGTTACTCGGCGCACGACTTTGTAAATTACCTGCGGCGATGTCTTTCGCGGCGCTTCGTAGCGCATTGACCGGTGTGATCAAGGTGCGGGTAAACAGCAAACTCAACAACAAAGAGGCACCCAAAGCCACAACTACCTTAAGCCAAGTAGGCATGAGTTTGAGCCGCAATAACCAAGGTAGCTTGCGCCCGGGGCGCAGCTCATACAGCTGATATTGCCCGTCCGGTAGGGTGATTAGCAAAGGGCCTAATGCTTGAAAGTGCTCGTGGAAAATCATTTGTGGAGCCATGCTCTGGCGAAAATTAAGCTCATTGAGGCCAATGTCGTGGGGTGGGGTGAAGTTCTGTAGCGCTTTATCTTGGTCAACAGAATACAGATAAAGCTGCTTTCTTTTGGCAAAGCGGCCATGGTTGATGAGTTGCTCAGCGCTGATATCGTGTTTATTAGCACTGCGCTCAATGGCATGCCCTAAGCGCTTTAAGTAGTGCGCATCGCCACCGCGTAAAGGCTCATAAGACAGTTCACTGAAGCTCATCGAGCTTAGCCCGGCAAGCAACGCGAAGGTCGCGGCTAGGGTGAGCCAAAACCACAAGAATATTTTCACATAGAGTTTGCTAAACAATGGCCGCATTTACGCATCTCCCACCAAGACGTAACCGGCACCGCGTAGCGTGCGAATACGCTCGGCCTCAATGTGTTCGGCTATTTTCTTGCGCAAGTTACTGACATGCATGTCAATAGAGCGGTCATATGGCGCTAAGCGGCGGCCCAACACTTGTTCACTTATTTGCTCTTTACTGATCACGGTGCCCGGTTGTTGTAGTAATAAGTGCAAAATAGCAAACTCAGTGCCGGTGAGTGCTAAAGGCCGTGTATTGGCGCTGACGCTGCGGCTATGCATACACATATCCAGACCGGCAAACTGTAAGTCCTGACGAGGCTTAGTGGCATTGATATGCTCGATGCGTCGAGTAATAGCCTTGACGCGGGCAAGCAGCTCTCGGTGGTTGAAAGGCTTGGGGATATAGTCATCGGCACCGAGCTCGAGGCCAAAAATACGATCAAAATCATCGCCTTTGGCGGTCAGCATGATGACTGGCATCAGCGATTGAGCTCTGAGCCTTTTTAAGACCTCGAAGCCATCTAACTCTGGCAGCATGACATCCAGTAATAACAGATCAAAATTGCCAGTTTCGGCAAGCTCCAAGCCTGTTTTTCCATCATGCGCACAGGTCACTTGGAAATGCTGGCTCTGTAGGTATTCGCTGAGCATTTGCGCCAGTTCAGTATCATCGTCAGTTAGTAAAATATGCATGTCATTCCCAGTACGTATACAGCGACAACGCTATACTACCTTATCCCTTGCCAGCAGTGTGAATCCTTTACATAACCTTTACACCGCCCTGACAGTGCTTTGCGTTGACAGCGCTATGCTAGGCACTGTGAATTGTTTTCAATCAGGACAAACAAGGAGTCCACAATGAAACTAGGTAAGAGTATCAGCGCAACGTTGCTTTCTTTAGCCTTGGCATCCAGCGCCGTGTTTGCTGGTCAAGGCGGTCACCACAACCATGGTGAGCGTGGTATGTTTAACAAACGTATGGCCAATTATTTACAGCTTAGCGAGCAGCAACAGAGCCAAATCGACGCTATTTTAGATGCGCAAAAGCAACTGCAGCCGCAGCGAGGCCAGCGTGGTGACATGAAACAGCAGCTAAATGCCTTAACGCACACCAATGCGAGCTTCGATGAGCAGGCTGCGCGAGCGTTAATCCAAGATCAGCAAGCTAAACAGCTTGAACGTAAGATTGCACGGTTACACACCCAGCATCAAATATGGAACTTACTCACCGAGCAGCAGCAACAAAAGTTGCAGGAGCTCAAGGAAAAGCGTCAGTCGCGCGGCCATCATAAGCGTGGTCATTAAAATTTTATGTCAGTGCACGTAAACGGCCCATTGGGTCGTTTTTTTGTGCGGACATTTTCAGTGACTTGGGCTTAAGTGCTAGTAAGCGATAGCAAATTTTGCTATCAATAATAACGTTGAGCTATGACTCGATAGCTTACTAAAATGTAAATGCTTAAAGTTGATCAGGTATCTCGTGGTTTTCTCTCTCCCCTGGGCCACGGAAATAACCATTATCGATGCTGTATTGGGGTAGGGCTCAAGTTTACGGAGCGAACACAATACAGCGGCTTCGTGTATTAAAGGACTAAGTTGTTGGAAAAACAGAAGTGGTATAAAAATCCAGAAATGCTCATTGCGCTGACCGCGCTTTTTATTGGCTTAATTACGGCCTTTATCTCTATTTATTCTGCGTACATAGATCGCGCCTACGCGAAAGCCTCTGTGTGGCCAAAAGTTGAGGTTGTCAGAAGCAAAGGAAAGGATCGCTTTAGTTATCGCGTAGCTAACAGAGGTACAGGTCCGGCCATTATTAAGTATGTAAAAGTCAGTATCGGTAAGCGGTATTTGCAGCGGTGGTCGGATTTACCTGAATTCGACTCCATTAACCAATCCCATATCAGTTCAATCACGCTTCCTGCAGGCGAAATATTAAAGCCCTTGGTATACAAAGGGGAGGCTGTAGAAAATATCTTAAAGATAGATAAACGCCTCGAAATCGAGCTGTGTTACTGCTCAATTTATGACGACTGTTGGGTGGTGAGTCGCTCGCTTCAAACCCGCCCTGTAGAGCAGTGCGAGGTAAATTCTAAGCAGGCTTTTTTACAATAACGACTGATGTGTGAAAGTAGTGGAATACGGTGCTTCAGTGCACGGCACCGTTACAGTTGTCTATCTGAGTATTGCGGTGTGTTTCGTGGTAGCTGAGTATCACCACTAGGCGTGTGCGATAGGCAAAAAAATACGCGGCCGTTGAGGGCCGCGCTGACGGAATAATTTCCAGCTTCCTGCCGGGATTGGAGCAAGTCCAATGTTCCTTTACTCACCGTAGTGAGCGCTACAAATCGCTTTGTAGGTTCATCCTTGTCCACTTCCTGTATAAACCTGTGATACACATCCAAGTCAGTCGCATGTGGTTCGCATTATGACTGCTATGATTGTTTAGCTCATCCTGTACTTCCTGTGATATGTACATCCTGCACATAATCCTCAGTGGAGCTATCACTGACAAATCCTTCGCTGTCCTTATTCACATTTCCTTTGTGAGCTGCGTTCACTCGCCTGTCCTATACTCACCTTGAGTATCACGTCCGGTGTGCTCGGCATCCTGCCTATTTTTCCTTTGCTGTCCTTAAAGTAGCAACTCCTTTGCGTTATGCATCCTGCATCTGTCCATATTGGCATCTTGCCGTTTTCCCTTGACTATCCTTAGAATAACAATTCCCTTGTGTTATGCGTCCTGCACCTGTCCTTCTATGGCATCTTGCCAAATCCTACCGTCCTGTCTGCGTGTCCGTTGCGTTACGCGTCCTGCGCCTGTCCTTGAACTTCCGGTCCGTCCTTTGAGGTTGGCTTTCCTTAACTTTATCGCCCATATGCCCTTACAAGCGATGGAGACAGTATAAGGATGAATTAGGTACAGGTCAGGTAGTGGTAACAAAAACTGATTTAGTAAAATAAACGAAATAATTAAAAAAACATTATTTATCAGTGTTTTGTGTATTTTTGCGTGCTGTTCTTTATCGCAAATGACGCAATAACCTGATGCTATGTGAGATATATCTCACAATAATTCGGGCAAAGATGGAAGTTGTTCAGCTGGTGTTTATGTTGTGATGATGGTGCTGTACTTTTGCGGTGCAAAAGATATGATGCGCTTGAGAATTATTTTTATCTATTGGAGGCTTTATGAAAAAAGCATTGGCTTTGGGCTTGGCATCGTTACTCGCTACGTTAACAGCCGCTCCCACCTTGGCGCAAGACAGCGTCAATATTTACTCGTTTCGTCAGCCTTTTCTTATTGAGCCCATACTAGAGAAGTTTACAGCACAAACGGGAATAGAGACCAACGTGGTGTTTGCGAAAAAAGGGCTTATTGAGCGCTTAAAGCGTGAAGGCAAGCATACTCGCGCTGATTTAGTACTTACCTCTAATTTTAGTGCCTTAATGCAACTAGACGATATGGAGCTAACGCAAAGCATTAATAGCGACGCGGTGGCCGACAATATTCCTGCTAGCTTCCGCGACCCCAATGGGCAATGGGTGGCATTAACCAAACGGGTGCGCAATGTCTACTCGTCAAAAGAACGTGTGGGCCAGTTAAGCAGCGTGCGCTATGAAGACCTGGGCAGCGAGCAATTTGCAGGTAAGGTGTGCATGCGCTCAGGCAAGCACCCTTATAACTTGGCGTTGGTCGCATCTATGATTGCCCATCATGGCGAAGCGCAAACCAAGCAGTGGTTAACAGCGTTAAAGCAGAACCTTGCCCGTAAACCGCAGGGCAATGATCGAGCGCAGGTTAAGGCCGTAAAAGAAGGGCTGTGCGATGTGGCCATCGGTAACAGCTATTACTTTGGAAAAATGATGCAAGACGAGCAACAACGTACTTGGGCTGATGCCGTTTATATTAACTTTCCTAACCAACAAGACCGAGGAGCACACGTTAATGTCTCCGGCGTTGCCTTAACAAAGTATGCTAAAAACAAGGATAACGCCTTGAAACTGATCGAGTTTATGACCGACAATACAGCGCAAAATATGTATGCCTCTGTGAATATGGAATACCCAGTGAAAAAGGGTGTGCCATTGTCTGAGTTAGTTGCCTCTTGGGGTGACTTTAAAGAGGACTCTCTGCCTTTATCGGAAATCAGTAAACATCGTCAAACGGCGTTGAAGCTGCTCGATGAGGTAAAATTCGACCTTTAATTACTGGGTATTGATGCGCTTTAAATTCTCGCTGTCATCGTGGCAGCTTATTGCGTGGACGACAGGCTTAGGCCTGTCGTTACCGTTAGCTTTCCTTATTTTTGAGTCCTTGCAAAGTGATCCCAACGTGTTTAACCACCTCTGGGATACGGTGCTGTGGGATTATACCCGTAATACCTTAGTGTTGATCCTCGGTGTAGCGCTACTGAGTTGCTTGATTGCGTTGCCTTTAGGGTGGCTGGTCGCCTGCTGCGACTTTCCGGGGCGAAAACACTTTGAATGGGCTTTGATGCTGCCCTTAGCCATGCCTACCTATCTTATTGCCTATGTTTATACCGACTTACTGGATTATGCTGGTCCGGTGCAAATCCAGTTACGGCAGTGGTTTGGCTGGCAGTCGCCGGATGATTACTGGTTTTTTGATATTCGTACGCTCGGTGGCGCAATTGTGATGATTGCGTTAGTGCTGTACCCCTACTTATTCTTAATTTTTAAAACCGCGCTGAAGGAGCAGTCTCACAAGCTGGTTCAAGCCGCCCATATTATGGGACACGGCCCAGTTGCAGGCTTTTTTAAAGTCAGTCTTCCCTTAGCTCGAGGGGCGATTGTCGCCGCTATAACCTTAATTAGCATGGAGGCGATGGCGGATTTTGCCACCGTCAATTACTTTGCCGTAAGCACCCTAACGACAGCGGTGTACGATACTTGGTTTGGGTATTATTCATTAACCGCCGCTGCGAAAATCTCAGGGATCATGCTGCTCATTTTGTTTTTGGCTATCATTATTGAGCGTTATTCGCGCCGCAACCGCGCCGTATTTGAGCGCCAAACCCAGCTAAGCGGTGAGCCTCTTTATACTCTCAAAGGAGCTAAAGCGTTGGCAGCCACAGGCTTTGCCTTAGTTATTCTGGCGCTTGCTTTCGCTATTCCGACGGCGGTGCTTGTTAGCTACGCGTTTAATTATTTTGACCAAGCGTGGAATGATGAGTTTTTCCTCTATGCTTGGCAAAGCCTAAAAATTGCCACTATGGTCAGCATCCTCGCCATTACCCTGAGTATTCTTGTGGTGTACTACCAGCGCTTGAGTACAGCACGATATACACTGTGGCCTGGGCGCTTAGCCAGCACTGGATACGCCTTACCTGGCACCGTTTTAGCCATTGCGGTGCTGTTACCGCTGACTAGTTTAGAAATCGGCATTAATGATTGGCTCGCCCAGTATGACTATCAACCAGGGTTATTCTTAAGCGGTACTATATTTGCCATCGTGTTTGGTTACTTGGTGCGATTTTACGCCATTGCTCATGGCGCCATAGAATCAAGCTTTAGCCGCATTAGCCCGAGCTTGGATATGGCCAGCCACTCCATGGGCCGCAATGAGCGACAAACCTTACTTGGCGTGCATATTCCCATTCTTAAACGCGGTATCTTAACCGCTGCCTTATTAGTGTTTATCGAGTGTATGAAAGAGTTGCCAGCAGCATTACTGTTGCGGCCATTTAACTTTGAAACATTGGCGACCCATGTGTTTCAGTATGTTAGCGATGAGCAATTAGAGCTGGCTTCAGTGTCGGCACTATTTATTGTATTAGTGGGGCTACTGCCCTTGTATTTTATTAACCGCTCAATGGAGCATTCTCGGTCATGACAGCGCAACTAGAATTAGACAACATTAGTTTCGAATACGCTGAGCGGGCGGTGGTCAACAATTTAAGCCTGACCTTAGCAGACGATGAGATTTTGTGTTTGCTAGGCGCCAGCGGTTGCGGCAAAACGACCACACTAAAAGCCATTGCTGGGCTTATACGTCCGCATCGAGGGGTGATCCGCTTAGGGAAAGAGGTACTGTGTAGTGACCAGCATTGCGTGCCCCCACAGCACCGCAACATGGGCATGATGTTTCAGGATTACGCGCTGTTTCCACACTTAACCGTGGCGCAAAACATAGCCTTTGGTTTAAAGGGCATGAGCAAAGCAAACAAACAGCAGCGGGTCGCTGAAATGCTCGCACTGGTGCATCTAGATGAGTGTGGAGGGCGTTATCCACACCAGCTTTCAGGCGGCCAACAGCAACGTGTTGCCATAGCTAGAGCGCTGGCATACAAACCTAGCCTATTGCTGCTTGATGAGCCGTTTTCGAATATTGACCATCAGGTGCGTTTTCAACTAATTGCTGACATTCGCCGCATTATTAAAGACCAGCGCGTCTCTGCTATTTTTGTGACCCACTCCAAAGAAGAAGCATTTGCCTTTGCCGACACATTAGCGGTCATGCACAACGGACAAATTGCACAGCAAGGTACGGCGAAACAATTATTCCAGCACCCCAACTCTAAAGTCGTGGCAGAGTTCTTAGGCACGGGTGTGTATATTGATGCCACTATCGTTGATGCCGAGCATGTGCAAACGCCCTTTGGTGTTGTGCGCTCTTTACAGCCTTTGCCATCATCGGGGAAGGGGCAAGTGTATGTTCGTCCTCACGATATGCAGTTGATTGGTGATGAACACGATGAAGTGACGTTACTATCACAGCGTTTTGTCGGCACAGAATACGTTTATCGCGTCAGCGTGTTTGCTCAAGAAGTTGAAATTCCTGCTAAAGCTGAACAAGAGTTTTTGCCGAGTCAGAAGCTATCGCTTACAATTACCCCACACTCTGTGAATTTCTTCGCTGATTAAGCGCGAATTCATAGCCTGTATGTAGCCGCGCAGGCGGCTTAGCGCTCGTAATAGGCGCTGCTAACAATAACAACGAAAGGAATGGTAACTTAATGCCCAGAGCGCAATCCGGTGTGTGCGCGCAGGCCAATTTGCACGGCTTGCACTTGTTTCTCAATGTCCTTGATGGCCATGATCACGCAGTTAAAAGTAAGCTCGCACAGTTAGTGGACCTGCAAAGCGAATACGATGATCGCTTCTCTGAGGCCATGGTTTCCAGCTTTGTCGCCATAGGTGCGCAGTACTGGCCGCATTTTCACCCCGATGCCATGCCTGCAGAATTAGCGAGCTTTCCGAGTATCCCCAACCGTGACCACCACGTGCTAGCACAGCCGTTCGATTTGTTTATACAAATTCGCTCGGACCGGGAAGATGTCAATCATCTATTTGGCCAGCGAGTATTGAAGCTGTTAGGCAGTGATGTGGAGCTTGTTGAGGAGATCACCTGTTATCGCTTTTTAGACGGGCGTGATTTTAATGGCTTTCTTTACGCTCCGGATACGCCTCATGGGCGGCAAAAAAACCTCACGGCCCTCATTAATGACCCCGGCAATGATTTTGTAAAAGGCAGTTATGTGCACGTCCAGCGCTTTACCCACAACCTTAATGCCTGGCAAGCGCTCAGTATTGAAGAGCAAGAGTTGGTGATTGGCCGTACTCGTCTGGATGCCGAGCTGCTAATGCCGATTAATGCCAACAGTCACGCGGCGCGCTCAGAGTTGAAAGATGAAAAAGGCGAACCGCTGTTACTGCACCAGGGCATGCCTTTTGGCACCATGACCAAGCAAGGCTTGCTGTCGGTGACCTGCGCCGCCAGTGGCGACGCGTTTACGCAAATGCTGAAAAGTCAGCTAGGGGATCATCATCATTATGATGCTTGGCTGGACTTTACCCAGGCCGACATGGGCTCAGCGTTTTTTGCCCCTTCGGTGGATTTTCTAAAGTCGTTGGCTACACGTTCTCAAACAGCTTACGCACCCGCTCCAGAGTAATATCAATTTCTGAGACTTTGGCGGGGGCAATAAAGATGGTGTCATCCCCGGCTATGGTTCCTAGCACGCCATCGGCCTTACCGAGAGAATCGAGCAAGCGCGCGATTAATTGTGCTGCACCCGGGCTGGTGGTGATGATGATCATCATCTCATTGTGAACAATATCCAGCACTAATTGGCGCAGTGGCGACTTCGCAGTGGGAACGGCTAATTCTGCGGGTAAGCAATAGACCATTTCTTGTTTGGCGTTGCGTGTACGCACCGCACCAAACTTGCTGAGCATGCGCGAAACTTTGCTTTGGCTGATGTTATCGAAGCCTTGTTCTTTTAAGGCATCAACAATCTCTCCTTGTGAGCCGAAATTTTCTTCTTTTAGGAGGGCTTTAAAGGCTTTTACCAAGGCTTCTTGTTTTTCTTGCGCGTGCATAATAATGGTCTTTGTAGCTTAAAGTCTTATCATTCTACCCAAGAACCGGGGTTATTTCATCCAAGGCACTGAGGTTTACAGTGAAGTTTACGACTATGGTCGAGATTATCGTCAAAATAACGCGGATAAATTTGTCTTTATCGGCGCTTTTCATTATCTTTAAGGCCACCAAAAGGTCAGATGACCCAAATCTTGATAACCCAATCTCGTTATTTTACGGAGAATTAAAATGAAAGTTGCCGTTTTAGGTGCTGCCGGTGGTATCGGTCAAGCGCTCTCTTTGCTACTAAAAAATAGCCTTCCTGCTGGTTCTGAGCTTGCTCTATACGACGTAGCCCCTGTGGTTCCTGGTGTTGCTGTTGACCTATCACACATCCCAACTGCGGTTGATGTAAAGGGCTTCGGTAAAGAAGACTTAGACGCAGCACTAAACGGTTGTGACATTGTTTTAATCCCAGCGGGTATGCCGCGTAAGCCGGGCATGGACCGCGCTGATTTGTTTAATGTAAACGCCAGCATTGTTCAGACGCTAGCTGAGGGCATTGTTAAAAACTGCCCGAAAGCCATGGTCGGTGTTATCACTAACCCGGTCAACGGCACAGTGCCAATCGTTGCTGAAGTATTCAAAAAAGCGGGTACTTATGATCCAGCACGCGTATTTGGTGTAACAACACTTGACGTGATCCGTGCTGAAACTTTCATTGCTGAGCTAAAAGGCCTGAACGTGAACGACGTGAAAGTGCCAGTAATTGGTGGTCACTCAGGGACTACTATTCTACCTCTACTGTCTCAAGTAGAAGGTGCGAGCTTCTCTGATGAGGAAGTTGCTGCGCTAACTAAGCGTATCCAAAACGCCGGTACCGAAGTTGTTGAAGCAAAAGCGGGTGGCGGCAGTGCTACACTTTCTATGGGCGCAGCTGCAGCGCGCTTCTGCTTGTCACTAGTCAAAGGCATGCAAGGTGAAGATGTTATTGAATACGCCTATGTTGAAGGCAATGGTGAAGACGCACAGTTCTTCGCTCAGCCGGTACGTCTTGGTAAAAATGGTGTCGAAGAGTTGCTTTCTTACGGTGAACTAAGCGCCTTTGAACAACAAGCCAAAGAAGACATGCTGGGCACCTTGAATAAAGATATTCAAGAAGGCATCGACTTCATGAATAAGTAATAGCCACCATGGCGGTTACTTCATGATATTGGCTAATAGCGATATCATGCTAAAAGCCCCTATAGTTCTGCTATAGGGGCTTTTTTGTGCATCTATTTCCTTTCTTCTTACAGGTCTGACCATTTGTCGCTAAGCGTAAATTACTTTAATTTGCGCGCATATCCACCATAATTGGCTGAATAAAAATTGATGTGAACTGGGTCAATTTTGACAGCTTGCGGTGAATTTGATACCTTAACCGCACTTTTTGGTATGACCAATTTACCCAAAGCATAAATCAACGATGTCATTGAAAGTAAAAGCAGCGAAATTATCGGACGTGATCTTGGCCCAGCTTGAGAATATGATTCTTGAGGGATCGCTGGCGCCAGGGGAAAAGCTTCCGCCTGAGCGTGAGCTGGCTAAGCAGTTTGAAGTATCGCGCCCATCGCTGCGTGAGGCAATTCAAAAACTCGAAGCCAAGGGGTTGGTGACGCGCCGCCAAGGTGGTGGCACCTTTGTAAAGAACCAATTGGAAGAGGGCTTAAGTGATCCACTGTTTGAGTTGATCAGTAAGCACCCAGAGTCGCAGTTTGATTTACTGGAGTTTCGCCATGCCCTCGAAGGTATCGCCGCCTATTATGCGGCATTGCGCGGGACTCAAAATGACTTTGTAAAGGTAAAGCATAGCTTTGAAAAAATAGCTCAAGTAAGTGATGATCTCAGTGCCAAAGCGAAAGCCATTAACGCTTTTCACTTTTGTATCGCTGAAGCGTCTCATAACGTGGTGTTACTGCACTTAGTGCGTGGCATGCAAGCTTTACTAGAGCAAAACGTACTGCAAAACTTGCAGGTATTGATGAAGAAAACCGCCGTGTCGCAGCAATTAGCGCAGCACCGCAAAGTGTTGATGGACGCCGTCATTGAAGGCCGCCCAGAAGAGGCACGCCTGGCCAGTAATGCGCACTTAGCCTTTATCGAAGAAGCCTTACTGGAAGCAACGAAAGAGCATTCGCGTATTGAGCGCTCTTTGCGACGTACCAGAGCACAATAAATTCGCTGTGAGCCTCAGTTGAGCATCGCGCTTAAGCTGGGGCTTTTTGGCATTTTAAATTCGTATTTTAAACATAAGGAAAACTCCATATGTCTGAAGTCAATAATGTTGACGTAGACGCACTCGAAACCCAGGAATGGCTACAAGCCCTTGAGTCGGTTGTGCGTGAAGAGGGCGTTGAGCGAGCTCAATACATCCTTGAACAAGTGCTAGAGCAAGCACGTCTTGATGGCGTAGATATGCCAACTGGCACTACCACAAACTACGTCAATACCATCCCCGCTGACCAAGAGCCAGCGTACCCAGGTGATGTGAACATTGAGCGTCGTATCCGCTCTATCATTCGCTGGAATGCGATTATGATTGTTCTGCGTGCCTCGAAAAAGGATCTTGACTTGGGTGGACACATGGCGTCTTTCCAATCATCAGCGGCATTTTATGAAGTTTGCTTCAACCACTTCTTCCGCGCGCCAAATGAGCAAGACGGTGGTGATTTGGTGTATTACCAAGGTCACATTTCACCGGGTATTTATGCACGTGCCTTCGTCGAAGGGCGCCTGAGCGCAGAGCAGCTTGATAATTTCCGCCAAGAAGTAGATGGCAAAGGGTTACCTTCATACCCACACCCTAAGTTGATGCCTGAGTTTTGGCAGTTCCCAACCGTGTCTATGGGTCTAGGCCCTATCGCTTCAATCTATCAAGCTCGCTTCCTTAAGTATCTTGAAGGTCGTGGCCTGAAAGACACCAGCAACCAACGCGTTTATGCCTTCCTAGGTGATGGTGAAATGGATGAGCCAGAATCACGGGGCGCAATTTCCTTTGCTGCTCGTGAAGGCTTGGACAACTTATGCTACCTAATTAACTGTAACCTGCAGCGTCTTGATGGCCCAGTTATGGGTAATGGCAAGATTATCCAAGAGCTTGAAGGCCTGTTCAAAGGGGCTGGTTGGAACGTCATCAAAGTCGTGTGGGGCAGTGGCTGGGATAAATTACTGGCCAAAGACACCACAGGTAAATTGCTACAGCTGATGAACGAAACGGTTGACGGCGATTACCAAACCTATAAGTCAAAAGACGGTGCCTATGTGCGCGAGCACTTCTTCGGTCGTTACCCAGAAACAGCAGCTCTTGTTGCCGATATGACCGATGACGAAATCTTTGCCTTAAAGCGCGGTGGTCACGAGCCATCGAAGCTATTCGCAGCCTTTAAATCGGCGCAAGATACTAAGGGCCGTCCTACGGTAATCTTAGCGAAAACCGTTAAAGGTTATGGTATGGGCGATGCCGCCGAAGGTAAAAACATTGCTCACCAAGTGAAGAAAATGGACATGACCCACGTGGCTCACTTACGTAAGCGCTTAGGGTTAGAAGATCTTGTTTCCGAAGATGAGCTTAAAGACTTACCGTACCTGACCTTAGAAGAAGGCTCAAAAGAGTACGAGTATATGCACGCCCGTCGTAAAGAGCTGCATGGCTACACGCCAACGCGTTTGCCTAATTTCAGCGAACAGCTGCAGTTGCCGCAAATGGATGCGTTCAAGCAATTACTTGAAGAGCAAAAGCGTGATATTTCCACCACCATGGCATTTGTGCGTACTCTTAATGTATTGCTAAAAGACAAAGGCATTGGCAAAAACATTGTGCCAATTATTGCCGATGAAGCACGTACCTTCGGCATGGAAGGCTTGTTCCGTCAAATTGGTATTTATAATCCACGGGGCCAAAATTACAGCCCGGAAGATCGTGATATCGTTGCTTACTATAAAGAAGACCAAAAAGGTCAGGTGTTGCAAGAAGGTATTAACGAGCTCGGTGCGATGTCCTCATGGGTTGCTGCGGCGACCTCATACAGCACTAACGACCTACCGATGATCCCGTTCTACATCTACTACTCGATGTTTGGTTTCCAACGTGTAGGTGATATGGCGTGGATGGCCGGTGACCAACAAGCACGTGGCTTCTTACTTGGTGCCACCGCAGGGCGAACAACGCTTAATGGTGAAGGGTTGCAGCACGAAGATGGCCACAGCCATATTCTAGCGAACACCGTGCCGAACTGTATTTCTTATGACCCAACCTTCGGCTATGAAGTCGCGGTTATCGTTCAAGATGGTATTCGCCGTATGTATGGTGAAGACCAAGAAAATATCTACTACTACCTGACGTTGATGAACGAAAACTATCATCAGCCAGCCATGCCAGAAGGTGCGGAAGAAGGGATCCGTAAGGGTATTTATAAGCTTGAAAGCTACGAAGGCAACAAGGGCAAAGTACAGCTATTAAGCTCGGGTACGATCATGAACGAAGTGCGCAAAGCCGCGCACATTCTAAGTGATGACTACGGCGTTAGCTCAGATATATTCTCGGTAACCTCGTTTAATGAGATCACCCGTGATGGTCAAGAAGCCGACCGCTATAACATGCTGCACCCAGAGGCAGAGGCGAAAGTGCCGTATCTGCAAACTGTATTAGGTGAAGAGCCTGCGATTGCGGCTACCGACTACATGAAGAACTACGCCGAACAAATTCGTGCCTTCATCCCGGCTGAGTCATATCGCGTACTGGGTACCGATGGCTATGGCCGCTCCGACAGCCGCGAGAATCTGCGCCGTCACTTCGAGGTGAATGCAGGTTACGTGGTGGTTGCTGCACTAACAGAATTAGCGAAACGTGGCGATGTAGAAAAATCTGTGATTGCAGAAGCAATCAAGAAGTTCGACATTGATGCCGACAAGATTAACCCGCTGCACGCTTAAGGGGTTTGCAAATGAGCATTGAAATTAACGTACCTGATATTGGTGGCGATGAAGTTGAAGTCACCGAAGTGCTTGTCTCGGTAGGCGACAAGGTTGAAGTAGAGCAATCTTTGATTACCGTAGAAGGCGATAAAGCCTCTATGGAAGTACCTGCCAGCGAAGCGGGCGTAGTAAAAGAGATCAAAGTGAAAGAGGGCGATACCGTCTCTACTGGCACTTTGATTATGATTTTCGAAGGCGAGCAAGGCAATGCCGATGCCGAGCAAAGCGAGGCTGCAGACAGCAGTGAGGACAACAGCGGTGCTAGCAATGAAGCCGGCGCCGAGGTGGAAATTACTGTGCCTGATATTGGTGATGACGAAGTAGAAGTCACCGAAATTATGGTCAGTGTTGGTGATAGCGTTGAAGAAGAACAATCAATTCTTAACGTTGAAGGCGATAAAGCCTCTATGGAAGTGCCTGCGCCACAAGCCGGTAAAGTTAAAGAAATTAAAATCAATGTCGGCGACACCGTAAAGACTGGGTCGCTGGTATTTATCTTTGAAACCGCAGGCGGTGGCAGTACCGAGAGCCCAAGCTCGAGCGATAGCGACAAGCAAGAAGCGAAAGCAGACAAAGACAGCGGCAGTGTTGAAGTTAAAGAAGTGACGGTGCCGGATATTGGCGGCGACGAAGTGGAAGTGACCGAAGTGATGGTCAGTGCCGGCGACACCGTTGACGAAGAGCAGTCGATTCTTAACGTTGAAGGCGATAAAGCTTCTATGGAAGTGCCTGCTCCTTTTGCCGGCAAAGTAAAAGAAGTGAAAGTTGCTGTGGGTGATACCGTGAAAACGGGCAGCTTAATCTTTACCTTTGAGGTGCAAGGCAGTGCCCCTGCACAGCAACAGGCTCCGGCTAAGCAACAATCAACAACTGCAAGCGACGCGCAACCGCAAGAGCACAAGGCCAGTGGCCCAGCGCCAGCGAAGCGTGAAGACTTCGTTGAAAATGCTGATTATGCCCATGCTTCACCGGTAGTGCGCCGTTTGGCCCGTGAGTTTGGTATTAACCTAGCGAAAGTCAAAGGCACAGGCCGTAAAAACCGGGTGTTAAAAGAAGACGTGCAAAACTATGTTAAAGACTTAGTGAAGCAAGTTGAATCCGGTAGTGCAGGTAAAGGCGGTAGTGGTGCAGGTATTGACTTGATCCCATGGCCAAAGGTCGACTTCAGCAAGTTTGGTGAAGTCGAAGAGAAGAAGCTGTCGCGCATTCAAAAGTTGTCTGGTGCTAACTTACACCGTAACTGGGTACATATTCCTCATGTAACCCAATACGACGAAGCCGATATCACCAGCTTAGAGGCATTCCGTAAAGAGCAAAACGCGCTGGCTGAGAAGAAAAAGCTGGGCGTTAAGATCACCCCATTGGTGTTTGTGATGAAAGCGGCGGCCAAGGCGTTGGAAGAATTCCCAACCTTTAACTCGTCACTTTCAGAAGACGGCGAGAGCTTGATTCTGAAAAAGTATGTACACATCGGCATTGCGGTTGATACCCCTAATGGTCTCGTTGTTCCTGTGGTTCGTGATGTCAACAAAAAAGGCATTATGGAGTTATCACGCGAGCTGATGGATATCTCCAAAAAGGCCCGCGATGGTAAGCTAACCTCGGCCGATATGCAGGGCGGTTGCTTCACCATCTCTAGCCTCGGTGGCATCGGCGGTACCGCGTTTACGCCTATCGTCAATGCGCCTGAGGTGGCTATTTTGGGTGTCTCCAAGTCAGACTTCAAACCGAAGTGGAATGGTAAAGAGTTTGAGCCGCGCTTAATGGTGCCGCTAAGCTGCTCTTACGACCACCGTGTTATTGACGGTGCGCTGGCAGCACGCTTTACTGTGACTCTGGCAAATTACCTAAGCGATATTCGCCACTTGGTAATGTAAGCCATACAGATAATGAACTTTAATCCCAGTAATCGGTTTTTACTGGGATTTTTTTAAATTGCAATGATACAATCTTTGCACAATTTTTGTGAGCGATGGCATGTTGACAGCAAACCGTGTCATTGCTTCCCGTTCGGACAAAATAAGGTAATAGCATGAGCAACGAAATCAAAACACAAGTCGTTGTACTAGGCGGTGGTCCTGGTGGTTACTCTGCGGCATTCCGTGCTGCGGATTTAGGTTTGGAAGTGACCCTCGTTGAGTCACGCGCGACCCTAGGTGGTGTGTGCTTGAATGTCGGTTGTATCCCTTCAAAAGCACTTCTACACGTTGCTAAAGTGATTGATGACGCGAGCGAAATGGCGTCACACGGTGTTTCTTTTGGCAAGCCTGAAATTGACCTAGACAAGATCCGCGATTGGAAGGACTCTGTTATTGGTCAGCTAACTGGCGGCCTAGACGGCATGGCAAAAATGCGTAAAGTGAAAGTCGTGAGCGGCTACGGTAAATTCACTGGCAGCAACACCATTGACGTAGAAGGCGATGACGGCAAAACCACCATCACTTTTGATAATGCTATTATCGCGGCTGGTTCACAGCCGGTGAACTTACCTTTCATTCCAGAAGACGAGCGTGTTATTGACTCGACTGGTGCGCTTGAGCTTAAAGACGTACCAGAAAAACTATTGGTACTAGGTGGTGGTATTATCGGTCTTGAAATGGGCACTGTATACCGCGCTCTTGGCTCACAAATCGACGTTGTTGAATTTGCTGATCAGCTAGTTCCGGCTGCGGACAAAGACGTTATCAAGATTTACCAGAAGTACGTTAAAGACAAGTTCAACGTCATGCTATCGACTAAGGTAACCGGTGTTGAAGCGAAAGACGACGGTCTATACGTTACTTTTGAAGGCAAAAATGCGCCGGCGGAGCCTGTGCGTTACGACAAAGTATTAGTTGCTGTTGGTCGTACACCAAATGGTAAGTTGGTTGATGCCGACAAAGCCGGTGTTAACGTTGATGAGCGCGGCTTTATCAACACCGATAAGCAAATGAAGACCAATGTTGAGCATATCTATGCCATTGGTGACATCGTTGGCCAGCCTATGCTTGCTCACAAAGCTGTTCATGAAGGCCATGTTGCCGCTGAAGTAATTTCTGGCAAGAAGCACTATTTTGATCCTAAGTGCATTCCTTCAATTGCCTACACAGACCCTGAAATTGCATGGGTCGGTGTTACTGAGAAAGAAGCAAAAGAGCAAGGGCTGAATATTGAAACAGCGGTATTCCCATGGGCTGCTTCAGGTCGTGCGATTGCTTCATCACGCACCGAAGGTCAAACTAAACTCATTTTCGATAAAGACACAGATCGTCTTATCGGTGGTGCAATGATCGGTATCAACGCTGGCGAAATGCTGGGTGAGATTGGTCTAGGTGTGGAAATGGGCGCCGATGCTGAAGACATCGCTTTAACCATCCACGCGCACCCAACGCTCAATGAGTCAATCGGTCTCGCGGCTGAAATTTTCGAAGGGTCAATCACTGACCTACCGAACAAAAAGGCTGCAAAAAAGAAGAAGTAAGCTTCTTTAACTGAATCTAAAAACCCGGCACTAAGCCGGGTTTTTTTATGTTTGCATATGACCACAGCGCTGCTGCTACCATCACTACCTATACATTAGTGGCACTCGCGGGTGTAGCTTGGTTCTATCAGCTCCTTGGTCATGGTTTTTATTACCTTACACCAGCGTTCGGTGGCCTTTGCTTGGTGCTTTTTCGCCATTGGCCCTTGGGTCAATGCCGCTTTATGCGCCGCCAGCGCCGTGTAGTGGTAGGCGGCAACATTAAACTGCGCTTGAGTTGCAAATGCATGGTTTATACTTTCGACATTCTCCAGTGTGTCATCAATAAAGGCGATATTACGAATTTGCTTATCGGGTGATAGCGTGTCGTTGTACTGGTTCACGAAGCACAGTAGATTTTTGCCTTTATCTTGGCCTGCCAAATACATCACTCCTTGGCGATAAGAAATGCGACGCTGGCTGTCACTATCACACGATGAGTAGGGGCTGGCTTTACTAGCAAGTCCTGCAAACTTGGGCGCATGGGTGGCAAAAAAGCTCAGTAAATCGCCGCCACCTGGTAGTGTTAAGTCGGTAAACTGGTCTTCTGTAGCAGAAATCGTTTGATTACCGCGTGCCGTCTCAACCATTAGCCTCACCCCTTGACTGCTTAACCGTGCCAATATGGCGGGGACGTTATCTCGAGTGTAAACCATGGTGTTAAGCGCAAATAATAGGTCTGAGGCTTCAATAAGCTCCAGACTTGAGTCGGCGACACGCGGACCTGATTGCGCAGCGACTAACTCACTTTGCCACGCATACCAAGCGGCCCCACCGAGATACTGGCACTCACTCGGGGATTGGTCGTCAGCGCAGGCGATCATCGTCAGCGTATCGTCGTTATCCATCACTACCAGAGTGTTTTCTGGCTCCCCCCACTGCATTACTTGCTGCTCTAGCGTAGCAAACGAATCGGTGGTTAAAATGCTCTTTGCTGACTCAGCATACACATGGGTGCTCAGAGTCATGGTGGCGATGCCTGTAAGTAAGGCATAGTAAGTCAAAGATAAAAAGCGCATGGCATTAAGCTCCTGCTAAATCGTCGAGTATGTGGCCAGCACCTTGAAATGCCAAGGCGGCGATCGTCAATGTGGGGTTACCAGTACCAATGGTTGGAAACACACCGCTTCCCACCATATACAGGTTAGCATGGTCCCATGATTGTTGGCGGTGGTTAAGTACCGAGGTCGCTGGGTCATCACCCATGCGATAGGTGCCAACGATATGCCCTGCGCCATAAAACTTAAAATTATGTAAGGTGCCACTGTCATCCTGGTATTGGAATTTTGTCGCCGAGGCATCCTCGGCATTACTGAGGTTGGGCTCGCCGGGGTCTTGAGTATATTCGGTGGCACCTAATTGGGTGAACAGCTCTGTGGTAATTTGTTTCGCCGAAACAAACGCCTTACGCTCGTAATCGGATGCCAAGCGGTAGGTGACCTTGGGTCTTGGCAAGCCAAGGTTGTCCTTCAGCGTCGAAGATAGCTCGACTCGGTTATTGGCATCGGGGAGTTGCTCAATTAGGTAACCTAAACGCAGTTGGCGGGTGTAAGCCTGATTCAAGGTATGCACCAATTGTTGACCGAACAACTTACTATTCGCCGGTAAGTTATCATCTAAGCGTAGCTCTTGGCCTTGTTGATTCACCGAGTTGCCGTTCAACTGACTATTGTTTTGCCCAAATATGAAATCAGCGAGCGTCGTGCCGGGATCATTAGCAGCCCATTGCCAGCCCTCATTACCAATCTCGATGCGATAAGCTGAGCGCTGTTTACGAAAATCCCCATCGCGCAGCGATTCAATGCCACCTGTGGAAAGTGGACCGCGATACGGGTAAATTGGCTTCTCTGCTAGTCCCCAGCCTAAATACATAATATGGTCCATAAGGTTGCGGCCCACTTGATCGCTGCTGTTAGCAACCCCATTCTCGAAGCCTGGGTTTTTATTCGACATAAGCAGTAGTTTCGGAGTTTCAATCGCGTGTGCGGCAAGCACAAAGCGTTTGCCAGTGACCGAACCCTGACCTGTGGCAATGCCGTTAGCATGGGTATAGCTGATGTAATCAATGGCGCATACCTGTTGGGTCGTGCTATCGAGCTGGATATTGCTTGCCACATGTTGATAGCGAATCTCAACATTCCCGGTTTGCAGTGCTCGAGCCAAGGTCACGGTGGCATCATATTTAGCCTGAATAGGGCAAATGGGTATGCAGTTGGTGTTGCCGGCGCATTGGCGGCGCTCACCGGGGCGAGAGTTTCGTCCCTGTGGCGTTGGCGATACATAGACTTCATTGCCCTCATACTTCATGCCCAAGGTGGCATGCTCGTAGACTCTGTCTTGTAGGGCAGGGACGATCCCCGGCATGGGGAAGTCATAATTACTACCGTAGGTGCCGCTGGGGTCGACGCCAAACTGTTCATACAGGCGCTGCATCCGCTGTTTATCGCCAGCGACGTTTATCTCTTGGTCCGCTTTTTCATAAAACGGCACTAAGTCCTGATAAAACTGCTCACCACCGGGCCAATCAACCCCTTGGCCATACAAGGTTTTAAGCTCAAAATCTTGTGGTAGCAAGCGCAAGCAGGTGCCTAACCAATGCCATGTGGTACCGCCACCGATGCGTTCGTAGGAGCTGGCAAAAGCAAACTTAGCATTTAAACTCGTGCCGCTGACATTGGCATCTTGCGGTGGATACTCAAAGTAACATTGTGTCGGTTTACGCCAAGCATCCACTTGTAATACTGTGTATCTTGGTGTGTTTTCGGTACTGGGATCGGGTAAGCCAAGGGGGTTGTTTGGGCTATTTGCCACTGCATTCTGTGTTGCCGGTGGATACGGGCTTTCGGGTGTTTTCGCGGCAGCTTTAAAAAAAGTATCCATATATTTGGAGCGATCAGCGGGCACGGCAGGCCCAGCCTCTAAAATAAGTACTTTTTTACCTGCTTTGCCAAGCTCGTAGGCAACAATGGCACCTGCGATTCCTGCGCCGACAATCACCACATCATATTCGGTTTTGCTATTCATCATATTACTCCTTATTGCTCGCTGCTGTGGCCGGTAAAGTCACTTAATGTGGCGCTGGGTTTCTCCGCCCAATAGCCGTAACGTTCATTCGAGTCGCCCATAGGGTGGGCTTGCATGACCTGCCACACCAGCCCTGCAGAGTAAGCTTTACTTGACACTATGGTGAAGTCGGTACGACTATTGTCCTTTGGGACACTGGGCCAGGCCCCCATATACCAAAGGTAAATGAGTTGTCGGCAGGCCATGGTGAAGTCAGCGCCGTTGCGCTCGCTGAGCATGGCCTCACCAATTTTTTGATCTGACAAGGGCGGTTGAACGCTTCTTAGTTCGCTGTAAGTGGCGAGAATTTTGCTGCTTAAGCCGTTACTTTGCTCATCAACCTTTTCTTGCCACAGCGGCAGATACTCTGATTTGATATCAATAGGGTCGATTTGCGGCGCGAGTTTGCTCTCGGCAAAGCCTGTTAAAACGGCACTCAAGCCGATGAAATTATCCATTTTACTCATTACTTTTCTCCTTTGGCTTGTGCACGTTGTAGTAGGTAGGTGAAATCAGCAAAGCGGCCATTGGTCATGGCGGCATTGTTGTGACAGCCAATACAGCTTGATGACGTTTGTTTAACCTCGCCTTGTATGTAAGTCTCCAAGGTGGTATTGGCAAGAAAGCTGGGGGCAGGGACGCCGGTTGGGTCCGTTTTACTGTTAGCGTCTGTGGGCCATTGAGTGCTCACTAGCTCATAGTTTACCCAAACGCTTTCGGCAAAGGCGTGCTTAAGTTGGGCATGATATTTCTGGTTCAGCTTGTTGGTCGCCTCGTCAATTGCAATTACGCGTTCGACCTGCGAGGGTTGCGTATGGGGTGTGCTTGGATCCCAAGGGCGTGGCGGCGGGGTATTCACCGCAGTGCAATCATCGCAGTTGGGCCGGTAATAGTTGTAGCTCTGCTTAGTTGCCGGCTGGCCTTGCGTGGGCGCATTATTAACATGCTCGAAGGTAGACCAAATCCATTGTGGATTGCCTTCTACTTTTGTGGCGATATGAAAGCCAACTAAACCAACCCGCTGCAATTGGCACGCAGCTTGAACTCCCTGGTTTTCGTCGGGGTTGTTATACACATAGGCATCTACGGTATAAAAACGGCTGCGGTCATCGCCCGGGCCCATCACTTTCCAAGCGGCCTTTATCATAATAGCGCCGTCTTTATCCTTACTGGTATCGGTAAACGGGAAGTCAGCGTCGCCTTTGAATTTATGTTGCCCTTGCTGGTTATAGAGTTCGTTATCAACGATGTAATCGAACATCTTTTTATTGGTGAGAATTTCAAAGCGAGTGTACTGGCCATTTTGATCTATCAGTGGCCCGGTTTGAAACGGCTCACCGCTTTCATCAAGCACATTCGGAGTTTTACCCACTTGCGACAGCACTAAGGCATTATTAGGTGCATCGCACTGGGTTGGCGGCGGGTTGTGCTCTTTCCAGCCGGGCGGTTTGGCGCCGTTAGCTAAAAATATATCGCGACTCTCCTTATAGTGCTGCCATACCACAGCGTTGCCTTGTTGGCCTATGGTTTTGCTGGTATCCGGCAGGCCGTCCGCGTTTGCAGGCCAATTCAGAGCAATAAAGGACTGCCAAGAGAATACATCAAAGTCATGCTGTAACGATTGCAACGTGACCGGCTCGGTGACGCTGATGTCTTTGGGTAAATGGGGGGTTAACTGTTGTGTGGGCGTTGTTTGCGCATGGCCGTTAGCAAACGTACTGAGTGCGCCAACAGTGGCAACAGCAATGAGGGGTAGCCTCATATTCAGCTCCTTGAATCAATAGGGTAATGACGGTTAACACGCACTTAGTGCCTGTTAGGTGTACTAACCAATGTAGATTCAAACGCTGGGACTTCACATTACAGTGGGTTACACCGCTAATTGATAATGGACAACGGGCCAGTTCCCTAGTGGATCATGGTGTACATACTGGCGCTGAAAGCGCATGCCTAGGCGCTTCATGACGGCGATAAAACCGATATTTTCGGCCATCGCAATGGCGCTGAAGTAACGTATTTCTGGTTGCTGTTCAGCAAGACCATGGAGCACCGCATGAGCCGCCTCAGTGGCGTAGCCTTGGCCCCATACTGACTGTTTAAAGCGCCAACCGAGCTCAATATCGTGCCATTTTGGTGCGTCACTGAAAAAATCAAAAGGGCGCACCAGTATCCAACCGAGATAGGCATCATCGGCGATACGGTTGACTTGCCAAATGCCCCAGCCCTTTGCAGGATTAAGGTAGGCGCGAAGGCGAGGCACAAACACTTCGTTGATGCTTGCTCTGGAGGTGGGCGTTCCGCCATTAATGTAACGCATCACATCGGGGTCTTGGTCTAGTTCGTACAATAGCTCGGCGTCGCCAAGATCCATAAGGCGAAAGCGTAATCGCGCGCTGTTGGTTAGGTTAACCATGTTCTTGCATCCTTAATTCGCTTACAATAAGAGGCTATCGTCGACCTGAGGTATGTGGTGACTAATTCTGTATTAAAACTTCGTGCGCAGCAAATTGCTGATGCTAAACGCGAATACAAAGCCCGAGGCAGTAAGCTCAGCCGTTGTGAACACTGCTTGTTAGCGCAGTCATTATGTATTTGTGCCGGGGTTGAAACGGTGCCTTGTGATGTTGCCGTGTGTTTGCTGATGTATCACAATGAGAGTTTTAAACCCTCCAATACCGGTCGGCTCATTGCCGATATCGTGCCGCAGAACTTTGCTTTTCGCTGGGATAGAACGGATCCAGACCCTGCCTTATTAGCGCTATTAGAAGATAGTCGTTACCAGCCGTGGGTGGTGTTCCCGGAGCAAGGCGTTGAACCACAACGAGTCTGTACTGAGGTACAGTCTATTGAGGGCAAAACACCTTTGTTTATTTTCCTTGATGGCACTTGGCGTGAGGCGAAAAAAATGATGCGTAAATCGCCTTATTTAGATGGTTTTCCGGTGCTATCCATTGCCCCAGAGCAGGTGTCGGACTACCGCTTGCGTATTGCCCCACATGAGCACCAGTTGGGGACTGCTGAAGTGGCTATTATGGTTTTAGAGTTAGCTGAACAGCACCAAGCAGCAACCAAGCTCGCCGAGCATTTTATTGACTTTCGCAACGCTTATCTTAAAGGTAAACGTTCTAAGCTTTAGCCCCCACAGATATTCATTTAATGGCCTGATTTTGCTAGACTCGGTGTTCCTTTTTTAATCCACTAGGGATGCCAAGCTGCGCATGAATGCACGTCTATGTTTGCTGGCCTGTGCCGTGGCTCAAAGTTTGAGTCTCAGTGCACACGCTGATGAAAGTGATATTGAAAAGATCATCGTAACGGGTGACTTTAAAAGCGAATCAATCCAAGAGCTTAGCGCTAGTGCAAGCTTGTTCTCCGAGGCCGATATTGCCTCCCGCGAAGCCAAATATTTAGATGAGCTACTTAACCAAGCTGCCAATGTGAATTTTACTGCCGGCGCGTCGCGCGGTAAGTTTGTGCAAATTCGTGGTATCGGCTTGCGTTCGCAGTTTGTTGACCCTGTTAATCCATCGGTCGGAGTGGTGATTGATGGTATTAATTACTCCGGCCTTGGCGGCGCCGCAATGCTGTTTGATGTTGACCAAGTAGAGATTTATCGAGGCCCACAAGGCACGCGCTTTGGCGCCGATGCGCTTGCGGGGATGATCCACATGGAAAGCGCTGAGCCAACCTTGGAGCCTAGTGTTAAGGTGAAGCTCGGTGCGGGTAACTACAATGCGTGGGATGCCGGTATTGCTGCAGGCACCGGGTTTGGTGAAAAAAGCAGTGTGCGCGCGAGCTTCTATCAAAATAAGTCAGACGGCTATGTTGATAACCAGTACCTTGATAGCAACAGTCAAAATATTGATGAGCAAGTCGCCCGCATAAAGCTGCACTCGCAAATTACTGAGCATTGGCGTACGGAGCTCGTTGCTCATTATATGGATATTGATAACGGCTATGATGCGTTCACCTTAGATAATACCCGTATCAGTGTGGCCGATGAGCCAGGTAAAGATACTCAAGAGAGTGTTGCTGTGGGGCTGAGCAACATCTACAGTGGCTTTAACTTTGCCGATGTGCAATTTAACTTAACCGGTTTAGACGCTGACCTTTTATATAGTTACGATGAAGATTGGGTGTGTAATGACCCCGAGCAGCCAGCGTTGTGTTTAGAGGGCTTGCATCCCTACGCTTACAGCTCCACTGACAGCTATCAACGAGACCGTCAAGATTACACCGCAGAGCTACAACTTAGCGGCAAAGCGGGGAATTGGGTCTCTGGGCTATATTACCAATCTCGCGATGTTGACTTATTGCGCCAGTACACCTGGAATGCCGGTGATTTCACATCGACCTATGACAGTGAAAATATTGCCTTATATGGGCAAATAGAAACGCCTATCAGCGACAAAACGCGGTTGGTCACGGGACTTCGCGTAGAGCGCAATGAGGGCCAATACAGTGACTCCGCTGCGGTCGTCGAGAATGTGGACGACACCATGGTCGGTGCAAAAGTGGCGCTTGAGTATCAAGTAGTGCCGAGAACGATGATTTATACCAGTATCAGCCGAGGCTACAAAGCCGGTGGTATCAATGCCGAAGCCATCGCCAAGGCCAATGATGAAGGGTTAAGCCAAGATGCTGATTTTTTCTTAAACCATCGTACTTTCGACCCAGAGTACTTATGGAATGCTGAGTTCGGCGTGAAGGGCAGCTCAGCCGATAAGCGCCTTAATTTGCGCATCACCGCGTTTTATATGTATCGCGATAATATCCAGCTAAAGGCCTGGAAAACCGAAGACCAGCAGTTCGCAGGCTACTTTGATAACGGCAACAGCGGCGAAAACTACGGCCTTGAAATTGAAGGCGAGTATGCTGTTTCTAAGCGCTTAACCTTAACGGGCAGTGTCGGTGCACTGGACAGTGAAATCGATGGTTTTGTTACCGCTGGGGGCGTTGATCAAAGTGACCGCGATCAAGCGCAAGCGCCCCATTATCAGTATGCATTGAGCGCCCGTTTTGACATCACCGACGCGCTATTCGTGAACTTAGGGGTAGAAGGCAAAGACGAATACTATTTCTCAAATAGCCATAATTCGAAGTCGCCGAGCTACAACCTTGTTAATGCCAGTGTTGGCTACCAAGCCGAATATTGGGGAGTGAACTTCTGGGTGCGCAATGCCCTAGATAAAGACTACTACAATCGCGGCTTTAAATTCGGCAATAACCCAGTGAATGGTTACATCGCGCAAACTTACGTGCAATATGCCGAGCCAAGAGTTGCGGGCGTCAGCTTTAACTACGGTTTTTAGAGAGCAATAAAAAACGCGAGCCTAAGCTCGCGTTTTTTCTATTATGCTTGATAGTTCAAGCGCCGGTCACGACATTACTTCAGTAATGACTCTGTTAATACCGGGCGAATCTCTTTTACAATAGCTTTAGCGAGTTTTGGTGAACCGCAGATCACATTACCGCTTTTCTCGTGGTTAGCCCCGCCAGCAAAATCCATCACCAAACCACCGGCTTCTTTTACCAATAGTTGACCGGCAGCGGTATCCCAAGGCTTCAAACCAATCTCAAAAAAGCCATCAACACGGCCTGCCGCCACATAGGCCATATCTAACGCGGCAGAGCCCGCGCGACGAATATCGGCAGTGTATACAAATAGCGATTTAAACGCTTCCATGTAGGCATCCATGTGATGCTTTTGCTTAAATGGGAAGCCTGTGGCTAGCACTGTGCCAGAAAGCTCTTTAGCGTTACTAACACGAATACGCTTGCTGTTAAGTTGCGCGCCTTGACCTCGACTCGCAGTGAAAAGCTCACCACGGATAGGATCATAAACAACGGCCTGTTCGATACGGCCTTTGACCTTTAAGGCAATAGAGACGCAGAAGTGCGGGATATCTTTAATGAAGTTAGTGGTGCCATCGAGGGGGTCGATCACCCAAAGGTAGTCAGCATCAGTGCCATTATGTTGGCCTAACTCTTCCCCTATAATACTGTGGTTAGGGTAAGATTTTAAGATGGTTTCGCGAATAACGGCTTCCGCCTCTTTATCAACGCTGGTTACAAAGTCATTGCTGCCTTTTTGGCTGGCTTCTACTTTTGATAAATCTTCACAGGCGCGCAAAATCACCTTGCTTGCGTTTCGCGCAGCGCGAATCGCAATGTTTAACATCGGATGCATAGCATTACCTTTGGGTTGTAAAAGAACAATATTTCGAGCCGGCGTATTCTAGCGGTTTTTCAACTAAAGTAAATACGCGAGTAAAAATAACCTGGTGATTTTTTGTGCAGTGCTGTTTTGCTTATAAAAATTTTTCAGCGGCTCTCTACCTAGGGTTATGATAAACTACGGCGTATTGTAATTTACTAAAGAATAAACACCGTACTATGGCACTTGAGAACATTCGCATCGTTTTGGTTAACACCTCGCATTCAGGTAATATTGGCTCGGCGGCTCGAGCAATGAAAACCATGGGTTTTAGTAACCTTTATCTTGTTGACCCGGCCTGTGAAATTGATAGTCATGCCAGCGCACTCGCAGCTGGTGCTACGGATGTTTTAGGGCAGGCTCAGGTGGTCGATACGCTAGAGCAAGCACTTGAAGGCTGTGTATTGGCCATCGGCACTAGCGCCCGTTCTCGCACTTTGAGCTGGCCGATGGTAGACCCTCGTCAATGCGGTGAAAAACTTGTTAAAGAGGGCGAGAGCAGCCCTGTGGCATTGGTTTTTGGTCGTGAAAACAGCGGCTTAACCAATGAAGAGTTGCAGCTATGTAATTTCCATGTCTGTATTCCGGCGAACCCAGATTACAGCTCATTGAACCTAGCCATGGCGGTACAAACTTTGTGTTATGAGACGCGCATGCAGTTTTTAGATACCCAAGAGCAAGCGGTCGAGCAAGACGACAACGAGTACCCCACCAACGAACAAATGCAGCGCTTCTATGAACACTTGCAAAGTACCTTTAGCAACACCGGATTTATCATCAAACAGCACCCTGGCCAGGTGATGACTAAACTCAAACGTTTGTTTAACCGTGCCCGCCCAGAGCAACAAGAGCTCAATATTCTGCGCGGTATGCTGACTTCCGTAGATAAACAGCAAAACAACCAAGACTGATACTCAGAAACGTCATTAGAGCGCCACTGTGAAGGGGCGCTCGTGATCCCTCTATACACTGCAGGTTAATACTTGACTATTTTACTCAGGTAATTACAATGACAGTCAATACCCGAGTATTTTACTCAAGTACTTCCAGTAAATACTTGACTCTAATACTCAGGTAATTAAAATTCACACTCTTGAAGAGTATGGGGGCGATATGAAGTTAACATCCAAAGGCAGATATGCGGTTACCGCGATGCTCGATGTTGCGCTGCACACCGATGCAGGGCCCGTTCCCCTTGCCGATATTTCACAGCGGCAGGAAATCTCATTATCTTATCTTGAACAATTATTCGCTCGCCTACGTAAGCAAGGGTTAGTGACCTCAGTGCGCGGTCCAGGCGGCGGTTATTTACTAGGTAAAGAAGCCGGTGCTATTTCGGTCGGCGATGTTATCAGTGCGGTTAATGAGTCGGTGGATGCCACTCGTTGTCATGGCGCTGATGGTGGGTGTCAAAGCGGCATGCGCTGTTTGACCCACACTTTGTGGTCTGACTTAAGTCAGCGCATAGAAGAGTTTTTACATGGTATTAGTTTATCTGAGTTAGTCAGCAAATCTGACATTAAAGAAGTGGCCGATCGCCAAGATAAACAGCTTAACGATGCCATTAGCAAGTTAGAAAATATTCAAGTCAGCTGTCAACTGTAAGCAACTAGGTTGCCGTAAGCGGAGAAAGTAATGAAGTTACCGATTTATTTAGATTATGCAGCAACAACGCCGGTGGACCCGCGCGTTGCCGAAGAAATGATGCAATGCCTGACAATGGAAGGTAATTTTGGTAACCCCGCATCGCGTTCACACCGCTTCGGTTGGCAAGCGGAAGAAGCGGTCGATCAGGCGCGTCACGACATTGCCGATTTAATCAACGCCGATGCCCGTGAAATTGTATTTACTTCAGGTGCGACTGAATCGAATAACCTAGCTATTAAAGGCGCCGCTAACTTTTATAAGAAAAAAGGTAAGCACGTGATTACCGTGCGTACCGAGCACAAAGCGGTGATCGATACCTGTCGTGAGCTTGAGCGGCAGGGCTTCGAAGTGACTTATATGGACGTTGAAGAAAACGGCCTACTTGATTTGAAAAAGCTGGAAGCAGCAATGCGTGACGACACCATTTTGGTGAGCGTGATGCACGTAAATAACGAATTAGGTGTGATTCAAGACATCGCCACCATCGGTGAGATGTGTCGCGAACGTAAAATTATGTTCCATGTCGACGCCGCTCAAAGCGCCGGTAAGGTGAAAATTGACTTACAAGAATTGAAAGTCGACTTCATGTCATTTTCTGGCCACAAAGTATATGGCCCTAAAGGCATTGGTGCATTATATGTACGCCGTAAGCCACGTGCGCGTTTAGAAGCACAAATGCACGGTGGTGGTCATGAGCGGGGTATGCGCTCGGGCACGCTGGCAACGCATCAAATCGTTGGCATGGGCGCGGCATTCCGCTATGCCAAACAGGATTTTGATAAAGACCATGCACACATCAGTGCCCTACGTCAGCGTTTAATTGACGGCATTATGAATGACATGGACGAAGTATATTTTAACGGTGCACCGGAGCAGTCTGTTCCTGGTATTACCAACATTAGCTTCAACTTTGTTGAGGGTGAGTCGCTGTTGATGGCAGTGAAAGACATTGCCGTATCTTCTGGCTCAGCCTGTACATCAGCAAGCTTGGAGCCGTCTTACGTGCTGCGTGCACTAGGTCGTAACGATGAGCTAGCACACAGCTCGATTCGCTTCAGTATTGGTCGTTTCACCACTGAAGAGGAAATCGATTACACCGTAAAACTTATTAAAGAGTCCATTGGCCGCTTGCGTGAAATGTCTCCATTGTGGGAGATGCACCAAGAAGGGATTGATTTAGAATCGGTAGAATGGGCACATCATTAAGCCTTGGCGAATGACAAGGTAGCGAGGTAAAAGTTATGGCATACAGTGATAAAGTAATTGATCATGTTGAAAACCCACGTAACGTGGGCGTTCTAGACAAAAACGATCCCAGCGTTGCAACCGGTATGGTCGGTGCACCTGCGTGTGGTGACGTTATGAAGCTGCAAATCAAGGTATCTGATACAGGTGTCATTGAAGACGCTAAGTTCAAAACCTATGGCTGTGGTAGTGCAATCGCATCATCATCGCTGGTCACCGAATGGGTGAAAGGTAAAACCTTAGATGAAGCGGCAACTATCAAAAATACCGATATCAGTGCAGAGCTAGAGTTACCACCAGTGAAAATTCACTGTTCAATCCTAGCGGAAGATGCAATCCAAGCAGCAATCAAAGATTACAAGAGCAAGCAAGACAAATAAGGCGGCAGTATATGGCAATCACCTTAACAGACTCAGCAGCAGACCGAGTTAAATCCTTCCTCGCAAACCGTGGCAAGGGCATAGGTTTGCGTGTGGGGATCAAAACCACCGGCTGTTCGGGGCTTGCCTATGTGCTAGAGTTTGTCGACGAGCTCAGCGAAGGAGATCAAACCTTCGAAGACAAGGGCGTAACCCTGATCATTGATGCAAAAAGCCTGGTGTATATTGATGGCACTGAATTGGACTTCACCAAAGAAGGGTTGAATGAAGGGTTTAAGTTTAATAACCCGAACCAAAGTGGTGAATGTGGCTGCGGCGAGAGCTTCACTGTTTAATAACCAGCAGTGAGTACGCCTAAGCGGTGTGCATCGCACGTTTTTAAGCCCTACCCAATGTAGGGCTTTTCATTATAGGGTTTAACCAATGCGTTATTTTGAACTATTTTCTATTCCAGTCAGCTTTACGGTTGATTTAACCTTAATTAATGAGCGCTATTTAGAATTGCAACGTGCTGCTCACCCAGACAGACACAGTGGTGGCAGTGAGCGAGATAAACTCGTCGCCGTGCAAAAAACAGCGGAAATCAATGACGCGTTGCAAACGCTTAAGCACCCAGTAAAGCGCGCAGAATATATGCTGGCTGAGCTTGGAGTGGACCTACGCGGTGAACAACAGACGCTGCAAGACCCTGAATTTTTGATGCAGCAAATGGAGCTGCGTGAAGAGCTTGAAGAATTGCAATCAGCCAGCGACCCGGATACGGCCATCGCTGAGTTTGAAAAGCACATTGCTGCCTTAGATAAGCAATACAGCAATGAACTCGCGACGCTGTTAGCGAGCGACGATTCAGCACAATGGCACAAGGCTGCAGATGACGTGCGCAAACTGAAGTTTGTCTACAAGTTACGAGACGAACTAGAACGCATTGAAGATGAGTTATTTGACTAGCGCATTAAACGAAAAGGTTTTTTAGATTACATGGCATTATTGCAAATCGCTGAGCCGGGGCAAAGCGCGGCACCACATGAACACAAACTCGCTGTGGGAATTGATTTAGGCACCACCAACTCGCTTGTTGCCACGGTGCAAAGCGGTGAGGCAAAAACCTTAGCTAATGAGCAAGGTGAGGCTATTTTACCCTCTGTTGTGCGTTATTTAGAGCAAGACGTGGTCGTCGGCACTGACGCGCAGCAGCACGCTGCAGATGACCCTCATAATACGCTGATCTCGGTTAAGCGCTTTTTAGGTAAGACCCAAGAGGAAATCGAAGCCAGTTATGGCCAGTTGCCGTATCAGTTCACTGATACCAATAACAGCCTGCACATTCACACTCGTCAAGGCGATATCAGCCCAGTACAAGCTTCCAGTGAGATTCTCAAAGCATTGCGTAACCGCGCCGAGCAAAGCTTCGGCGGTGAGGACATCACCGGGGCGGTGATCACCGTGCCTGCCTATTTTGATGATGCCCAGCGCCAAAGCACCAAAGATGCGGCCCAATTAGCAGGGCTAAAAGTGTTGCGCTTACTGAATGAACCAACCGCAGCAGCGGTGGCATACGGTTTAGATTCGGGCCAAGAAGGGGTGATTGCCGTTTATGATCTCGGTGGCGGTACCTTCGATATCTCTATTTTGCGCTTAAACAAAGGCGTGTTTGAAGTGCTGGCAACTGGTGGCGATTCAGCTCTGGGCGGCGATGACTTTGATTCTTTGCTGGTGGATTACTTTAAGCAGCAGACCGGCGTTGCGCAATTAACGGCCAATACCTTACGGTTATTTATCAATAAAGCCAAAGCCTGTAAGGAAGCACTGACAAGCTATGGCAAAGTGAATGTGGTATTGGAATTTGATGGTCAATCACACACCGTTACCGTGACCCGCGAACAGTTTGCCGAGCTGGCACAGCCGCTGGTTAAGAAAACCTTACGCAGCTGTCGCCGGGCGTTAAAAGATGCCCAAATCAGCAACGAAGAAGTGCTCGAAGTGGTGATGGTCGGTGGCTCGACTCGAATGCCGGTAGTGCGTGAGCAAGTGGCCGAGTTTTTTGCCAAACAGCCATTAACCAGCATTGACCCAGATCGTGTTGTTGCCGTCGGCGCCGCGATTCAAGCTGATATTTTAGTCGGTAATAAGCCTGACTCTGATATGTTATTGCTTGATGTGTTGCCGCTGTCTTTAGGGTTAGAAACCATGGGTGGCTTGGTGGAGAAAATCATTCCCCGCAATACCACAATTCCGGTTGCACGGGCGCAAGAGTTCACCACTT
Organism: Pseudoalteromonas sp. SW0106-04; assembly: GCF_001293805.1. NCBI lineage: Bacteria > Pseudomonadati > Pseudomonadota > Gammaproteobacteria > Alteromonadales > Pseudoalteromonadaceae > Pseudoalteromonas > Pseudoalteromonas sp. SW0106-04. The sequence goes on along the minus strand of NZ_BCAI01000003.1, from coordinate 48,755 downwards.
TTAAAGATGGGCAAACAGCCATGTCGTTGCATGTTTTACAGGGCGAACGAGAGCTAGTTGACGATTGTCGTTCTCTGGCGAAATTTAGCTTAAAGGGGATCCCGCCAATGGCCGCTGGTGCAGCGCACATTCGGGTTACCTTTAATGTTGATGCTGATGGCCTACTCAGTGTGACGGCGATGGAAAAATCCACCGGTGTGCAAGCAGAGATTCAGGTAAAACCTTCTTATGGTCTATCTGATGATCAGGTTGCCGAGATGCTGACATCGTCAATGAGCAACGCTAAAGAGGACATGCAAGCGCGGATGCTTAAAGAGCAGCAAGTAGAGGCGCTACGGGTTGTTGAGGCACTAGAAGCTTCATTGGCAACCGACAGTCACTTGCTTGATGAGCAAGAGTTGAATGCGCTGCGAGCAGCCATGGCGGAGCTCACGGAAATTAGCAGTCAGGCCGATGAGCCACAGCAAATTAAACAAGCAATAGAGAAAGTTGATGCGGCCAGCAGCGAGTTCGCTGCGCGCCGTATGGATGCATCCATTAAAAAGGCTCTTACGGGCCAGTCAGTAGACGAGGTATAAGCAATGCCACAAATTATCTTTTTACCCCATGATGAATTGTGCCCCGATGGCGCGGCTTTAGAGGCAAAAGAGGGCGAAACAGTCCTTGATGTGGCACTGAAAAATGGCATCAGTATTCCCCATGCTTGCGAAAAATCTTGTGCCTGCACTACATGTCACGTGGTGATCCGCGAAGGGTTTGATTCTTTAGAAGAAAGTGATGAACTTGAAGATGACATGCTTGATAAAGCCTGGGGACTTGAGGCCGAATCACGCCTTGGGTGCCAAGCCAAAATTCATGACGAGGACTTAGTGGTTGAAATTCCCAAATACAACCTCAACATTGTTAATGAAGAGCATTAATTTGGTTCGAACTTAATTTATGCAAAAAGCCGCTGTAATTTATCTTCAGCGGCTTTTTTGTTTTGGAGGCGCGTTATGGATTCAGCTTGGATATTTCAACACTCATTTATTGATGGGCAATGGCTAAAAGGAGAGGGGGAGTTTGCCGTAACTAACCCCGCCGATGGGAGCGAGATAGTGCGTGCCTCAAGGGTGAGCCCTTCTCAGGTAGAGCAGGCAATAACGAGTGCACAACGTGCTTTTAAAGGTCTCAAAACAACCACTGCTGAGCAGCGCAGCGAAGTACTCTACCGTTGGTATGAGTTGATTATGAAGCATCAACACAGCCTTGCTGAGCTGATGACGCTGGAGCAGGGTAAGCCGTTAGCCGAATCGCAAGGTGAAGTCGCGTATGGTGCCGGGTTCGTAAAATGGTTTGCTGAGCAAGCCAAGCGTAGCTATGGTGAAATTATTCCAGCTAGCAAGCCTGAACATCGCATTAGTGTGATTAAGCAAGGCGTTGGTGTAGTTGCTGGCATTACCCCGTGGAACTTTCCCATTGCCATGATCACTCGTAAGGTTGCACCTGCTTATGCGGCGGGCTGTAGCTTTGTGCTTAAACCCTCAGAACACACACCATTGTGTGCGTTAGCTCTGGCTCACTTGGCGCATCAAGCGGGGTTCCCTCGGGGCGCCTTTAATGTTCTGCTTAGTGATGATGCTAAAGCGGTTGGGGAGCAGCTTACGGCCAGCGAAACGGTGCGTAAATTCACCTTTACTGGCTCAACCCAGGTCGGCAGCCAGCTGCTAAAACAATGCGCGAATACCATTAAGCGCACCTCTATGGAGCTGGGGGGCAACGCGCCTTTATTGGTGTTCGCCAGTGCCGACTTAGATAAGGCGGCTGATGGCATCATTGCCAGTAAGTTTCGCAATGCTGGGCAGACCTGCGTGTGCGTTAACCGTGTTTTAGCTGACGAGCGCATTGCCGACAAGTTGCTCGCCAAGTTACAGCAGCGAGTGGCCAAATTAAAGGTGGGGCCAGGCACCGAAGAGGGCGTTGATATTGGCCCGCTTATTTACCCACAAGCCAAAACGAAAGTGAATGAGCTTATCGACTCGGCGCTGCAAGAAGGCGCGACCCTAGTGGGCGAGCGCCAAAGTCTTGAAGGAAATTTTGTGGCGCCAGTGTTATTGAGTAATGTCACCAGTGAGATGCGTATCAGTCGTGAGGAAATTTTTGGCCCAGTGCTCACGGTTGCCACTTTTAAAGATGAGCAACAGGCACTACAACAGGCCAATGACACTCCCTACGGCTTAGCGGCTTATTTTTACAGTCAAGATGTAGCCCAGATACACCGGGTCGCAGAGACGCTTGAATATGGCATGGTAGGTATCAATGAAGGACTCATTTCTAATCCAGTGGCCCCCTTTGGCGGGGTGAAACAGTCTGGTCTTGGCCGTGAAGGGGGACACCAAGGGTTAGAAGAGTACCTCGAAGAGAAGTATTTGTGTCTCAACCTTGATTAACAGCTTAAGTGGGGGCGCGTGCAAACGCGTCTCATCTGGATTCCCTCCCAACTATTTGCTCAACTCCCTCAGTTATCTGTACACTCTACCTTTTGTCGTAGTAATTGGACGAGTATGAGTGCAGCAACGCTAAGTTTAGTTATTCTTGCTGGCGGCTTAGGGAGTCGTTTTGGTGGCGCCAAGCAGGTGGCGGTATTGCCGGGTTTGCAAAAGACTATAATGCAATTGAGTATTGAAGACGCTTATAGGGCGGGGGTGCGCCATGTAGTATTGGTCATTAACCAACAAGTACGGGCGACGCTGTGCGAGCATATATTACCGCAATTACCAAAGGACATGCGTGTTGACTTGGTCGAGCAACATATCAGTGATGTACCAGCGGCTTATGCTCACTTAGTACATGAGCGCAATAAGCCTTGGGGAACTGGCCATGCTTTGCTATGTGCGAGAGACAAGGTGAGGGATAAAGCCATCGTGATCACCGCCGATGACTATTATGGTGAGCACGCCTATCAGCAAGTGGTGGCACACTTTGAGCACAGTGAGCACTGGGCCTGTGTTGCTTACCCGGTGGTGAGTACCTGTAGTGAGCAGGGCGGCGTGAATCGGGGGATCTGTCAGCTTAACAGCCATAATCAACTTCAACGTGTTGATGAAGTGCTTAATATTCAAAACGTTGATGACGAGCTTGTTGGCTATAATGATATGGGTGAAAGGTTACAAATTGATTCAGGAGCGCTCGCGTCAATGACCTTTTGGGGTGTAGGGCGAGCATTATTTGATGTGTTAGCGGATAATTTCGAGCGCTTTTTGGCGCGCACTGACAACGGTGTCAAAAAAGAGTATTATCTTCCCGATCAAATACAATATTGCATTGACCATCATTTGGCGACCGTTGATGTTTACCCTGCCACACAGCCCTGGCTCGGCATGACTTATAAAGATGAACTCGCTGTAATCGCAAAAAAAATAAAACAGCTCAAGGGATTAAGCAATGAGCGAAGCGGCACTCAAGATTGAACCTATGAATACAGACTCTCATGCGCAGTTATTGGCGCACCAGTTCGGCTTTGAGCCGACCCAGCTTAGTTTAAATCCCATTGGCAATGGCCACATTAATACCACCATGTTATTGAAACATGCTCACGGCGCGGTCGTGGTACAACGCCTCAATACCGATGTGTTTCCTAAGCCAGATAAGCTGGTCGCGAATGCCCGTAAAATCGAACAGCACTTGCTTAAAAAGCATCGTAAACAACAATACCAACTTGATATTATTAAACATGTAGCCACTACAGATCAGCGCTACCTACTCGATATCAACGGTGAGAAATGGCGTGCATTGGAGTTTATTGGTGGTAGTTACAGCGAGGAAGTGGTGCGCTCACCAAGCCAAGCGAAGGTCGCGGCTAATGCGTTCGGTCAATTTGCAGCAGCGCTTGAGGATTTCGACGCCGAGCAGCTTTATCCGGTGATTCAGGACTTTCATAACTTAGCAATGCGCTTGGACATGCTCGAGCAAGCGGTGCAAGCGGATAGCCAAGGGCGTGTAGCAAAGGTGAGTGAGCAATTAGCCTTTTGCCAACAGCAAACCCATCTTGTGCACCAATTGGCAGAACTTGTGACCTGTGTTCCAGTGCGTCCATGTCATAACGACACCAAGATAAATAACATGCTCTTTAGCAACAAAACCGATCAGGCCAAGGCGGTCATTGACCTAGATACTTGTATGCCAGGTTATTGGTTATTTGATTTCGGTGATATGGTCCGTACCTTTTGCTCGCCTGAACCCGAAGACAGTACCGAGCTTAGTAATGTGCGGGTGCGTAAAGATATATTTGCCGCTATTGTTGAGGGTTATATTGAGCCATTAAAAGGGCTAATCACGGTACAGGAAAAACGCAGTTTTTGGCTCGGTGCGCAAGTGATGCCATTTATGATTGGTGTACGCTTTTTAACTGATTATATTAATGGCGATAAGTACTTTGCCACTAAGTACCCCGAGCATAATTTGGACAGAGCAAACAATCAGTTTGCCTTGTACCGCGATCTCATCAATAACACCGACACTCTGAAAACACTGATCGATCACGCTTAGCTTTTTGCTGTCGTCGCGTTATCTCAGCTGACGACAGCTCCAACCAGCGCGTTATTCATCCTGTTCCTTTTGCCTAGCCAAGCGCTTTGCGATAGCGTGCTAGTGACGCATTTACCAAGGAATAGATTATGAAGCAGTTTAATCGACGCGATTTCATTAAGGCCGCAGGCGCGGTTGCCGCTGGGGCGGCAACCGCCTCTTTGGCTGGCTGTGCCAGTTCACAACGAGCAGTGACGCCTGCACGCCAAGGCAGCTCAGTGATCGGTTTGGTGGCACCTAAAATGGAGGTTGTTCGGGTCGGCTTTATCGGCGTAGGTCAACGAGGCTACGGCCATGTAAAGCGTATGAGTGCCATTGCAGGCACCGAAATCAAAGCCATCTGCGATACCCACCAAGAAGTGCTGGAGCGCAGCGTCCAGTTCGTTGTTAATAACGGTCAACCCAAGCCCACTGCCTACGGCGATAGTGACTATGCTTATCGCGATATGCTCGCACGCGATGACATTGATATTGTTATTATTTCTACGCCCTGGCAATGGCATGCGCCGATGGCTATCGATACCATGATAAGCGGTAAGCACGCGTTTGTTGAAGTGCCACTGGCGTTGACTGTAGAAGAAATGTGGGAGCTGGTAGATACCGCTGAGCGCACGCAAATGAACTGTATGATGATGGAAAATGTCAATTACGGTCGCGATGAGCTTATGGTGTTAAATATGGTGCGCCAGGGCGTATTTGGCGACTTACTCCATGGTGAAGCTGCGTACATTCATGAGCTGCGTTGGCAAATGAAAGAAATCACCCATAAGACCGGCTCTTGGCGTACTGCATGGCACACCAAACGTAATGGTAACTTGTATCCAACACATGGTTTAGGTCCGGTGTCGCAATACATGAATATCAATCGTGGCGACCGTTTCGATTACCTCACCTCTATGAGTTCCCCAGCATTAGGACGTGCTGCGTATGCACAGCGCGAATTTCCCCCCGAACACTCGCGTAATCAAATGGAATTCATAGCTGGCGATATGAATACCACGCTGATAAAAACCGTTAAAGGGCGCAGTATTATGGTTCAGCACGATACCACCACTCCTCGCCCTTATAGTCGTCATAATCTTATCCAAGGAACCAACGGCGTGTTTGCCGGCTTCCCTAATCGCATCGCTCTGGAGCAAGGAGGCGATAAAAGCTTCCATGAGTGGGAGTACGATATGCAGCCATGGTATGACAAATACGATCATCCCTTATGGCAAAAAATGGGTGCGCAAGCAGAGCATAATGGTGGCCATGGTGGTATGGATTTCTTGATGTTTTGGCGCATGATCTACTGTCTGCGCAATGGTGAGCCATTGGATCAAGATGTATACGATGGCGCCGCGTGGTCAGTGATCTCTCCTTTATCTGCGCAGTCGGTGGCTAATCGCAGTGAGTCCTTGAGTATTCCTGATTTTACTCGTGGTGCCTGGAAAAGCGCCACTCCATTGGGGATAGTTGGCGCTTAACCCCTCTTTAACCTCGAGAGCTTGATACTGAGCCTGTTGGGCTGAGTTTATCGAGCAATGGCTGTTTTTGGTTGCGGTGATAAGCAAGCTGATACAACGAAAGTGTCCGATTGCGGACGCATATGTGTCCACAGACGGACAGCTTTGCTGCGAATAAAACGCGTGTTAAATAATTAAGTCATTGATAATTAAGTATTTAAATTTTTGGCACGGACCTTGATATTCCTACAGTAAGCGCATCAAAAGATGCTTTAATTAAACTGAAAAAGGAATACAACTATGAAATTCGCACGTATCGCACTTATCACTACTGTAATGACATTGAGCTTTTCTACTCAAGCAGCCAGTCTAGCCGAAGAGGTGGAATTAGCCGTTAAACAAGCGGCTGAGCAAGCACTTGAAAACTTTGTACAAGCGCAACGTGAAGCACTGCGAGCGAGTGTCTCTAATTTGCTAGAGCAAGCACTTGATGATGATGTGAATACCGCAGAGAAAAGCAATACATCTGCGCCTCGGTCGTAATTTATGTGTTGCCGTAGTGGGCAGTTTGTTCGGTTAAGCGTACATACTTATCGGCAAGCTGCTCCACACTCTCTTTGTGTGCAGGATCTGGTTTTATGCAATCAATAGGGCATACTTGCACGCAGGTTGGTTGATCATAGTGACCAACACACTCAGTGCATTTACTCGCCTCGATTTGATAGATTTCTTCGCCCATAAAAATAGCGCCATTAGGGCACTCGGGCTCACACATATCGCAGTTAATACACTTATCGTTGATTAATAAAGCCATCACGACTCCCCTTGTTTCAGCGCGGACGCGATAGTACAAAAAACGTGGTTCAAGCACAGCCTTTTAGTTATCGTTTTACTACTTTGCTTGATCTAAAACAAAGTGCAATAGCAGCGCATAATCCCTCCTTTTTGCACTTTTTTGGTGCGCTTACTCTTCGCTTATTTACTAACCTTATGAAAAGGCCGTCTTTTACAATTTGGCCTAAGTCCTGCAGATTACCTTCATAGTTACAATCGAACCTGGTGTGAGCACGGCATGGATATTGAAAAATTTATATCAGCGCAACAGTTGCAGTCGAGTTATAAATTGCAAATTCAGCACCACTTCATGCCGCTGGCGCAGCAGTTAGCAAATAGTAAGCAACCTGGACAGGCGTTGTTTATCACCATAAATGGTGCACAAGGGTCGGGTAAAAGCACCTTAGCAGCGTTCTTGGCGCAAGCATTACAACAGCGCTTTGCTTTGCATACCTGCGCGTGCTCTATAGATGATTTCTACTTCCCAAGAGCGGTACGTGAACAGTTAGCGCAGTCAGTGCACCCGCTCTTTGCCACCCGAGGTGTGCCGGGCACTCATGATATTGCACTGCTCAATAAAGTGATCGCACGAATTCAAGACGGAGCTCGTGGTATCCGAGTGCCGCGATTCAATAAAGCCACCGATGACCGCGAGCCGTTAGTGAATTGGCCTTATTTTGAGCGCCCCATCGATGTGTTTATTCTTGAAGGCTGGTGTGTTGGTGCGCAGCCACAAAGCCCGTGTGAGCTTAACGTCGCGGTTAATAGTTTAGAGCAGAACCAAGATCCAGATGGCCGCTGGCGGCGTTGTGTGAATTCCCGTTTGGCCAATGAGTATCAAGGGGTTTTCAACGCTGCCGATATTCGCATCATGTTGAAAGCGCCCAGCTTTGATACTGTGCAAGCGTGGCGCTGGCAGCAAGAGCAGCAGCTTATTGCCCGCCATGGAGCCAGTGAGCACACTCTCGACGAGCAAGGAGTCAAATCCTTTATTAGCTATTTTGAGCGCTTAACCCGCCATTGTTTAGCTCACTTACCCGCGCACTGTGATGTAGTTTATCACCTTGATAACACACGACACATTTACCAATGCGATAATAAGCTAGCCACTCAGGGGTCGGCATTTCCGGTGGTCTTTACCGATTTGGATGGCACTTTATTAGATCATCACAGCTATCAGTGTGATGAGGCGAAGCCCTTACTCAATGCTTTGAGTCAGGCGCAGGTGCCAGTGGTCGTTAATTCCAGTAAAACAGCGGCGGAAATCCATGCGCTGTGCCAGGCTTTACACCTAGACTTGCCCTTTATTTGCGAAAATGGCGCCGCTCTGTATGTGCCCAAAGGGCACTTTATTACACCACCTAAAGCTGCTCAGCAGTGCGATAACTACTGGATCATGCCCTTTGCCCCGCCTTTAGGGACCTTACAACAGTGCATTTCTGCTTTGGCAGAACAATTCGGCGACAGCTTTCGTTCTTTTAGTCAATTATCGTCTAAGCGCTTAAGTGCCTTAACTGGCCTCACTGGCGAGGCATTAACACAAGCGCAAACACGCCATTACAGCGATCCGTTTTACTGGCAAGGTAGTGACAAGGTGTTACACCAATTCACGCTGGCGGCGCAGAAATTAGGATGTGAAGTGTTGCGCGGTGGGCGCTTTGTGCACCTGAGTTTGGGAGTGAACAAGGGCAAAGCGCTGCACTATGTGATGCAAATGCTGGCACCGCAATATAGTTGCCCACTGCACAGCATCGCCCTGGGCGACAGCCATAATGATGTGGCAATGCTAGAGGCGGCTGACACTGCGATAGTTATTGCGAACAGCGAAAACACAGCCCCAATTTTAAAAAAACGCAGCGCGTTATTCAGTGTTCATGCCGGGCCGCGAGGTTGGCAGGAAACGCTCAGTAGTTTAGCGCTGATCAAAGAGCAACTAGCAGCAGATGAGGTGCGTAACCATGGCTGATTTTCATCAAAATGGCATTGTCACAACACTCCACAATATTTCTCAGCGTTCGGTCGCTGAACTTGAAGAAGAGTTGGTGCAATTTGCCCGAGAACGGCCCATGGGTCTTATTCTGCCATCGCTTTTTTCCGAACTCGAAGGCCCCGCGTTAGGAAACATAGTGAATCACCTGCAGCAAGTGCCTTATCTCGATGAAATCATCATAGGCCTGGACCGAGCAGACGAGCAACAGTACCGTCATGCGCTGACATTCTTCGACAAATTGCCGCAAAAACACCGGGTACTATGGAATGATGGCCCGCGTTTACGTGCATTGGATAGTGAGCTACAGGCCCTTGGTGTGGCCCCTAAGGAGTTAGGGAAGGGGCGTAATGTGTGGTATTGCATGGGCTATACTCTTGCTGCATCAAAAGTTGAATCTATCGCTTTGCATGATTGCGACATTCTCACCTATGACCGTGCACTGTTGGCTCGGCTTATCTACCCTGTGGCCCACCCACGCTTTAACTATGAGTTCTGTAAGGGCTTTTATGCCCGTACTGCGGCAGGAAAAATCAATGGCCGAGTCTCGCGTTTATTGGTGACGCCACTGCTGCGCTCATTCAAAACGGTTTTAGGTAGTACCGATTACCTCGAGTACATGGACTCATTTCGCTACCCCTTAGCGGGGGAATTTTCGTTTCGCCGCGATGTGCTCAATGATATTCGTATCCCCAGTGATTGGGGCTTAGAGATTGGTGTGCTTTCGGAGATGTACCGCAACTACGCTCATAACCGTTTATGCCAAGTCGATATTGCCCAAACCTATGACCACAAACACCAAGATCTTTCCTTGGAAGATAGAAACGCTGGGCTATCAAAAATGTCGGTGGATATTACCAAAGCGTTATTTCGCAAGCTTGCCACCCAAGGGGAAACCTTTACTACCGAAACCATTCGCTCACTGAAAGCAACTTACTACCGCATTGCCTTGGATTTTGTCGAAACCTATCATAATGATGCGCTTATGAATGGTTTAAGCCTCGATATTCACCAAGAAGAAAAGGCGGTGGAAATGTTCGCGCAAAATATTATGCATGCCGGGCAACATTTTTTAGAGCACCCGATGGAAGCGCCTTTCGTGCCCAGCTGGAACCGCGTAGTGTCGGCAATGCCTGACGTGTTTGCCCGATTACGTGAAGCGGTTGAGCTTGATAATCAGCAGTTCAGCGCACACATACGCAAGGCGGGGTAGTATGACTTCTCGCCAGCGCCAGTTTGAGCAACGTGTCACCCACCATTTAGCGATCATTTACGCCGGTATTCTTGATGATGCGCAATGTCAGGAGCTCGCGGCACAATTGCTTGAACTGATGCTTCAAGGTGATGTGGTTCGCCAGCCCACCCCCCATAAAAGTCGCTGGGATGAACGGGATGCGGTGTTGATTTGTTATGGCGACTCGGTGAATAAAACTCAGGCTCATGAACCCCATACACTGCCCACTGAACCGCCTTTGTATACACTGAAACAATTTCTCGATACCTACACCGAAGGCGCCATTAACTCGGTGCATATTTTGCCATTTTACCCTTACTCGTCAGACGAGGGGTTTGCGGTGATGAATTACGTGCAAGTCAATGAGGCCCTTGGCAGTTGGCAGCATATTAACGATATCAGCAAAGATTACCGGCTGATGGCCGATTTAGTGATCAATCATTGTTCCAGTAAGAGCCTGTGGTTTAGTAACTTTATTGCTAACGTTGCCCCCGGAAAGGGTTATTTTAAAACGGCCAATGTCAGTGACAATCTAGACGACGTGGTGCGTCCACGCACATCTGAGCTACTCAACAAGGTGCGTACGGCAGCGGGTGAGCAACATGTGTGGTGCACTTTTAGTCATGATCAAGTGGACTTTGATTTTGCTAACCCGCAGGTGTTGCGAGAGTTTGTGGCGATTATCCGCTTTTATCTCGACAACGGAGTACGTTTATTTCGCCTCGATGCGGTGGCCTTCTTATGGAAAGTCCCCGGAACTTCCTGCATTAATTTGCCGCAAACACATGAAGTGGTGCGTCTGCTTCGCACTTTGATAGAACATGTGCAGCCACAGGCCATTATCATTACTGAAACCAATATTCCCAATGAGCAAAACCTCTCCTACTTTGGTAATGCCAATGAAGCGCATTGCATTTATAACTTCTCTTTACCTCCTTTGTTATTACACACCTTGACTACCGGTGACTGCACAGCACTGAAAAAGTGGATGATGCGCATGCCCCCTGCCCAAGATGGTACGGCCTATTTTAACTTTATAGCCTCCCATGACGGCATTGGCTTGCGCCCAGCAGAGGGCCTGTTAGATACCGTGCAAATTAATGCTCTGGTGGCCTGTATGCAGCGCTTTGGTGCCAAGGTGAGTTGGCGCACACAAAATGACGGTACGTTAGCGCCTTATGAAATCAACATCGCGTTGTTTGATGCCTTACAGGGAGCGCAGCAGGGGCCAGATAACTTTGCTGTGGCGCGATTTCTATGTGCTCATGCCATTATGTTGGCACTGGAGGGAATTCCCGGTGTGTATATTCACTCGCTCACGGGGACCGAAAACGACTATGAGCGTTTTAATAATACCCAGCATAATCGTGCCATTAATCGCCATCGTTGGCACTGGCATGACTTAGAGGCCAAATTGGCCGATCCACATAGCCATCACCAAAAGGTGCATCGTGGTATGTTGAATTTGCTTAAGATACGCGGGAAGCAAAAAGCCTTTCACCCCAATGCAACGCAGTTTACTTTGCACCTTGGCCAAGAAATTTTCGGCTTTTGGCGGCAAAGCGCCGACCGCCGACAAAGTATTTTTTGTCTGTTTAACATTAGCAATCAGCCACAAACCTTGTCACTGGAAGATTTAAACTTGGTGAACACCCAGCCGTGGTGCGATTTGCTCAGTGACATTGTCTATAAAGACATGAGCACATGCCTGAGCATGCGCCCTTATCAAGCTATATGGCTTACGAACACGACGACTTAAACGGGTTGCGTGTATCTTGACCACTTTCTAAGTTACGCATCAAAATGGCGTGTTCAAGGTCGATATCCTCGGGGATGGGAATACGCACTTGATGGCCAGAGCCTTTAGCATCACTAATACGCTCGCCCTTAGTGTTTTCCATGTGTTGTAAGTTAAAATGCACGTTGCCTTTAGGTGTCATTAACTCCAATGAGTGACCGGTACAAAATTTATTTTTGACGTCTATTTCCGCCAAGCCATTTGCGGTTCGACCAAGCACCTCACCAACGAACTGCTGTGAATCAGAAATAGAGTGGCCATAGTCATAATTTTGATACTCTTGGTGCGCATGGCGTTTTAAAAAGCCCTCGGTATAGCCTCGGTGGGCGAGATGCTCGAGACTGCGCAGTAAGTTGGCGTCGAATGGCTTGCCAGCGACGGCATCATCTATGGCTTGGCGGTACACCTGAGCCGTGCGTGCAACGTAATAGAACGACTTAGTACGGCCCTCTATTTTAAGACTATGAACGCCCATACGCGTCAGCGCATCCACATACTGCACGGCGCGTAGGTCTTTGGAGTTCATGATGTAGGTGCCGTGTTCATCCTCAAATGCTGGCATATACTCCCCCGGGCGGCCTTGTTCTTCAAGCATAAATACCTCATTGGTAGGCGCACCCAACCCAAGTGTTGGGTCCACCTTATGCACCACATCACCGGTCGGCGTTTCGGTGGCCGGTTGCACATCGTAGCTCCAGCGACAGGCATTCGTGCAAGTACCTTGGTTGGGATCGCGTTTGTTGATGTAGCCACTGAGTAAGCAGCGCCCGGAATACGCCATGCATAACGCGCCATGGACAAACACTTCTAATTCGGTGTTAGGACATAGTTCACGGATCTCTGCAATCTCTTGCAGTGATAACTCACGCGATAGAATCACCCGCTCAACCCCCTGTTTGGCCCAAAACAGCACGCTGGCATAATTCACGGCGTTGGCTTGAACACTCAAGTGAATGGGCATATCAGGCCATTTTTCTCTCACCAACATAATAAGCCCCGGGTCAGACATGATCAGGGCATCGGGCTTCATGGCGATAACCGGCTCTATATCGCGCAAATAGGTTTTTATTTTGGCGTTGTGCGGCGCAATATTAGAAACCACATAAAGTTTTTTATTTTGCTGGTGGGCTTCATTTATACCAAGCTCGAGGTTAGCGAGGTTAAACTCGTTGTTTCGAACGCGCAAACTATAGCGAGGCTGTCCCGCATAGACGGCATCAGCGCCATAGGCAAAGGCGTAGCGCATATTTTTTAAACTACCCGCAGGGCTGAGCAGCTCTGGTGAAAATACAGACATAATGATTCCTTAACTGAGTCCAGGTCAGTGAAAAAATAGCTCGGCAGTGTAGCGGTGAGGGCGCTAGGATGGTTTGATATGGATCAGCTTTTGCTATTGCGTCAGCGCACTAAGCACAGTAGGGCGGCAGGGTACATCATCACCGAAACGGAGTTGTCATCGCCCTGACTTGTTTATTCACTAAGCTCACGGGCGTAACAATGTAGTAGGATTTTCACGCTAAAGCGCGTATAATTCGCGCCCGGTAAAGTTTAACACTTAAAATTTAACGTTATTTGGAGCAAAACATGGCTTTAGAGCGCACTTTCTCTATCGTTAAGCCTGATGCGGTAGCTAAAAACCACATCGGTGCAATCTACAACCGTTTCGAAACTGCAGGTCTTAAGATCGTTGCATCAAAAATGGTTCACCTATCACAAGAGCAAGCTGAAGGCTTCTACGCTGAACACAAAGAGCGTCCTTTCTTCGGTGCCCTTGTTTCTTTCATGACTTCTGGCCCAGTAATGGTGCAAGTTCTTGAAGGTGAAGATGCAATCCGTAAAAACCGCGAAATCATGGGTGCGACTAACCCTGCGGAAGCGGCTGCTGGCACACTACGTGCTGACTACGCAGACAGCATCGACGAAAACGCAGTACACGGTTCTGACGCGCCAGAGTCTGCGGCTCGCGAAATCGCTTACTTCTTCGCTGAAGAAGAAATCTGTCCTCGTACTCGTTAATTTCGAGCTACGACAACAGTCGCGGGAAGGGCTTTCGGGCCCTTTTCTTGTCCTTGTAATTCCTTAGTTTATTGGCACTGCAGCCAGTGTGCTAAGGAATTGCTATAATGGTTAAATTGTGTACAATTTGCCACCTTCGTTTTATCCGTCACCTGATAGAGGTTTGTTCATGGCCACGACTGAGAAAAAAATCAATTTACTCGATTTTAATCGCCAAGGAATGCGCGAGTATTTCGCATCCATTGGTGAAAAGCCGTTCCGCGCCGATCAGGTGATGAAGTGGATTTACCATTTTGGCATCGACAATTTCGACGACATGACCAATCTCAATAAAAAACTCAAAGCGCGACTGAGTGCTGAGTGTGAGATTCGCGCCCCGGAAATTTCGGTAAAGCAGCCATCCAGCGATGGCACTATCAAATATGCCTTGCTACTCGATGGTGGCCAAGAGGTAGAAACCGTTTGGATCCCGGAAAAAGATCGCGCCACCTTGTGCGTATCGTCGCAAGTGGGTTGTGCATTGGAATGTACTTTCTGCTCGACTGCACAACAGGGCTTTAACCGTAACCTCAAGGTTTCTGAAATCATCGGTCAGGTATGGCGTGTAGCCCGTGATATCGGTCTGCACGGTGACAGCACCCGCCGTCCTATCACCAATGTGGTGATGATGGGCATGGGAGAGCCACTGCTGAATTTGAAAAACGTGGTTCCGGCGATGGAGTTGATGATGGATGATTGGGCGTTTGGTTTATCGAAGCGTCGCGTTACCTTGAGTACTTCAGGTGTGGTTCCAGCGCTTGATTTGTTAAAAGAGCAAATAGACGTGGCCTTGGCTATCTCCTTACACGCTCCGAATAACGAATTGCGTGATGAGCTAGTGCCGATTAATAAAAAGTACCCTATTGAAGAGTTTTTAGCGGCGTGTCGCCGTTATATTGATGGTTCAAAAGCGAATAAAGACATCACCATTGAGTATGTGATGCTGCAAGAAGTCAATGACAGCACCGATCATGCCCATGAATTAGTGAAAGTACTTAAAGGCACGCCATCGAAGGTTAATTTGATTCCTTTTAACCCTTTCCCAGGCAATGATTACGGGCGCTCAAGCAACAGTCGTATCGACCGCTTCTCGAAGGTACTGCAAGGGGCCGGTATTACCACCATCGTGCGTCGTACCCGAGGCGATGATATCGACGCCGCATGTGGTCAGCTAGTGGGTGATGTGGTTGATAGAACCAAACGTTTGGCCAAGAGAAAAGAGCGAGAAAAGAGCGCTATCGCTATAAATGTGGCTCAATAACAGAAAATATCGCCCTTTTGTTAAAAAATAGATGAAACAAAAGGGCTTTTCGGTAATATAGGTGCAATAACGGAATTAACGAGGCGACGCCATGCGCAAGCTTTTAGTGACCAGTGTCAGTTTACTCGCCTTAGGCGGGTGTGTAACCGAAAGCACCTATGTGGGCAGCGACCGGCCTGTAGTAGAAAAACGAATAAATAATGTCGACGCCGCGCGTACGCGCATCTCTTTAGCCCTCAACTATCTCTCGCAGGGCAACAGCACACAAGCAAAATATAACCTCGAACGCGCAGCTAAGTTTGCACCAGAGCTTCCTGAAGTACATTACTCGATGGCTTACTACTATCAACGAGTCGGTGAGCATCAGCGTGCCCAAGATGCTTACGAACGTGCAATTGAGCTCGAGCCGAATGATCCAAACACCTTGAATAATTATGGGGTGTTTTTATGTGATATTGGCGATTATGAAGGCGCAGTTGACAAGTTTATGTCAGCAATCGAAATTCCAAGCTATTTACGGGTTGCGGAAAGCTACGAAAACTTAGCTTTGTGCGCACTCGAATTTGATAAATTTGATGCCGCTGAGTCCTACCTTGAAGAAGCGTTGAATCACAGTTCTTTACGTGCATCCAGCCTCATTAATTTAGCTGCAGTGCACTATGCTAAAAGCGATTTTTATAAAGCACAGCAGGTGCTCCAGCGTTATGAGCGCACTGGACGAGTTTCATCGCGGTCATTGTTACTTGGTTATTTGATTCAAGATCGTATGGGTCATGTGGAAGATGCGCGTAAATTAGCAGAAACCATCGAGCTGACGTACCCGTCGTCGATTGAAGCGCGTATTGTCCGCGAGCAGCGCTATAGCGCCAGTGAGTTTGAACAGTTGCGAGAGCAGTATCGCAAACACCAACTTTCTGAGTTGCAAGGGGTGATGCAAGATGACCGCATCGTTGCCAAGCCAAAAATCAAGGTGATGAAGAAAAAGTCGAGCACTTCGACAACGCCTACTACATCGCCGGTAGTCATCACTTCACCAGCGCAGCAACAGGCCGCAACCAGCAGTGCCGAGCAGACTCAAGAAATGGTCGACAGTGCTCATGAAAATAGCGACCTAGTTGCAAATGACGATGCAGCAACCACAAATGACAAGGTAGAAGCAGCAAATACTGAGGTGGATACAGCCGCAGAAGCTGTTAAAGCACAAACCTCAGATACTGAAGCGACTCAAACCGAACAAAGTGCTACCGAGCAGGTTAATGCAGAGTCTCAGGACATTGCGGTGGTCACGACCACCGATACCAGTGACGAGACAACGACCCCGAATCCAGAGCCGTCAGCTGCACAACCTGCAGCACAGCCGAGTGATGATAATAGCGATGGCGCGCAGAGCGCACCGCAACAGCCTGCTGAAGCGCTGCAAGCAAGCGCCGAAATTGATGAACAATCAACGTCACCGGCCGATTTGCCAGAGCATGACTCCGCTGCACAAGATGAGCCTGCAACCACAGCCGTCACCGATGAAGTCGACACGGTTGCTGAGCAACAAAATGCTGAAGTAGCGACCCAAAGCGAGGGTGCTGACAGTGCATCTGATATAGTGGCCGAAAGCAATGACGGCGCCGAGCCGCCATCTTTATCCACCGATGAACAAGCAATGGCACAGGTGAGTGATGTCCCTGCACAGAGTGAGAGCGATGACACCACGCCTGTAGACAGTACGCAAGCGTCCGATGCACAGGCCCCCGCAAGTGAAGATGTGGTGGTACAGCAAAGTAATACTGAGCTCAGTGAAGGGGTCAGCGAGTTTATCGCTCAAGGCGCACAGGTCGATAGTGATGACCCACTGGCGCTGCCCTATCACGTAATGAAAAAAGGGGAGACCTTATTCAGTGTTTCGGCACGCTATAATATTCGCTTAAGCACTTTGCGTGAATGGAATAACCTTAAGAGCGCAGATCACGTGCTCAGTGGTAGTAAAATTTACTTAAAAGAGCCGAACATTTATCATACTGTGCAAGAAGGAGATACGCTGTTTAGTATCTCCACCCAGTATAACATTCTTCTGCAACGACTAATGGAATGGAATCAGCTAGATGAGGACGCTCGCCTAGTACCCGGCGAGAAACTGTATTTAGTTGATCCTCAAAACTATTAAATATGAGCGAAAATAGTGAAATAACAGAGGAAAGTGCTCCATTAGAAATAGGGAAATATTTAGTACAAGCGAGGGAGCAACACAGGTTAAGCCAAGAACAAATGGCGAAAAGGTTGAACCTGACAGTGCAAAAGCTTGATGATTTAGAGCATGACCGCCTCGAAAAGCTCGGCCCGCCGATCTTTGTTAAAGGCTATGTGAAGGCTTACTGCAAAGTGGTAGGCCTAGATCATAAAGAATTGCTTGAGGGTTATGACCCACAAGATGACAGTGAACAAATCGCGGCCATGCAAAGCTTTTCGCGAAGAACTGAAAAAGAAGCCCATGACAGCCGCTTGATGCTGGTAAGCTATATTATCCTGGCTATCATCTTGGGCTCTTCCGCTATTTGGTGGTGGCAAAATAGTGATGACCCGCTGAGTTTGTCTACCCCAGAGTCCAGCACTGTGAGCTCGAACCCAATATCCAGTGAAGGGCCTGAAAGCGCTGAGCAACAGCCAGTGCAACCAGGTGGCGAAATCCAAGAACAAAGTCAACAAACACCTGCTCCCGAAGCACAGCAATCAGCGACGACGCTGAGCGCGCAAGAGCCACTGTCTGACACTGCGACAGAAGAGCGTGTAGAGACTGCTGAAGTAGCACCTACAGCAAATACTGCAGTGCAAAGCGAGCCCTTAAAAAGTGGTCAGCAGCGTGTATATATGCGTTTTAGCGGTGAGTGCTGGGTGGCGGTAGAAGATGCTGATGGTAAGCGCCTAGTTTACGATATAAAAAATGCAGGGCAAGAGCTTGAACTCATTGGCAAAGCGCCTTTTGCTGTCACGCTTGGCAAACACGATGTTGTTGATATCGAATTAAATGGTGAAGCGGTTGATATTTCACAGTTTCCGAAAAACCGCCTCGCTAAATTTTCATTACCGTTAACAGAGTAAGTAGTATGTTTTCAGAGTCACCGATCAAACGCCGCAAATCGACGCGTATTTATGTAGGTGATGTGCCTATTGGCGACGGCGCGCCAATTGCGGTGCAGTCCATGACCAATACCGACACCATGGACGTCGATGCCACAGTCAAGCAAATTCAAGCTATTGAGCAAGCAGGCGCAGACTTGGTGCGTGTCTCAGTGCCCACTATGGCGGCGGCTGAGGCGTTTAAAAGCATTAAAGAACAAGTGGATATTCCGCTAGTTACGGATATCCACTTTGACTATCGTATCGCGCTTAAAGTGGCTGAGTACGGCGCTGATTGCCTACGTATTAATCCCGGGAATATCGGTAATGAAGAGCGAATTCGAGCAGTCGTCGATGCCGCTGGTGAACGTAATATTCCGATTCGTATCGGTGTTAATGGCGGTTCACTAGAGCGTGACTTACAAGAGAAGTACGGCGAGCCAACGCCTGAAGCTCTGCTTGAGTCGGCGATGCGTCATGTGGAAATTTTACAGCGTCTCAACTTCGACCAGTTTAAAGTGTCCGTCAAAGCCTCCGATGTATTTTTGGCTGTCGGCGCATACCGATTGTTAGCACAAGAAATTGATCAGCCGTTGCATTTAGGGATCACCGAAGCAGGTGGTTTTCGTTCTGGCTCGGTGAAGTCAGCAGTCGGTTTAGGCATGCTCCTAGCCGAGGGGATTGGTGATACTTTACGGGTGTCGTTGGCGGCCGATCCTGTGCAAGAAATTAAAGTCGGCTTTGACATCCTTAAATCGTTGCGTATACGTTCGCGCGGTATTAACTTTATTGCCTGCCCAAGCTGTTCGCGTCAAGAGTTTGATGTGGTCGGCACCATGAACCAGCTTGAAGAGCGCCTCGAAGACGTGGTCAAGCCGATGACCGTTTCTGTGATCGGCTGCGTAGTCAATGGCCCGGGTGAAGCCTTGGTCAGTGATATTGGCTTAGCCGGGGCAAATCGCCGTTCAGGCCTGTATATCAACGGCCAGCGACAAAAGCTGCGTATCGATAACGATAACATTGTCGATCAACTTGAAGAGCAAGTGCGCGATTACCTCGCTAAACAAGAACAACAAACGCCAATCGACGTTAAATTAGTTGATTAAGCCTTGCTCTGCTACTTGGTGGTAGCGGCGCAAAAGGCTATAATGGCGCGCTTAATTTATCGACGCTTTGACATCGGCGCTTGAGCGCCTAAACAGAATTTTTGGGATTATCAGTGGCAAAACAAATTCAAGCAGTCCGTGGGATGAATGACATCCTACCGGGTGATACACAAGTTTGGCAGAAAGTGGAAGGTACCTTGCGCCAGTGTGTGGCCTCTTTCGGTTATCAAGAAATCCGCTTCCCGATCGTTGAATCAACCGATCTTTTCAAGCGCTCTATTGGCGAAGTGACTGATATCGTAGAAAAGGAAATGTATACCTTTGCCGATCGTAACGGTGATAGCCTCACCTTACGTCCTGAGGGCACCGCGGTGTGTGTGCGTGCCGGGAACCAAAATGGTTTACTGTATAATCAAGAACAGCGCCTGTGGTATATGGGGCCTATGTTCCGCCATGAGCGCCCTCAAAAAGGTCGTTATCGCCAATTTCATCAGTTCGGTTTGGAAGTGTTTGGTATTGCCAGTGCTGATATTGATGCCGAAGTGATCATGCTTACTGCGCAGCTCTGGCAGCAATTTGGTATTAGCGAGCATGTGCGCCTCGAGCTTAATTCGTTGGGCTCCAATGAAGCGCGTGCACAATATCGTGATGCGCTTATTGCTTACCTAGCGCAGCACGAAGACAAGCTCGATGAAGATTCAAAGCGTCGTATGCACTCCAACCCACTGCGAGTGCTTGATAGTAAAAACCCTGATGTACAAGCTGTTCTGGCTGACGCACCTAAGTTATCTGAGCACTTAGATGATGAATCTAAAGCACATTTTGCAGATTTATGTGAACGTTTAGACGCAGCGGGTATCGAATATCAGGTTAACGAAAAACTCGTTCGTGGTCTTGATTACTACAACCGCACTGTGTTTGAGTGGGTGACTGATAGTTTGGGTGCCCAAGGCACAGTTTGTGCGGGCGGTCGTTACGATGGCTTAGTTGAGCAACTTGGTGGTAAAGCGACGCCTGCTGTTGGCTTTGCCATGGGTATGGAACGTTTGGTGTTGTTGTTGCAAGCATTAGATAGCGTCGGCGACATTCGCCGTGATGCCGATGTATACGTTGCAGCAATGGGTGACAAAGCCAGTATTCAAGCCCCCGTTATTGCTGCCCAGTTACGTGCGCAAGTGCCAGGTTTACGAGTGCTAGTACACGCCGGTGGTGGTAACTTTAAAAAACAATTAAAACGAGCCGATAAGAGCGGTGCTGAAGTAGCGCTGATCCTCGGTGAAGACGAACTTGAGCAAGGAGTGGTGACAGTGAAATACCTGCGTGAAGAAAAACCACAAGCAACTCACTCCTTGAATGAAATTACCCAGCTATTGGCTGAGATGATTTAGACCTGAGTCTACGAGGTAATAATGGAAATTTATTCAACAGAAGAACAACAAGCAGAAGCGATTAAACGCTTTTTCAAAGAAAATGGTATTACGTTAGGCCTAGGTATTGTTATCGGTCTAGGTGGCTTATATGGCTGGAAAGCCTATAACCAAAACCAGTTAAGCAGCGCCGAGCAAGCATCTGATGCCTTTAACAAGGTGATTGAAGGTGCTGGGTCACAAGACAGTGACGTAGTTGCTAAAAGTGATGCCTTTATTGAGCAGTACAATGGCTCGAGCTATGCCGTGCTGGCGGCTTTCGTTGCAGCGAAAGAAGCGGTTGATAACGACGACTTAGCCCTGGCTGCTGAGAAGCTAACGTGGGCACAAAAAAATGCTGGCAAAGCAGAACTGCAAGCGATTGCTACCACGCGCTTAGCGCGTATTCAACTAGCTCAGAAAGACTATGATGCGGCACTCGCAACGCTTGATACGCAGTTACCTGAAAGCTATAAGGCCAATGTTGCCGAGCTCAAGGGTGATATTTACCTAGCTCAAGGCGATAAAGCTCAAGCGCGGGCGTCGTACCAAGCGGCAGCAGACAATGGCGGTTTAGAGAGTAACCCTTTACTACAAGTGAAGTTAGACGATTTAGCCGAGCAGACTCCAGCAGCTTAAGGAGTGGGTAGTATGAAAAAGTTAACCCTGGCAGGCTTAGCACTGTGTATGGCGTCGCTCACCGGTTGCTCTTCCAGTGATGAAGATGAGTTGGTGTTACCAGAGATTGCCAACCAGTTTGAAACGCAAGTGTTGTGGCAAGAAACTGTGGGAGATGGTGTAGAGCATTATTTTTCTCGTTTACAGCCCGCTGTTTATAAAGACCGCGTCTTTGTTGCCTCGCGTTTTGGTGAAGTACAAGCATTGTCATTAACTGATGGCGACGTCTTGTGGGAGAACGATGTGCGCGCAGACGCCTCGTTTTGGCCATGGGAAAGCACAGACAGCGCCAAACTCTCAGGTGGTATCTTGCAAGCCTATGGCAAGCTATTTATCGGCTCGGAGCATGGCCAAGTGGTTGCTCTTGACCGAGAAACTGGTGAGGTCATTTGGCGTAAAAGTGTTCCCGGTGAAGCGCTATCAAAGCCCGCCGCCGGAGATGGCCTGGTTTACGTTAACTTAGGCTCGGGTAAGTTACTGGCGTTACACCCTGATAGCGGGGAAGAGCGCTGGCGCTATGAGCAAGAAGTGCCGCCGTTGACCTTGCGTGGCCTAAGTGCTCCCACTGTCGCGAATGGCGGAGTCTTAGTGGGTGAAGAGACGGGTAAGTTATCTGTGCTTATTTCCGATAGTGGATTTGCCGCGTGGCAGGCAGATATTGCCCAGCCTAAAGGTGCTTCTGAGTTCGAACGTTTAGTCGACGTTGACACTGAGCCCAAAGTAAGCGGCTCTATGGTGTACACCTTAGCTTATAATGGCAACTTGGCTGCCGTTGATATTCGCTCTGGTAACGTGGTCTGGAAGCGTGAATACAGCAGCTACCGCGAATTCAGTATTGTTGGTACTACGATTTATGTGGTCGATTCTGATGGTGTTATCTATGCTTTAGATAAGAGTTCGGGGATCGAACGCTGGTCACAGCCAGCACTGCGTGGCTGGTATATCACAGGCCCTGCAGTACTAGGTGATTACCTCGCTGTGGGTGACCAAGAAGGTAACTTGCACTGGCTAGACCGCAACAGCGGTGAGTTAGTCGCTCGTCACGAGTTTGATGGCTCAGGGTTTTACGTTGAACCTGTGGTTGCTGATGATCGCTTGATCATTGTCACGCGCGATGGCGAAGTAAGCGCCGTTAAAGCGCCGTAAGTTAGATTAATTGGGCTTTGCCCTAAAATAGGCTTCGCCTTCAGGCCAATTGGTCATGGCGGAGCTTTTTTGTTGTTTAAGAGGTATATTATGCTTCCTGTGATCGCCTTAGTGGGGCGACCTAATGTTGGTAAGTCGACATTGTTTAACCGCTTAACTCGCACTCGAGATGCGCTCGTTGCTGATTTTCCCGGGCTCACTCGTGATCGTAAATATGGTCAAGCGAGCTATGATGGCTATGACTTTATTGTGGTCGACACCGGTGGTATCGATGGCTCTGAAGAGGGCATAGAAACAGAAATGGCGGAGCAATCGTTGTTGGCGATTGATGAAGCCGATGTGGTGCTGTTTTTAGTCGATGCTCGTGCTGGCATGACGGTGGCTGATCAGGCCATTGCCCACCACCTGCGTAAGCAGGAAAAAAAGGTGTTCTTGGTAGCAAATAAAACCGACGGCATCGATGCTGATTCCAACTGTGCGGAGTTTTATCAGTTAGCCCTCGGAGAGGTATACCAGATTGCAGCTGCCCACGGTCGTGGTATAGCTGGGCTACTTACTACAGCATTGCACCCGGTTATCGAGGAGCTCAGCGCATTAGAGGCTGACACTGAGGAAGAAGCCTTTGCTGCGTTTGATCACGACGGTGAGCTGAGTGACGAAGCTCAGCAAGAGCTGGAGAATCAAGCCATAAAATTGGCTATTATTGGTCGCCCTAATGTTGGTAAGTCAACACTCACTAACCGTATCCTTGGTGAAGAGCGGGTGATTGTTTATGATATGCCAGGTACCACACGAGACTCCATTTATATTCCTATGACTCGCAATGAGCGCGAGTATGTGTTGATAGACACTGCCGGTGTTCGAAAGCGCAAGAAAGTCAGTGATGTGGTTGAGAAGTTTTCGGTGATTAAAACGCTCAAGGCCATAGAAGATTCGAACGTTGTGCTGTTGGTGATTGATGCGCGCACAGGCATTTCCGATCAAGACCTAAGCTTGCTTGGTTTTGCCCTCAATGCCGGACGCTCCTTGGTATTGGCGGTAAATAAATGGGACGGACTGGATACCGATGTCAAAGACCGTATTAAGTCTGAGTTAGACCGTCGTCTTGGCTTTGTTGACTTTGCGCGTATTCACTTTATCTCAGCGCTGCACGGCACTGGGGTAGGGCATTTATTTGAGTCGGTGGAAGAAGCCTTTGATAGCGCCACTAAACGAATTAGTACGGCGATGTTACGGCGGATCATGGATATGGCACAGGCGGATCACCAACCACCTTTGGTGCGTGGTCGTCGAGTGAAGTTAAAGTATGCGCACGCCGGTGGCTATAACCCACCGCGTATCGTCATTCATGGTAACCAAGTGCATGAGTTGCCGGATAGCTATAAGCGTTACTTAATGAACTATTATCGCAAAGCTCTAGACATCATGGGGACGCCGATCAAAATTGAATTCCGTGAAGGGGATAACCCTTATGCGGGACGCAGTAATAAAATGACCTTATCACAGCGACGGAAGCTGAAAAAAATCAGCCAAGAGTCTAAAGGTAAGTAAGGAAAGCGGCGCAATTAGAGCGCCGTTTTTGTTTATTTTATACGCCCTTAGCGCTATTCTTAAGCTATTGTTCAGAAATAAAACGAGTGGCTATGAAGTGCGTAGGGACGACTATCTTCGTTGATAATGTCGAAGAAGTGCTGGATTTTTATTACCAAGCTTTTGGTTTATCGACACACTACATTGACGAGCAAGGCACTTACGGCCAACTAGCCTGCGGGGTCGCCAAAATCGCCTTTGCCAGCCATCCATTTGCGCAATCACGCTTTCGCCAAGAATATATCCGTACCCAGCCAAAGCAACCGGCACTGGGCTTTGAGTTGAGTTTATGCTGCGATAATGTTGCCCAGAGCTTTGCTAAAGCGGTGGCCGCTGGGGCTGAACCACTGTCGCCACCGGCAACTCATCAAGGGCTCACCTACGCCTATGTGCGCACCCTGGAGGGGACTTTAGTTGTGCTCAGCAATGAATCATAAAAAAGCCGCTCTAGGCGGCTTGTTTGGTTATTGAATTTCGCCGAGCTTTTCGGCTTGCTCTTTACAGCGGTTGTAGATTTCTTGGCACTGGGCCACGCACACGGTGTTGGTCATACTCTCTTCAACGGTGCTGTTGCTACAGTTGGTTTCACACTGAAAATTTTGCTGCGCACACTGGTTAAGCTCAGGGTTTTCCACACTATTCTGACAGCCACTTAGAGCGGCGACTAAAGCTAACGCGAAAATCGCTTTCATGGTATTCATCCCTTTTATTTTTCTGTTACTTAGCTGCAGTCTAGCGTTAAATTATCGATAAGTCTCACTTTATCCAAATAGGCGGCCACCAATAACACCAGCTCAGAGTCTTTGGCTGTCGCTGCTGTCAGTCGATTGCGCTCAGCCACATTAAAGTAATCGATACGCAGCCCTTGCTGTTCTATGCGGGCGATAGCTTGATGCTCCAAGTCGGCAAAGTCGTTATTACCGGCCTGTATTTGTTCTTTGACCCACTGCAAGGTCGTAAACAAGGTGCTCGCTTGCTGCTTTTGCGCTTCATTAAGATAGTTATTCCGAGAGCTTAGTGCTAAACCATTCACATCTCGTTGGGTTGGCACACCGATGACCTCTATAGGCATGGACAGGTCGCGCACCATGGTTTTTATAACTTGTAGCTGTTGAAAGTCCTTCTCGCCAAAACAGGCGAAGTCAGGCTGTACTAAATTGAAAAGCTTAGTGACCACAGTAGCAACACCGCGAAAGTGTCCTGGGCGGGCACCGCCGCAATAACCCAATGACACGCCAGGGACGTCAACATAGCTTTGACTTTCTAAGCCATTGGGGTAGATGGTTTGTACCGTGGGAGTAAATAAGTAATCGGCACCGCGCTCACTCAACCCCTGTTGATCAGCTTTTAAGGTACGCGGGTACGCATCTAAATCCTCATTGGCACCAAATTGCATAGGGTTAACAAAAATACTGACGACCACCTTATCTGCTAACGTTTTCGCTTTATCAACAAGTGAGTAGTGCCCCTCATGTAAGTTGCCCATAGTTGGAATAAAGGCGATGCTCAACCCCGCTTGGCGCCAAGACTTAATTTGGCTGCGTAGTGAGCGAATTTCGCTGGTAGTCTGCATAGCTATCTTCGTCTAATTGAATTCATGGTCAGGGCCAGGAAAGGCACCACTTTTTACATCTTCACAAAACTTCTGCACCGCCGCAGGCATGTTACCGGTTTCGGCAAGAAAGTTTTTCGAGAATTTGGGAATATACCCTGCGGAAATACCGACTAAATCATGCATAACCAGAATCTGTCCATCGGTCTGGTTGCCTGCGCCAATGCCTATAGTGGGAATATTCACCGCATCGGTGATGGCTTTGGCTAAGGCGCTAGGTATGCATTCAAGTACCAAAAGCTGCGCTCCAGCCTGCTCTAATGCTTGCGCATCGGCAATCATTTTCTGCGCTTGCGCTTGGTCACGGCCTTGAATTTTAAAGCCGCCAAACACATGGACCGATTGCGGCGTTAGCCCCAAATGTCCACAAACCGGTACGCCTTGCTGAGTGAGAGCTCGGATACTGTCATGCAACCACTCACCGCCTTCCACCTTAACCATGTTGGCACCGGCACGCATCAGCTTAGCTGCATTCTCGCAGCTTGCTGCAACAGTGTTGTAAGTCATAAATGGCATATCAGCGATGACAAACAAATCGCGGCTGCCAGCGCGAACGCAACGCGTGTGATATGCAATATCCTCTATGCTGACTGCGAGCGTATCATCACTGCCTTGCAGTACCATGCCGAGGGAGTCACCGACCAATACGGCATCAACGCCATTGTCGGCAAAAAGTTTGGCAAAACTGGCATCATAGGCTGTAAGCGAGGTTATTTTTTCACCTGCTTGTTTTTTCTTTGCCAGAGTAGAAACTGAGATCTTCGCCATATGCTGTCCTTATTAGAGTTGTTCTAAGCCATTGCGTGGGGTATTGGCCACGAGGCGTTGCAGCGAGCTGCCATCTGGTAGATGTAAATCAGGAGCTAGCTCATAAAGTGGGTAGAGCACAAATTCACGCTCTTTCATACCGTAATGTGGCACTGTGAGGCGGGCATCATCAATGCATTGCTCGCCAAATAAGAGGATATCGATATCTAAAGTACGTGGCCCCCAGCGCTCGGCCTTGCGCACTCGACCGAGTCGTTGTTCAATCGCTTGAGTGGCATCGAGAAGTTGGTGTGCGCCTAAGGTGCATTGCATTGCGAGCACCGCATTCACATAGTCGGGCTGATCTTGCGGTCCCATAGGTTTACTGGCGTACAGCGCCGAGCAGCGGTGTGCTGTGGTACCCGGCAGAGCCTTGAGTTCAGTAATGGCATGGTGTAATTGGGCGATAGGGTCGCCTTGGTTTGCACCTAATCCTAAGTACACCTGAGTCATTATTGTGACTCACCCTTAGGTTTGTTGCGGTTGCGTGAGCCGCCGCTACGACGACGCCGACGAGGGCGGTTATTGCCTCCTAGGGCTTTGACCATCATCTTTTGACCGTTCACATCGGCATTAAGGTAGGCGCTCCACCAATCAGCCAGCTCTTTTAGGTCCTCTTGACCGCTATCTACCAGTAACAACATAAAGTCGTAAGCGGCTTTAAAGCGTGGTTGCTGGCTCAGGCGATAGGCACGTTGGCCACCGCGTTTATCAAAACGGTGTTGAATGTGCCAAATGTCTCGTGCTCCTAGCGTGAAGCGCTTTGGCACTGCCACATGTTGGGCGTTTTCCGATAAAATTTGGTTCATGGCCGCAGCCAAGGCTTCAAAATGTGGCAATTGATCGCGTTGCATCAACAACTGACAACGCTCTAACAGCGGGAACCACAGCAGTGCGGCAAAAATAAACGCCGGGGTGACTTTTTTGTCGCCGTTAATCCGCACATCGGTATTGGCAAACATCTGCGCTATAAAATGCTCTTCTTGACCACCTGGGTTGGCATCAAGCAGCTTGTCCAATGCGGGAAATAAATACTTAAATAACCCATATTGGCGCAAAGCATGGAAATTAGCTTCGGCTTTGCCGCCCAAAAACAACTTCAAACACTCTTCAAACAAACGAGCCGGCGGGATATGCGCAAGTAAGTCAGCCAATTCAGTAATGGGTTTTGCTGTAGCGCTGCTAATGCTCATGTCTAACTTGGTGGCAAAGCGAATGGCACGCAACATCCGCACAGGGTCTTCGCGGTAGCGTGTCTCTGGATCGCCAATAAGCTCTATGCGGCGGCCTTTAATGGCTGCGATGCCATTAGCGTAATCATAAATGCAGAAATCTTTAATTGAGTAGTACAGCGCATTGATAGTG
Source organism: Pseudoalteromonas sp. SW0106-04 (assembly GCF_001293805.1). Classification (NCBI taxonomy): domain Bacteria; kingdom Pseudomonadati; phylum Pseudomonadota; class Gammaproteobacteria; order Alteromonadales; family Pseudoalteromonadaceae; genus Pseudoalteromonas; species Pseudoalteromonas sp. SW0106-04. Next base: position 20,760 of record NZ_BCAI01000003.1, on the reverse strand, counting down.
AAATCACGGCGCTCGGCATCTTCGTCGATAGTACCGTAGACGTTGTCGCGCAGCAGTTGACCATGCTCAGATGACTGACTGACGTTATTTTTTGAGTCTTGCGCCTCGTGGTGACCACGCATGGTCGCCACTTCAATGATCTCGCGGCCAAATACGATATGCGCGAGACGAAAGCGACGACCAATTAAACGACAGTTGCGAAACAGCTTCTTAACCTGCTCTGGCGTCGCATTGGTAACGACATCAAAGTCTTTTGGTTGCAGACCCAGTAGCAAATCGCGCACACAACCACCGACTAGGTAGGCTTCAAAACCACCGTCCTTGAGTCGGTATAATACTTTTAACGCGTTGGGGCTAAACTGGCTGCGCGAAATCCCGTGCTCGCTGCGGGGGATAATCACCGGCTCGTCGAGCGTCCCTACGGTTGCTGAGTGGGCGTCAATGTGCTCTTTTGCGGACAGTGCTTGTCGGCAAAAATGAAACAATTTGGAAATGATAATCGCTCTCCTAGGCTGCATTTATGGCGATTTTAGAAGTGGCTTATAATATACCAGCGCGGCGGAAAAATTAAGCGAGGGAGCAAAAAATCACGGCTTTATAGGGTGGTTAATTCGGTGTTGCCCGCTTCATTTTCACTTACTTGCACTTCTAGGGCCTGACGCAGCTGTATTTTAGGGTATTGGCTAACAGCCCAATCAACAATGGTTGCAGCGCGCTCATGGATCAGTTCAGGGTCAGGTTGAAAACCTAAAAAGCGTAATGCATCTAATAGAGCTGGTTGAGGGTGTGCGCGCTCGATAGCTGGCGCGTAATTTTGCTTCGACAGCTTAAAGCCTGGGCTGGCCACAGCTAACGGCAGATGCATATAGCTCGGTGGAGGGGCCCCTAATTCAGTAAATAAGCCGATTTGCCGTGCGCTGGGGATAAGTAAGTCGGCACCACGGACAACATCAGTAATGCCTTGGTCAATGTCATCGATGACCACGACCAGTTGGTATGCGAACAAGCCGTCCCGGCGCTTAATAATGTAGTCTTCGCGTGCTTGTTGCGCCAACACTTTTACCTCGCCTTGAAGGCGGTCTTGAAAACGCTCGACAATCTGGTTTTGAACTAATCTGAGGGCATATTCATCACCGCTGACCGTCAAGTTGCGGCAGCGATTGTCATAGACGCCGCCCATGGCTTTAATTTGTTTGCGGGTGCATTGACAGCGGTAAATTAAACCTCGGTCATAAAGTTCATCGGTGATTGCTTGATAGCGCTCTAAACGTTGGCTTTGGTAAACGACGTCACCATGCCAATGCAGTGCATAGGCTTCGAGGGTTTTTAGAATGTCGGTATCAGCGCCGGCTTTGACGCGTGGAGTGTCAATATCTTCAATGCGAACGAGCCAGCGGCCATGATGACAGCGGGCATCTAGGTAGCTACCAAGAGCAGCTACCAGAGAGCCGAAATGCAGGGGACCGGATGGGGAAGGGGCAAAACGGCCAACGTAATGGCGCGCGGCAGGTGTGCTCGTGCCCAAACCCGTAGTTGTCATGGTTGATTAACCGCGACCGGCTTGCTTCTCTTTAATCTCAGCGAGTGATTTACAGTCCACACACAAATCTGCAGTTGGTCGCGCTTCTAAGCGGCGAATACCGATTTCAATACCACAAGATTCGCAATAACCAAACTCGTCTTCATCGATAAGTGTGAGGGTTTTTTCAATCTTTTTAATTAGCTTACGTTCGCGGTCACGAGTGCGAAGTTCCAAAGAGAACTCTTCCTCTTGCGCGGCACGATCGACTGGGTCTGGAAAGTTAGCCGCTTCATCCGCCATATGGGTCTTGGTGCGGTCAACTTCATTTCTCAGTTCGTTACGCCATGATTCCAGAATTTTGCGAAAGTGAGCACGTTGCTGCTCATTCATATACTCTTCGCCTGGCTGTTCTTGATACGGTTCTAACCCCGCCTGAGCGATTAACCCTAGTTTACGCTGCTCTGGCATAACACTCTCCTAAATCCTTAATATACAGTCCCCGGAAATAACCGGCGGCTATAAATAGCAGAATACCACCCCCTTAGCAAACACTTTTTTCTTAACCCGATGGCGACTGAATCCATCATGACTGGTAAAAAGGAACGATAAAGTGTGGCGTTTATTCTTTTCTTAATTCAGCTTTATATGGTGTTCTTGATCACTATTTCAAGTTGTTTTTTGTAATAAGATAACGTTTTGGTGATTTGCCGTACCAGCGCTTGAAAGCTCGTTGCAACGCACTTTGCTCAGAAAAACCAAGTTTTGTTGCAATATCAATGGCTTTGTAGCCGGATTCAAAGAGCTGTAAAGCCAGACGCGCACGGGCTTCATCCAATAATTGCGAAAAGCTTGTTTGCTGCTGCGCCAGATGACGCTGCAGTGTACGTGTTGGCACAGCGCACAGTTGCGCCGCTTGCTCTACATTGAGCCGCTGTGGCAAATGCGCTACCAGTTGTTGTTTTACTTTTTCGCGTATATCAAAGCGCGCATCCAGTTGTTGTTGAGCCTGATGCAGTAACAGCTGCTCTAGGGTGGTATCGGGCTGCTTGAGAGGTTGGCTAAGCAACCCCCGTGCGATGGTCATGCTGTTAGTGCTGCTATTGAAATACACTGGACATTTAAACACGTTTTCGTAAATACGCTGTTCCTTGGTGTTATTAGGTGGCGAGCGCATTAGGTGTACGGCAATCGGCGTCAGCTGCTCTGCTTGCAAAACATACATGCGAGCAAAGCTTAGCCAGCTAGCAAAAAGCTCATCAATTACGTAGTAACAGTGCGACTGCGTGGGCCCTAAATCCAAAGTTAGCGTTTGCGCTCGCTGATGAAAGGTAAGGCTTTGGGTGTGGCGCACCAATGGATGAAATCGACGTCCGTAGTCAATGACCCGGTGTAAATCAGGGCTCACGGCAGCAAGGTGACCAAGCACGCCCCAGCGCTCAAGGTCCAATTGCACGCCAAAGTATAAGCCGATATGTGCGCAATTGAGTTGCTGATGCGCCCAAAGCATTAGGCGGTGGTAATGGCCAAGGTGAAAGCTTTCACTGGGCTGGTGTAGTGCCTGCTCATCGCAGCGCAGCTGGTGCAAGGCGTCGGCTCGTTTCAGCCCCTTTGTTTGTAAAAACAAAACCAAAGAGCGCAGTACTTGATGGCTGACAAAAGAGGGACTCATAGTGCTATTTGTTATTATTTTATTGTTCTTTATCCACGCTGCGCTAATTGGCGCGTAAAGTCAATTTTTGGCGTTATAGGTCAAGATTTACACCTGAGCTTAGGGCAAGGTGAAGCAGAGCAAGTAGAATAATAATAGAGAAGGACACCCTATGAAAACATCGTTTACGCCGCTGTGCCTTGCCGTCATCAGCGCACTAACCTTAAATGGTTGCGGCTCTGACTCCGATGACAAGACCTCGCCTGTGGTCGAAACCCCGGACCCAGTACAACCGGACCCTGAACCTAAACCTCTGGTGCTGTTTGATGACGATGGTACCTTAAACGCTGATATACGTTGGACCACTTACGGCGTCCCTCATATTAAAGCAGACAATGTTGAGAGCTTGGCATTTGGTAGTGGCTATGCCTATGCCAAAGACAACGCCTGTGTGTTGATGGACCAAATCGTCAAAGTACGAGGCCACCGTAGTCGTTACTTTGGCCCGGATGAAGTGCCTGGCAGTGGCGACTCCGCTCATTTGATTTCAGACTTTGGCTATAAGGCCTTGGGCGTTAATGACTATGCTGCAGAAAATTACGACCAGCTCGATGCGCAAAGTCGCGCCCATTATCAAGGCTTTGTTGCTGGGTTTAATAAGTATGTCAGTGACACCGGGGCTGCTAATCTGGCCCCCGAGTGCGCCTCACAACCTTGGGTGATCACGCTCACCCCTGAAGATATGCTGGCCTACTCTATGGCCACAGTGCAATTAGCCAGCTCTGCCAACTTTCTTGATTTAGCCTTTTATGCCAACCCTGGTGAGGGCGATGAATACCTACCTGTTATGGCCCAAAACGGGGCGGTGGCGCAGAGTTTTGCTGCCAATTTGAATGCCCGTACGAAAACCTTAAAGCTAGAAAAGAAGTATGAGCACTTGGGCTCGAACGGTTGGGGGTTAGGTAAAGATAAAATGGAAAATGGCATGGGTGGCTTGTTAGCGAACCCACATTTTCCGCATCGCGGTAACCTCAGGTTCTGGCAATCGCATTTGACCATTCCTGAATCACTCAATGTCATGGGCGGCAGCTTGCAGGGCATGCCGGGTGTGGTCAATATCGGCTTTAATGAGCATGTCGCTTGGACTCACACCTTCTCCAAGGCTCGGCATTTCATTATTTACCAGTTAGCGCTCAGTGACAATGACCGCCTAAGTTACACCTTAGATGGTGAGCCTATGGCCATTAATAGCAAAACCATCAATGTCGATGTTGCCATTGCACCAGGGCAGAGTATTACCTTGACGAAAGACTACTATTACTCACATCAAGGCTTGATGATCGAGACCCCAGCCGCGCAAGGGTTAGGATGGAGTGACAGTCATGCATTTACCATTAAAGATGCCAACGAATTTAATATGGATGTGGTGGGCTTTTGGTCGCGTATGAATGCCGCCAGTAGTTTGGACGATATGAAGGCAGCATTTGCCGAATTTGATGGCGTATCCTTCAACAATACCATGGCAGCGGACAAGCACGGCAATGCCTTTTTTATTGATGACTCCACCGTTCTAAAAGTAGGAGAAACCGCTAACCTGGCGCTGCGATTAGAGCCACAATTAGTGGCATTACGTGAGCAAACAGGGTTTGATTTAGTCCCTGGCGATACCTCATTATTTGCCGCTGATGGCGTGGTGCCTTATGCCGAGGCGCCGAAGTTAGAGCGCAGCGATTATGTGCAAAATTCCAATGACAGTTATTGGCTTACCAACCCCGAGCAACCGCTGTCAGGATTTGCCGCGCAATATGGAGACGTGCAATACCCGCAATCACTGCGCACGCGCATGGGACTCAAGCTACTGCGTGAAGGCGGTGGCGAAGACGGTAAGTTCTCATTAGCTGAGCTCGAACAAGCGTTAATTGGCAATGATATTTACCTTTATGACTTGGTCTTTCCGGAGCTTGTAAACCAATGTCAGGCTCAGGGCAGCGAGCCTATTAACCTTGATGGTCGGGCGGTTGACTTAAGTGATGCCTGCGCGCTGTTGGCTCAGTTTGACGGCAAGATGACCTTGCAGACCAAAGGCGCTGCGCTGATCCGTGAGTTTGCGCACTTATTTGACCCAGCAGTGCATTTGTTTGATAACTTCTCCAGCATCGATGCTGCAAATACTCCGAACACGTTGCGCCCCGATGGCTCAGCATTACAAGCCCTGGCACATGCGGTACTAAATGTGACCGACAATGGTTTTGCCCTGGATGCGACCTTGGGTGAGTTGCAGTTCGTTGAAAAAACACTGGCCGGGGGCATGGCCTCAGGAGAAAAACTCCCCTGGGCTGGCCCTATGCATGTCGAAGGCGGCTTTAATGTATTTCGCTTTGACCGCCGTGGGCTTTCCGATTCGACGGTGATCCCTTATGTTAGCTACCCCGCGCTCAATGATGCGCTTAGCGGCGCACCACTGGCTTCCAATCTCAGTGCATCTGGTTACCCCATCAACTATGGTTCAAGCTGGATGTTTGTGATGAACTTTACCGAGAACGGCCCGGTTGCCAAAGGGTTGCTGACCATGTCTCAGAGCGCACACTCAGACTCACCACACTTCGACGACCAAAGCCGTTATTACTCGCAACAAGCCGCTTTGCGCCCGCTGTATTTTTCTGAGGGCGACATTAGCAACAACTTGATTGCCGAGATGAGTATTAGTCTTGAAAAGCCAAGCGCTGAGTGAGGGTGACCTCCTCGGCACTGATACGGGCTTTATAGGCTAACACTTCAACGCCGGCTTGCTGCGCTTGGCGCAGGAGGTCGGCGTAAACCGGATCAATATGGGCGGCGGCGCTGACTTGGTTGATGCCGCTGTGCAGCACAGCGAACAGTAACACCGCCCGCTTTCCTTGTTGGCGCATGGCGGTTAACTCGCGCAGGTGTTTTTGCCCACGTAGCGTTTGCGCGTCGGGGAAGTAACCCTGTCCTGAGTGCTCAAGTAAGGTCACTGATTTTACTTCGATATAGCAATCTGCTTTGTCGGCATCGCGCAACAGTATGTCGATACGGCTATTTTCTGCACCGTATTTTACTTCACTGTGTAGTTGTTCATAGCCTTGCAGTTCCTCGATCACATCGTTGTTGATGGCCTCGATAGCGACTTTATTAGCCACGGCGGTATTAACACAAATTAAATCCCCTTGGGCGTTACTACTGAGCTCCAAACTATGCGGGTATTTGCGTTTGGCGTTGTCGCTGGTGGAGTAGTAGGCTTGCACGCCAGGCTCGGCACAGCCGGTCATTTTACCGGTGTTAGCACAGTGCACGGTGAACTCATTACCATCTTCGTCGCGCAAATCCACTAAGAAACGTTTATAGCGCTTTAGCAGGGTGGCGCTTTGTAACGGGGCAGGAAATAACATTAATCTCACTTCGCTTTAGAACTGCATAGCCCTAGTGTAAACTGAGAGTAATTGTAATCACAGTCCAAGAGGACCCACATGAGTCAACAATTTTTAGTACATCTAAGTGAACAAGCTGCGCCTAGTCATTGGGGCGAATCTGCATCAGTGTCTTTCAATGAACAAGGTGCCACGGTGCACTTAAGTGAAGATGAAACCCTTAAAAACGTACAAAAGGCGGGCCGCGCCATAGCTAATCAAGGCGTAAAAGCGGTGCAGTTAAGCGGCGATACTTGGTGCACTGAAAGTCAGTGGGCATTCTACCAAGGCTTTGTTAGCCCTAAGGTACTCGATGGGGTGAGCTTTGTTGATAACGACCAAAGCGACATTAAGGAGCTGCAAGCGCTTAAGCAAGCGGCGACTTGGATGCGCCAGATGATCAACGGCACGGCAGAAGAAATTTACCCAGAGAGCCTGGCGGAAAAGGCGGGTGAGTTTATTCAGTCGCTGGCGCCTGAGCATGTCAGCTATCAAATTATCAAAGGCGAAGCACTAAAAGAGCAGCAGTGGATTGGTATTTACGAAGTCGGTCGCGGTAGTGAGCGCCCACCGGTGCTACTAGAGCTTGATTTTAACCCCACCGGTGATGATGCCGCTGAAGTGGCTTCTGCACTTGTTGGTAAAGGGATCACCTTTGATTCTGGCGGTTACTCAATCAAGCCGAGCGAAGGGATGTTGGGCATGAAGTGCGATATGGGCGGTGCAGCAACTGTCACCGCTGGCTTGGCTCTGGCAATTAGTCGTGGTTTAGACAAGCGAGTAAAATTATACCTTTGTTGTGCCGAGAACCTGATTTCAGGGCACGCATATAAACTTGGTGACATTCTGACCTATAAAAACGGCACCACAGTGGAAATTGTGAATACCGACGCCGAAGGCCGCCTAGTGCTAGCTGATGGTTTGATGGCCGCCAGTGAGTCTGGGGCGAAAACCATTATTAATGCAGCCACCTTAACGGGCGCAGCGTTAGTGGCTGTGGGTCAGGAATATAACGCTCTGTTTGGCTTAGACAAAGACATGGTGCGCGATGTTGAAGGCTTCGCTAAAGAAGAATTTGAAGGTGCATGGCCGTTGCCATTAGAGAAGTTCCACCAGCACAACTGTCCATCACCTTATGCCGACACCGCTAATAGTCGTCCACAAAAAGGTGGTGGTTTTGGTGGCGCCTCAAACGCCGCCGGATTCTTGTCTCGCTTTGTTCGTGATGAAGGTCAAGGCTGGGTGCATATCGATTTAGCCGCAGCGTTCCAGACATCCGCTACGGGCATGTGGGCAGCTGGGGCAACGACACAAGGTATGCGCACGGTTGCGCGCACGCTACAAGAAAAGTCGTAACTTTAACAATTCGATAGAAAGCGGCCTAGTGCCGCTTTTTTTATGCCCAAAATTAACCTAAAGCTTGGAATCGTGGCCCTCATGGCGCATTAATAAAATGGTTAGATATATTTTGGTGGGAAGCGAGAGAATAAGCCCAATAGCAATACACATAGCGCCAAGCATATAGCTGTACATACCAAAATACTGGCGGAATCCATCAACGACAAGCAGGCTATGACCACTCAAAATGAGCAACAGTCCCAATACTATGATGCATTTTAATAGGGTGAGTTGGGTGGCTTTTTGCATGGGATAATCACTTTTAGTCACATTTTACGACTATTATTTAAGCAAATGTAAATTTTTATTGGATTGATCTACCTCATGCAAGGTATATTTCGTCCCAAAATAATAAATAATCATTAGACAGGTTCGCTGTGACACCGACAGTAAAAGCACAATCTCATGCAAGCGCGCGCTTACCTCATCTCAATACGTTTCCTAAGCTATTGATTGGCGGCCTGTTGTACTACGCTTTAGCGCAGTAAAGGCCTAATTCGATGGCTTTAATGGTGGCTTGGGTGCGATCGCGCACTTCAAGTTTAGTTAATATCGTCGATACCGCGTTGCGAATAGTGCCTGGTGCTTTGTGTAATTTAGCGGCGATTTCTTTATTGGCATAGCCTGCACAAATAAGCTGTAAAATTTGCTGTTCGCGCGCTGTTAAGCCCTGTAATTGCGGCGTTACTACACTGCGCTGCTTAGCCATCACCGCCTCTTTTAGTGCTTGTTGTAATACGCTACCGCCTTGAGAGAGAGCTATGATCCCCGCAACTAACTCTTCCAGTGATGCATCCTTAAGCATGAACCCTTTGGCGTTGTGCTCAATAGCCCGAAACAAAATGTCGCTGTCGTTGAAGGTGGTTAGGATAAGGCAGGGCGGCGCGTGGTACTTCGCAAGTGCCTGTAGCACGCCTATGCCGTCTAATCGTGGCATGCGTACATCCAGTAGAATTACATCCGCATCCACGTTTCCCTGTTGATAACACTCTAAAAAGGCTTGGCCGTCCACAGACTCACCACTGACCTGGATGCGCTTATCGAGCGCCAGCAAACTCGCCAACCCTGCACGAACTAAGTGTTGGTCGTCAACCAGGTGAACTTTAATGGCTGTCGTTTGCATAGGGAAACTCCGCATTTAACACCATGCCTTTGCTATTGGGGGTGAACGTAAACGTGCCGCCCAAGGTTTCAACGCGCTCCTTTAACCCTAACAGGCCATTGCCAGGCACTGGATTATGTATGTGACCACCATTGTCACTTATCGTCAACCGCAGTGGGTTATGGTTATATAAATGTATATGTAGCTCCGTAGCAAGCGAATGCTTTAAAGCATTGCTAATTCCCTCTTGAGCACAGCGCAGCACACATTGGGCATAATTAAGTTGTGCCAGCAGTGGGTGAGCTTGGTAGTGTACAACCACCGCAATGCGTGGTGTGTTTTCAGCTAACTGCATTAAGGTAGGCTGTAAATCAATCGGGCTGTGGTTGCGTTTGTCACTGACCACAGAGCGGACACTAGCAAGCGTTTGCCGAGCATGTTGATAACAGTGTTCAAGTTGTGGTTTAAGCGTATCCGGGGCGGTACGCCGAGCAATATCTAGCTGCATTATAAGGCTCGTTAATTGATGGCCTACATCATCATGCAGTTCACGCGCAAGGTGCAAGCGCTCTTCACTTGCTCCAGCTTGGATTAATAAGGCTTGAGTGGTTTGCAAGGAGGCATTACTGATTTGCAGTGCTTCTTTGGCTTGCTGTTCGGCCATTGTGCGTTGGCTCACCACTAACGCGAATAAGCAAAAGGCGCTGGTAGAAAGCGTATTCAAAACAGGCCATGGGTGATGCCAATAAAATCGCTGTAGGAGTAAAAAGAGTACCGCGTTAACAGCAATGCTGAGGTAACAGTAACGCAGCGGCAAGTAATAAACCAAAATGGCGCTAAACATCACCATGTAGATGAGAATCAGTGTTGCGCTAGTGAGCAGTTGCAGGCCGATAATGCCCGCGCCAATAACAACCAGTAGTACATAGCGTACCGGGTAGCCGTAACTTTGCTCTTGCTCGTTTATGACCAGTAGTAAGCAAAGCAACATGAGTGTGTGTATCACCACTTCTATGGTGGCTAATGCAGTAAACCCATGCTCAGTGTTGAACATGATGCGCGGTATCGCGATAACGGCCCAAGTTACGAGCACGACCACTAACCAAGATAACTGATAACGAAAGTTTTTTTTCATTTCTTAACTATATCCACAGCAGGCATCTAACACCAGCAGTGCAACGCATGTTGTGACAGATGTCATGCGCCAAAATGACGAATGTGACTTACCGTGTCAGCATGGCGTTTGTACTCTAACACTGTTAATTGGCAACACAGTGAGAAGAGTTATGTATTGGTTACATCAAGGGGCGCTTTATATACATATTGTATTAGGATGCATTGCTTTAGTGTTATTTTGGCTGCCAGTGTGCGCGGCCAAAGGCTCCCGGTTGCACAATCAAAGTGGTAAGGTCTATGCGTATGTGATGTACGCAATTGCAGGCAGTGGCCTCTTTTGCTGTGCATTAGTGCTATTAGATCCGTTGGGCGCGCGCAATATCGATACCTTGAGTACGGCAGAAGAGTTGCGCCGCTATCTACAGATTAACCATCGTATGGCATGGTTTTTAAGCATGTTATCAATGTTGGTGTGGGTGTCGGTTTATCATGGTCGGCGAGTGTTGGTGGCCAAGGAGCAGCGTTCCTTATTACGCACGCCAGCTCACCTTGGGCTTATTGCAGCACTGGCTCTATGTGCTTGTTATACCTTTTACCTAGGGTGGCAACAGCAACAAGTGTTATTGCTGGCGTTTTCGGTGTTAGCCATGGTTATCGCAGTCACTATGGCGCATTATATTTACCGACCCTCTGTGCGGCCTCGTAGCTGGGTTATTGAGCACCTAAGCGCCATGTTAGGCTCCGGTATTGGTGTGTATACCGCTTTTGGTGCCTTTGGCGGACGCCGTCTATTTAATGCGGTATTAGGAAGTGATGCCCAGTTAATTGGTTGGCTGCTACCCACTTTGGTAGGTAGCGCGGGCTTGATGTATGCCGCGCAGCACTATCGTCGACGCTATGGTGTCTAGCTTGGCGCTCTTTATAAAGGCAGTTACACTGAGCGGCAAATAAAGAAAAAAGAGATAACGCCCATGAGCTTACCGGGAAAAATTGTATGTATTGGCCGTAATTATGTTGAGCATATTCACGAGTTGGGCAATGCTATTCCAGAGCAGATGGTGGTATTTAACAAGCCTAGCAGTAGTCTTAGCCAGCATCTTTATGCTCAGCATCAAGGCGATAGGTTACATTACGAAGCTGAGATCTGCTTGCGTATGACCGAGCAAGGTCTCACTCAAGCAGCGGTAGGGCTTGATTTAACTAAGCGCATGCTGCAAAGCCAGCTCAAGCAAGCAGGACTGCCTTGGGAGCGTGCAAAAGCCTTTGACGGTGCCGTGGTGATGAGCGACTTCATTGATATTAGCGAAGCACAGATTTCGCAATTGGGTGTGCGTTTACTGATTGATGGCAAGCAATTACAACATGGTGAAGTAAAGCATATGATGTACCCGCCTCTTATGGCGGTGCAAGAGCTGGCCACATTTATGGCTTTGCAGCCGGGTGATTGGCTGATGACTGGCACCCCTAAAGGCGTTGGGGAAGTACACGCAGGGGCTGAGTTTACGGCGCAGCTGCTGCTCTCCCAAGAGGTGATAGTGAGCCAGAGCTGGCGCGCAAGAGATAACTTGACTGTATAAATAAACAGTATTAGGCTTGTGCCACCAAGTCGGAATTGACGAGTTTATGTACAACAAGTCTTTACCCCCAACCTATTATCATGATCACTTCTTGGAGTTGCTGCATTTTTTCCAGCACCAAGGCTGGCATTTATGCGGTGCCCATGAACAGCGCTTTATTGATGACTTTTTAGCCTTACCAAAAAATGCCCAGTGTGTGTTGGTGCGCGGCTTTAATCGCAAGTCTGATTTTCTTGAACAAAGCAGCTTGCATTATGACGAGATAGAGCAAGCGCCACTGGCGCTCGCCTTACTCAAGCGTCGAGGTTGGTTGCGTCATGTACACGAGGGGGAGTTTGAACAATGGTTGGCGGCATTAACCAAAGCTGAGCTAGTCGCACTTTGTCGTGAACTGGGGCTGCCCGGGGTGGCGTTGTCTAAGCGTAAAGAGCAATGGTTGGGCTATTGCCAAACCCACGTGAGCTTTGCCAAAGCTTGCCACAGCCATGTATTTCTCAGTTATGTAGTCCATGCCTATAACCCGGTTCTAGCTTATTTATGTTTTATCTTTTTTGGTCGCCTACAAGCTGGGCTGGGTCATTTTTCGTTGCGTGATTTAGGGATTATGCGCACCCAACAAGGCAAGGTCATCCCGCGCTTTGACACCTTAGAGGAGGCTAAAAGTGCGTTCACTTATGCGCAATTACGGGCCCAGGTTAGCGAGTTGAGCGAGCAGCAGCTGGTGCATCATGGCGAGCAAGTAACGCAGCTACCAAGCGCTATAGGTGCGCTGGCAGAGCGCTACTCGCATGAGTATCTCTATCGTTTAGGTAAAGCCTTACTCGCGGAACCGCTGCATCAAGATTTAGCATTATCAGTGCTAGCACACAGTGAGGATAATCGCGCCATTGAATTGCTGCTGCGTCAGCGCTTTAAAAAAGGGCACAGGCAATGGGTTGAGCAGCGTTTATGCGCATTGATTGACGATCCGCCTAGCGATGAGGTATTTGTATTCGCCGAGGATTTTTACGCTTTAAAATATCAAGGCAAACGCACCAGCGTACTGAGCGACCTGCTGGCAGAGAAAGAACCGCTGGCTATAGATGAGGCGTATCGCCATCAAGTCGAGCAGGGGGTGATAGATTTATATACCCAACGCGGCGAACAAGCGCTGCATAGCGAAAATCAGTTGTGGCAACACTTATTTGCGCTCTGTTTTTGGCACTTATTGTTTGATGGCGAGCAGGCTGGCAGGGGGAGTGAGTTTGATGTTTTTCCTGCAAGCTTACGTGACGGCCAGTTTTATCACTATTATCAGCAGCAAATACGTGAACTGTTCGCAGAGCATAGTAGTAAAGGGGCGTTAATCACTCACATCAGCGCGGCGGCCAGTCGCTACTACCATCAGCCTAACGCATTTATTCGTTGGCACGAAGAAGTATTAGCGCCATTGGTCGCTCTCATCAATCATGCCCCCCTAAGTGCGGTTTATACACAGCTGGAAACCATGGCGAAAGACTTCCGCAGCGCCAAGGACGGTTATCCAGATTTGATGGTGATCACATCTGGCAAAGTGCGTTTTGAAGAAATAAAAGCGCCGGGTGATAGCTTGCGCCGCAATCAGCTGGTGGCGTTAAAACAATTGCAGCGTGCCGGGTTTGATGTCAGTGTGCAAACCGTACGCTGGCAGGTGAACAGTGAACAGCCTTATGTGATTGTTGATATAGAAACCACCGGTGGGCGCCATCAAAGCCATCGGATCACCGAAGTCGCCGCTATCAAGGTAGTGGCTGGTAAGGAAGTTGCGCGTTGGCATTCGTTAGTTAACCCACAGCGTCACATACCGCGAGCAATTACCGAGCTTACCGGCATAGATAATGTGATGGTGGCCGATGCCCCTATATTCGCAGAGTTAGCAGACTCGCTGTGGCAATTTATGCAAGGCTGTATTTTTGTCGCCCATAACGTTAACTTTGATTATGGCTTTTTAAAAGCAGAATTCGCCCGTACTGAGCGCCACTTAAGTATGGCAAAGCTATGTACGGTGCGCTTGGGTCGCAGTTACTTGCCCGGACATGCATCATACTCTCTAGCACGTTTAAGTGCCGATTTAGATATTGTATTGTCGCGGCATCACCGCGCCATGAGTGACGCAGAAGCAACGGTGGCAATTTTTAATTTAATACAACAACAAAGGCAAGAATAACAATGGAATTATCAATGTGGTTAGCGCTGGTAGGAATATGCTTGATGGGGGCGATGTCTCCCGGGCCCAGCTTGGCTGTGGTGCTGAAGCATTGTCTAGCCAGTGGCCGCACGGCGGGTATTATCACCGCATTGAGCCATGGTTTTGGTGTGGGTGTGTATGCCTTAATAGCGGTGTTAGGGTTGGGCGCACTTATTCATCAGTGGCCAATGTTGTACACCGCGCTCATTTATGGAGGGGCGGCTTATCTCGTATACCTCGCTATTAACAGTTGGCGTAGTAGCGCAGGAAAGCTGACCATTGAGACAACCCAAGGGAGCTATAAAAAAGCCGCCACAGATGGCTTTGCTATCGCTTTTTTAAATCCTAAATTAGCTATTTTCTTTATCGCGTTATTTTCTCAATTTATCCCCGCAGATCAAGTCAATACCATGCAAGGCGCTGTTATGGTGGCAACGCCTACCGTCATTGATGCTAGTTGGTATGTGCTAGTGGCACTATTGTGCAGCCATGGTCGATTTTTACCTGTATTGGAGCGCAATCAAGTGTTGATCAATCGCTTACTCAGTGTTGCCTTTATGGGTCTTGCGTTGATGGTGGTTGCTCGTCAGTGGCTTTGAGCACGTGAGTTTTATAAACTGCATCAAAGTCAGTGAAATAGGGGGCTAACCAAAAACGCTGTGACAGCACGTAATTGGTATTTTCCAAAACGTCTTGTTTGAGCGCTTTGTTGATGGCTGAAATAGCTTGCTCAGCGAAGCTGTCTGCAGCGCTCGCGGAGCAGCCTACTGCACCTCTGACTAAGTCTTGGGTGAGGTTGGTTTCTAAGGCGCGGATATTGCCGTATTTCTTAGCAAAATAGCGAGCCATATACGGGTAATCAAGGGTGTAGTCGATGATGTCATGTTGTAGCATTTCGGCAATTGCACCGCTTTCGCCATCGGCGCGATAACTCAATACCGCAGGGCGGGAGTGAGCAGTTTGTTGTAGTAACGTTTGCAGCTCGCCACTAAAACGTCGCGCAGCCACTTGGCCGTAAGTAAAAGAGTCATCGGCAAACAAACTCGCCAAATTAATAGGCTTACCATGGGCTTGTGTGAGTTGATCGCGCTTATCTACCGTAGTGATAAGTGTAAAGGGAGGATACACCGCTGTGGGGATGCTTAGCTTTGCAGTATGTGTATCTTTATTTCGGTGGATCATACACGGGAAGCACACCTTTTCGCCTTCATTCATATAGCGGTGAATACGCTTTTGCGGCAATAGCAGCTTTTCATGTTCAATACCTGGCATCTTGGTGATGAGCTGGTTGAGCAACTCATCACATAGCCCTGCAAAGGGATACTCTGTAGTACGAGGTAAATGGAAGGGCGGAGTCTTGCTTTGCAGCCAAATGATTTTCTCTACCGTTTGCGCCTTAGTACTCCAAGCTGTACATAAAACCAAAGTGGCAACAAGTAGTTGTCGTGGCTTAAGCATAGTCTCTCCTTGTGCAGTAATGGTAATTACAGTGTGCTCTAGGTGAGTATAGAAATTCATATGAGTCTCGCCAGTTTCTCTAAGGGGGAGACAAAGCGCGAGATCCATGTTGTGAAGTGCGGGAACTCATCTAGACTGAAAAGACGGGTGTCCATGAGGCAGAATCACTAAAGGGACGATGACAGTGACATGGTTTGAGCGCTACGGGTTAATAGTTATGCTGGCCGTTCTCACTACCCTGTTTGCGGGGGTCGGTTATTACGCATACGTGTTGGTCCAAAGCAGCGAAGCAAGTAACGCCAAACAAACAATCAATAGCCAGCTAGCGATGCGAGTTGACGACGTACAGCAACATTTCGAATACGGGCGCAGCCAAGTTCGATTTCTTGCTAATACTCCTCCTAATCGTGGTATTATCCGCGCCCTTGATAACCAAGGCTTTGATGAACAAGATAAAACATCGCTAAGTCAATGGCGTGACCGCCTCGCGACTATATTTCGCTCCTACATTCAAGAGCACGGAGATGTGCTGCAAATTTGCTATATTTTGGCTGATAAAAATTATTCCGAATTGGTCAGGGTAGAGCTCGTCGACGACGAAATAGTACGTACACCACAGTCCCAACTGCAAGCTAAAGGGGGCAGAGACTATATATCCCATAGTATGCAGCTGCAAAGCCAGCAAACCTATGTCTCTGATATCAACCTGAATCACGAGTTTGGACGCGTGCAGGAACCTTACCAGCCGACTTATCGCATCACTCAACTGATTCATGACGAGCAGGGCCAACCCCGGGCCATATTAGTCGTCAACTATGACGCTAATGTATTGATTAATTCGATAGCACAGGGGCTCGCTCAAGGCTTAGAGTTAATTGGTATCGGCGCTCAACAGCAGTTCTTTGCTCATCCTGATACACGCTGGCTATTTGCCAATGAATTCAATGCTACCTTCGTGCCCGCGCAGCAGCAATTTGTTCGCACCAATAAACAAGAGTTAGGAATGCAGGTGTACTTAGATAAGCTCTCTGCTCAGCACGTTTATGCGCAACAGCAGCCGATAACTGTTGGCAGCCCTCAAACACCTATCGCCCTAAGCCTTGCACTTTATCTCAGTAAAGAAAGTCTCGCCATGGCGATAGATAGGCGTTGGCAGGTGTGGCTGGGGGTACTCATTATTCTCTATGTTATTTTGTTACTCAGTGCCCTAACGTACCACCATTTTGTTATTCGTCAGCTGACCTTGTCGCGCACGATTCGTGAATACCACACCATTTTTCAACGCACCGCAATGCCTGTGCTGCTGTTAAATAGTAAAGGGGCTGTGTGCAGTGCTAATCCGGCGGCTGAGCAGCTATTTAATTCTGTAAATGGTTCGGAAAATCAGCACTTTGCCACATTGTTGGGCTTCGAAGAGAGGCAATGCAAGCAAATTCAAGCCGCTATCGATAAGCGTGAACACCTTGATATGGAATTAGGTATCAGTAATGCTGATGGTGAAGAGCGGCAAGTCAATGTTAGCGTGTTACCTGTGTACGAGCAGAAGCTGCCAACCTCTTCTGCGGTGGCTGCATTGCTGCTTTATGATCATACTACTGAGTTTAATTTACGCCGACAATTGCAGAATATGAATGCCTCTCTCGAGACTAAGGTAGCCGAACGCACAGAGCAACTTGAAGCGACGCGCAAGGAAGCAGAGCAAGCCAACGAAGCTAAAAGTCTATTTGTAGCCAATATGAGTCACGAGCTGCGAACCCCCATGAATGGCGTATTTGGCATGCTCAACCTGATCAAAAAAGAGCCGTTAAGCGAGCAACAAAACCATTATCTGCAATTAGCACAGGCCAGTGCTACGAATCTAACTGGGCTGATTAACAGTGTACTTGATATCTCTAAAATCGAAGCAGGAAAGATGGAGCTGGAAGTACAAAGTGTCAATTTAGAGGTGGTGCTCAGTGAGTTATTACAATCCAATTCCATTCGCCCCAAAGAGAAGGGACTGTTGCTGTTATTAGATAGCAGTGGCTTGACTCAACCTACGTTTTTGGGAGACGTCACCCGTATTCGACAAATTTTTACCAACCTGCTCGGTAACGCCATTAAATTTACCGACAATGGCCATGTGTTAATCAAGGTGCAAAGTCGGCTACAAGAAGGTCAGTACCGTATTGATTTTGTTGTAGAAGATTCAGGTGTGGGTATCGAGCCGAGCAAGCTAAAAGATCTCTTTAACTCGTTTACACAGGCGGATAACAGCATTACCCGCAAATATGGCGGCACCGGACTAGGGTTAGCTATTACTAAACAACTTGTACAGCTGATGGGGGGCGAGATCCGTGTTGAGAGTGAGCTTGGCAAAGGATCGCGCTTTATCGGCCATATCATGTTACGTAGTGCTGAAAACCGTGCAGTAATGGCTGAGCCTTTGGCTGGGTCTTGCGCAGTTATCATCGATGAAGTAGCCATACGTAAACAGGTGATCACGAATCATTTGCGCCAGTGGGGCGCTGAAGTAATCGACGCCGACTGGCATGATGTTGACCAACTCGCAGCGTCTGGTGATTTCCATCAGTTGTTATTGTTTGTCGACGCTACGAAACAAGGCCGAGAGGTGCAAGCGCATTTACATACCTTATTGCATGCCCAGCACAGTGAAAAACTTAAAGTCATCGTCAATTGTAGTCAGTATCAAATGAATACGGCGTTTGCTGAGCAATATGACAATGTTGAGTGCCTCTTACCACCCATTTCTGCTGTGGTATTGGCCCATATTTTGTTTTCAGCCGAAGGGGCGGAGCAGCCACTGTGTGATAGCCCACCGGTCACCGCACTCGACTTTCATTCGGTTTCAGGTGCAAAAGTGTTAGTGGTAGACGATAACGCTATTAACCAAGTGGTTGTGACTGGTGTCTTTAAGGATTTACCCATTACCCTAGTCAGTTGTGGGGATGGCAAGCAAGCGTTGGATATTCTCAATGCTGACCCGCACTTTGACGTCATTTTAATGGATTGCCAAATGCCGGTGATGGATGGCTACAGTGCCAGTTTAGCGATTCGCCGAGGGGATGCGGGTGAGCATTACACCGGTATAGCGATTGTCGCGATGACTGCCAACGCCATGGCAGGGGATCGCGAACGCTGCTTGCAAGCGGGAATGAGTGATTACATCACCAAGCCCGTTGATGCCGACCAATTGTTAGAAAAAGTCTACTATTGGCTCAGCGTCGCTAATGTGAAAAAGCGCACGCAAATAGATGTGAAATCAGAAAAGTAGCCCGTTACAGGCTACTTCCACATTAAAAGGGAGCGGGATAGGCTTTTAATACTGAGTCGATTTGCGCCAGTGCTTCGTCCTCAAGCTGGATATCAAATGCAGCAATATTTTCCTCAAGTTGCGCCAGAGTAGTTGCACCAATGATTGTGGAGGTAACCCCTTGCACTTGGTTACACCACGCCAGGGCTAGTTGTGCCGCCGTCATATTGTGCTCTTTCGCGATAGCCTGATATTTAGCAACGGCTTCTTGCGCAAGGTGAGTATCGCGGAACAAGCCGTTGCGCTGGGCAATGGTCCAACGCGAGCCTTGTGGCCGGGCTCCCCCTAAGTATTTACCACTGAGCATACCGCCCGCTAAAGGTGACCAAGGCAAATAAGCGATGTCCTCATGGTGACACTGCTCAAGCAAATAAGGCCAATCTTTGGCATGCACTAAACTGAACTCATTTTGCATCGATACCATGGCCGGTAGCGAATACTGCTTCGCTAGATCAAGGTACTGATTTAAGCCCCAAGGCGTTTCATTTGAAAGCCCGCAGTGGCGAATCTTACCGGCACGAACACACGCATCTAAGCCCTCTAAAATAGCGTGCATTTGCGCCCGCTGCGCGCTTTTATCTATTTGCTGCAAATCCACCATACCTGGCCACTGTTTACCAAAATGTGGCGAGGTGCGGTTAGGCCAATGAATTTGATAAAGATCGATATGGTCGGTCTGTAAACGTTGCAACGAGCCATCAACGGCACTGATGACTGACTCTTTGGTGATATCACCACCGTCACGGACCCAAGCTAGGCCATTCCCAGCCACTTTGGTGGCAATAACCACATCCTTACGTTTGTCGATATGGCGGCTTAGCCAATCACCAATAATGGCTTCGGTTTTACCATAGGTTTCCGGCGCCGGGGGAACTGCATACATCTCTGCAGTATCAATAAAGTTAACGCCTTGAGCAAGCGCGTAGTTGAGTTGCTCATCGGCATCTTGCTGAGTGTTTTGTCTACCCCACGTCATACTCCCTAGGCACACCCGCGATACGTTTAAACCACTGTGACCAAGTTTTGTATAGTGCATTGAGTTATCCTTTTTCATTCGCATGCAGGAATGTACGTAAGGTATCACTCAATGGTGCTTTTTGCGATGTCTTGAAATCGAACATCACCACTCTAGCTTGACCCTCGGTAACAATGGCTTGCTGGGCACAAGAAAATACCGTGTAGTGAGTCATAAAACCTGCTTCGGCAATCTCGCTAACGCTGACTCCAATGAGTAAGGTGTCGGGGAAGGTAACCGGGCGCTTGTATTTACAATAGTTGTCAGCCAGTACGGGGCCTATCTTCTCTGCCTCGAGGCGATCAAACAGCCCTGCTTGCGCAAAGAAATCAATACGCGCTATTTCAAAGTACTTAAAATACATACTGTTATTGACGTGTTGTAGCGCATCCATATCACCCCAAGCCACTTTAATTTCACAGGCGTGCGGAAAGCGTTCTAAAAACTGTTGTTTATCTGGCATGAGTAAATCCTTAGAGTTTTTGCTCAGACTAGCACGACAGCTTGTGCAAACAAACAACAAGCGACAAGTGTTTTATTGGTAGTAGATAGAACAAAAATTGGAGTAGCTTAATAAGTACTTTTGCTACTAAAGGGTGAGAGGTTGGTCGCTATATATCGCAGGAGCGATTGACTTTAGTTAAGGTGAATAAACAAGGCAGCAGGCTACTTTGAGCAGCCTGCCAGAGGTTACTAATAACTCAGCGTGTTAGCGCATAGTATTTCCTTACTCTGTACATCTAAGTCTGGAAACACTCTGGAAATCCACACCCCACCTAGTCTAGAAGACTTTTCCAGAAAAAGTGAAAAATCGCAAAGAAATTTGGACTTTTTTGAGGTCTGGAAAACGGTTTTCCTGATTTGGTACTTTCCATTTATTAGAATTGCAGATTGATATGAGCTATGAACGAAAAATCATCCACTCAGAAAATTCTTGTTTACATTTGTAGGTTTTTCCCATAGCCATGAAATCAACC